>JBAXIA010000027.1:0-27395 GCA_037138615.1 Mycobacteriaceae bacterium | reverse complement strand
AGTAGGTACCACTCGCCGGGAGCCGATCCGACACGCAGGGTCGATCCGACGTTCGCCGTGCGGCCGGTAGGCGGGAGTGAATCAATCAGCGGGTGAGCGCCGGCCGTCCGGATGACCACCTTGGTGAGGTGGCTTTCATCAGCGATTGTCAATGCGGAGTTCGATGTGCGGGTCGACACCTCCCATCCGTCGATGACCTCGTGCGGCCCGTCGAACATGATCGGACTCCGCGCGATCGGTACAGATTCAGCCACGAAGACGCACCCCCTCAGGATCGACGAACGCCAGTTCCTCGCGGACAATCGCATCGACGCGATCGCCGTTCTCCAACACGATGGTGACCCGCGACCCCGGTGCAGCAAGTGCTGCCGGAACGTGCGCCAGGCAGATTGATCGTTTGAGCGTGGGCGACATTCGGCTTGAGGTTATCCGGCCGACGATCTCACTACCGTTGCGCACGATCTGACTCGCCTCCGGAGGTACAAGATTCGGATTCACGGTCTCGACGGCAACCAGACGCGAGTAGTCACCGTCCCGCGTCTCTTGCCACGCGAGCTCAGGCTTACCGGAGAAGTCCTCCTTGGCCAGTTTCACCAAGCCGCCGAGTCCAGCCTGATAGGCCTGCGTCAGACCGTCGGTGTCCTGGCCCACGATCAGGTGGCCTTTCTCCAAACGCAGGATGCGCTGCGCCTCGATACCGAACGGGGCGATGCCGAGATCTTGACCGACGTCCAGGAGGGTCTGCCACACGTGCAGCCCGTAGGAGGCCGGTACGTGGATCTCGAAGCTGAGCTCGCCGGTGAAGCCGATCCGCCAGACAATGCAGTTGGCGACCCCGGCAACGGTGCCGGTACGCACCTTCATATAGCCAAACGCCGCCGGATCGAGGTCGATATCGGTCACCCGGCGCAACAGCTCACGTGACTTAGGTCCCGCGATGTTCATACTGCACAGCGCGGTAGTCAGCGGGGTGATCGTGACCTGCCAGTCGCGGTGCACCGTCTGCAGCCACATCTCGAGCCAGTCCCACACCGCGCCCGCGCCCGATGACGTCGTCGTCATCAGATAGTGGTCATCTCCGAGTCGCCCGGTGACACCGTCGTCCATGACCACGCCGTCTTCAGCGCACATCACGCCGTACCGCACCGAGCCGACCGCCAAATTGTCCCAGTTATTGGTGTAGACGAGGTTGAGCAATTTGACGACATCGGGCCCATGCAGATCGAGCTTGCCCAACGGAGTCAGATCAATGATGCCGACATTGGAACGGACGTTGAGGACCTCGGCAGCCGGGTTGCCGTACCGATCTGGCCGAATCCACTGTCCGGCGACCATGTCCGTCGCACCGTGTTCTTTGTGCCACAACTGAATCGGTGACACCCGAACCGGCTCGAAGACGCGACCGGCTAGTGCACCAAGGCTGATCGGAGCGTATGGGGGACGCCACACCGTGGTTCCGGTGTTCTGCACATCGCGATTAGTGGCCTGGGCGAGTACAGCCATCGCATTCACGTTTTCGTACTTGCCCTGAGAGGGGCCCATACCTGAGGTTGTGAAGCGCTTGGCCAGTTCTGAGGAATCGTAGCCCTCCTTGGCGGCGGCAACGATGTCCTTGCTCTTGACGTCCTCGGAGTAGTCGATGAAACCGACCGTGGTGCTCTGGAAGATCCCAGGATGAGCGTCCGGAACCAGCGCCGCGACATCTTTGGCCGCCTCCCCACGCGCCCGGGCCGCAGCTTCGGCGCCCACCGCCCGTCCGTGTGCGATCAGCTCCGCGGTGCTGCCATCACCGACGATGCCACCGGTTGCCATCACCCGGGTCGTCGTCACTCCACCGGGGGTGAACCGGGCCGCCTGCGGGTTCCACACCGGGCGATCGCCCGCCATGTTCAGCAGGCTGGTCGGGGCGGTCCATCCGGTGGCGGTCACCAGGAGGTCGGCGCTGGTCGTGGATCCATCCCCGGCCTCGACTCCGCTGAGTTTCCCGCGTCCGACGCCGCGTACGACGTTCTCACCCTTGCGTGCATCCAGCACGCGGGCGATCTCGACGCCGGCGCCGCGAAGCCTTTCGACTGTCTCATCGCCGGTGGAGTTGGCGGTGAACACGACCGCCCTGGTGCCAGGCTTGACCGCGTGCAACCCGGTGAGGCGCAGTGCAGCGGTGGACAACATCACGCCGGGCAGGTCATTGCCCTCGAAGACATAGGGACGCTCGATCAGACCGGCGGCGACCACCAGGGTGCCGACCCGCGCTTTGATTAGACGTTCCCGGGCCCATATTCCGCTGCGCTGCACCACCCCGACCCAGTTGTCGTCGTAGCGACCCAGGACGACCGAGTCGGTGAGCACCTCGATATTGTCGAAACTCGCGACCTCAGCGCGCAGCGCGGTCAAAGCTGCCAGTTCGTCAGCACCGCCGTAGCGCAGGTGGCCACCGAGGTCGTACTCCTCCTCGACCAACATCACGTCGGCACCGCAGCGGGCCGCTTCGATCGCGGCAGCCATGCCGGCCGGGCCGCCGCCGGCGACGAGGACATCCGGGTGCGCGAAGCGCTTGTCGAAGATTTCGTGCGGGGCACCGATCGGAGGGGGGCTGCCGCCGGGGGCGAACTGTGACAGCACCTTCTGGTAGAGCGGCCACAGTGCCTGCGGCCTGATGAAGGTCTTGTAGTAAAAGCCTGGACCCAGGAACCGACCCAATCGCTTGTTGACGGCACGAACGTCGAAGCTCAGTGACGGCCACGCGTTCTGCGCCTTGACCACATCACCATCGCGCACCATTCGGTGCGCCCCACGAACGTTGGGTTCCTCGCCCACCTGGAACGAGCAGTTGGGGTCGTAGAAGGTTGCGCTGAAAACGCCACGGGGCCGGTGGTATTTGAAGCTTCGCGCCGTTACCCGAACGCCAGAGGCCAGCAGCGCCGACACGATGGTGTCACCGGCATAGCCACTGACCGGTGAACCATTCCAGGTGAAGTTCACCGGCCGGCTGCGATCAATCACCTCGCCGGGCTGGGGTGCGATTCGCCAGTTGCCTGCCGCGCTCATACGCCCGTCTCCTTGTCTGCATCAGAACTCGGTGCCGGTGCGCCGAACGGGACGACCCAGCGGATCTGGTTGGTCTCGGTGTTGCGTTCGGCGCTGATGTAGCGGCGACAACCCGACGCGTGGAACCACGACTCCCGAACCCAGCCCAGCGGGTTGTCATGCTCGTAGAGGTAGCGACGCCATTGCTCAGGTGTGGAGTTCGCGACATCGCGCGACTTTCCCGACTCGCCGGCGTGGCGGAACTCGGTGCTGTTGCGGGGGCCGCAGTGCGGGCAATCAATAAGAAGCATGTCCAACTCCGTTTCAGTGACCGACCGACGCAGCGCCCTTTTCGCCGACGAGACGTCCGTCGGCGAAACGAGCCAGATCGAAAGCAGCGATGAGTTCAGGCGTACGGCCGGTGGCGATCAGTTGCGCCATCTGCTCACCGGAGACCGGGCCGGCCTTGAAGCCGTAGGTTCCCCAGCCGACATCGACGAGAAACCCGTCGACCGGAGTGAAGCCCATGATCGGTGAGTAATCCGGCGTCATATCGCACAGGCCCGCCCACTGGCGCAATAACTTCAGCGAACCGATCGAGGGAATCAATTCCAGGATATGAGTTGCCAGACCCTCGGTGAACTCCAGTGATCCACGCATCGAGTAGGACGGGTACGGGTCGACACTGGCGCCGAATACAAGCTCGCCTCGGTCGGTCTGGCTCACGTACACGTGCAATGAGCCGGAGACGATCACCGCGGGCAGGAACACCTTGACCGGCTCGGTGACCGCGGCCTGTAGCGGGTGGGTGATCAGCGGCATCTTCACACCCACCATGTCAGAGATGGTCGACGCCCAGCCGGCGGTGCAGTTGACGACTATCGGTGTGGAGATATCCCCCCGACTGGTGCGCACGCCGGTGACTTTCCCGCCTGCAGTGTCGATTCCTAGTAGTTCGGTCTGCTGGTGGATCTCGACGCCGAGGTGGCTTGCGGCCCGCGCGTAACCCCAGTTGACTGCGTCGTGCCGGATGATGCCGCCGGGCGGGTGGTAGAGGGCGCCGAGAATCGGATAGCGCGCGTGTTCGGAGACGTCGAGGTAGGGCACGATCTTGCCGACTTCTTTGGCGTCGATCACTCGACTGTCGATGCCCTGCAGCTTGTTGACCTCGGCGCGCCACTGCATCGTGCGCATTGATGCGTCATTATGCGCGAGGGTGAGGTGTCCGCGCTGAGAGAACATGACGTTGTAGTTCAGATCGACGGAGAGATCCTCGTACAGCTTGACTGAGCGGTCGTAGAACCGCACCCCTTCGGGTGTGAGGTAGTTCGACCGCACGATCGCCGTGTTGCGACCGGAGCCGCCGCCACCCATATACGACTTGTCGATGACCGCCACATTGGTGATGCCGTGGTTGGACGCGAGATAATAGGCCGTCGCCAAACCATGTACACCCGCGCCGATGATGACGGCGTCATAGGACTTCTTGAGTTCGTGCTGATCGAAACTCCGAGGCCAATCCGAGTGGGTCACGCCCCGACGGAAAATGTCGAAGGCCGAGTACCGAGCCGGCCGCCTGCCTTTGCGAGTTGAACTAGCGATTGCCATGGCCATACGCCTTCACTGAGAGAAATTGAACGGGCATTGTGATCAGAGTGCGTGGACCGTGCGGTGCCTCGCCGTCGAATTGAAGTGAATCACCGGGTTCGAGCAAATAGGACGAACCTCCTACGCCGTACTGCATCTCACCGCTGATCATGAACAGAAACTCGGTTCCGGCGTGCTGGTAGAGCGGAAACACCTCGGTCCGCTCCATCAGGGTCACCAGCATCGGCTCCAGCAGTCGATGCGGACCGCGGGAGGCACCCAGGAGTTGATAGCGGTGACCCGCCGCGCTTCGTGGGCTCAGCTCCAGACCACGCCCGGCCTTGACCAGGAGCACATCGGTCTCTTCCTCGAGTCCGCGGAAAAAGGCCGTGATCGGAGCGTCAAGTGCCGTGGCCAATCGGACCAGAGTGCTCAAACTCGGCGTTGTCTGGCTGTTTTCGATCTTGGAGAGCATTCCTTTACTCATGCCCGCCTCATCAGCCAGCCGAGCCAGCGACCACCCAAGACGGGCTCGGAGCTCCCGTAATTGGGTGGCCAGTACCCGCTCGACCGCCTCCTCAAGTGAGGGCCGATCAAGCGGTTCGGGGGATTTATCTGCATCAAACGCCGCGTACATGGTGTCTCAATCAGAAGCCCTGGCCGGGAATCCAGGACGTACCAGCCAGCGGCACCTTGGCCATCGCCGCGGCTTCGATGGTGAGTGCAACGAGATCCTCGGGCTCGAGATGGTGCACGTCGTTCTTGCCGCAGGCACGGGCCAGTGTCGTCAGCTCCATGGTGAGCGCCTTGAGGTAGTTGGTCAGCCGCCGTGCGCCCACCTCGGGATCCAACCGCTTTGACAGCTCAGGGTCCTGCGTGGTGACGCCAACCGGACAGGCCCCGGACTGGCACTCATGGCAGAACCCCGGGGCAGTGCCCAGTGCGGTGTAGTCGGCCGTGACATCGATGTGCTCGCCATCGGATTCGTAGTAGGCGGAGTTACAGCCCAGCGCAATGAGTGATGCAACGCCGAGCGAGACAGCGTCGGCACCGAGAGCCAGCGCCTTGGCGATATCGGCACCGGTGCGGATTCCGCCCGAGACGATGAGCTGCACTGTGCCGGTCATGCCCATCTCACGGATCGCGTCCGCGGCAAGACGAACCGCGGGCAGCGTGGGAATACCGGTGTGTTCGATGAAAACGTCCTGCGTGGCGCCGGTACCGCCCTGCATTCCGTCCACGACGACTACGTCAGCGCCCGCAGCGATCGCAAGCTTGACGTCGTTGAACACCCGGGTGGCGCCGAATTTGACATAGATCGGCTTCTCCCAGTTTGTGGCTTCACGGAGTTCACGGATCTTGATGGTCAGGTCGTCAGGACCGGTCCAGTCCGGGTGGCGGCAGGCCGAACGCTGATCGACCCCGGCAGGCAGAGTGCGCATACCGGCGACCCGTTCGCTCACCTTCTGGCCGAGCAGCATGCCACCGCCGCCGGGCTTAGCACCTTGACCGACGACGACCTCGATCGCATCGGCCATCCGCAGATGTCCCGGGTTGAATCCGTAACGCGAGGGCAGGCATTGGTAGACGAGGAGCTTGGACGCCCGCCGTTCCTCCTCGGTCATTCCCCCGTCACCGGTGGTGGTCGACGTGCCAACGGCCGTTGCGGCTCTGCCGAGCGAATCCTTGGCAGCGGCGGACAACGAACCGAAACTCATGCCGGCGATCGTGATCGGGATGTCGAGTTCGAGGGGCTTGGTGGCGAACCTGCTGCCAAGCACCGTCTTGGTCTCGCAACGTTCGCGATAGCCCTCGAGCGGGTAACGCGACATCGACGCGGTGATGAAACTCAGATCGTCGAAGCTCGGCACCTGCCGTTTAGCACCCCAGCCTCGGATCTCGTAGCGGCCCGTTCGCGACATCGTCTGGATCTGCGAAATGACCTCGTTCGGGTAGGTGGCGCTTTCCCGGAAGGCGGGGGTGGCGGAGTCGTCGCGGTTCATCAATACCTCTGATTCTTCAGCGCGTCGAAGTTGTATAACTGCTTGGCCGAGACGACTTTGGTGACATTGACCGCGTCAATGTGATCGAAGCCGGCGACAGTGCACATCTGACGAATCGTCGAAACATCCGCCTCGGTAAGTTCTTCGGTTCGGGCGTCGGCCCCGAGCGAGCGAATCGTGCCGCCCACATAGATCACGGCCTCATACAGCGAATCACCAAGCGAATCTCCGGCGTCGCCGCCCACCAGCACGGTTCCGGCCTGGGCCATAAATGCGCTCATATGGCCCACATTTCCCGCTACGGCGAGGTTTCCGCCCTTGAGTGAAATCGCGGCTCGGGACGACGCATCGCCCTCAATAATCACCAGCCCGCCGTGGGCGGTGGCCGCGGTCGACTCACTGGCATTGCCGCGAACTCGCACGACGCCACTCATCAGATTCTCGCCCGCGCCCCAGCCAACACTGCCGTTGATGGTGAAATCCGGCCCATCACACAGGCCGGCCGCGTAGTAGCCGGTATTGCCATTGACGGTGATGTGGATCTTGTTGGTGAGGCCAACACCAAGGTTGTGCGCCCCGCGAACTTCGGTCAGGGTGACCTGCGCGCCGTCGGGCAGCGCCCGCAGGGCTCGGTTAACGGCGGTCACTCCCAATTCACGGACGTCCAACGTCGTCGATGTATCAGTCTGGGCGCTCATCAGGTCACACAGTCCATGTGTGAATCTCCTCGGGTTGAGGTTCGAATACCCGGGCGTCGTCGATACCGGGCAGGCTGGCGAGTGCGTGGTATTCGCTGGCAACGGCGACATAGGCGTCGGTTTCGGCGATCACCATCGGCTTGCACGCGAACGCATCCCGTACGACCGAGAAGGATCGCTCGGCGGTGACGACGAGGGTGAAGAATCCGTCGAATTCCTTCAGCACATGCCGCATCGCCTCTTCAAGATCATCACCTAATTCCATCCGATGGCCGATGAACTGAGCGGCTACTTCGGTGTCATTGTCGGTAAGACACTCGACGCCGGCATCGAAGAGTTGACGCCGGATGCTGGCGTGGTTGGAGAACGAGCCGTTATGCACCAGTGCGAGATCATTGCGCGGGCTGAACGGATGCGCACCATCGGTGGTGACTGCGGACTCGGTGGCCATGCGGGTGTGACCCAGTGCCATGTAACCGGACATTGACCCAACGCCGTAGTGCTCACAGATCTCGCGAGGCAGTCCGACATCTTTGATCAACTTCATCGCATGGCCCACGCCGACGACAGTGATCCGCTCCGCTGCCGCGTGCTTGAGACCCTCGAGTACAGCAGCCTCGCCGGCCGCGGTGACCAGAAACGCGATGTTGTCGATTATTTCGATGTCCGACGACGTGCCACTCGAGGAGTCAACTGCGGATTGGACGGCCTTCCAGTTGGTGCTGTCCCCGTCACCGCGCAGCGACCAGCGGCGCGATCCCTTCGGCACGCCGCGGTCGTAGATCGCCATACCTGCTGAGTCCGGCCCGCGGGTCGTCATCTCCTCGAGCATGGCGGAAAAGTGCAGGCCAAGGTGCGCCTCTAAGGCGGGATCACGAACCAGCAGACCGACAATTCCACACATCTGCCGCTACTCCAGTCAGTTTCAGGGTTGCATCAGGGTATACGGCGGCATAGTAACAATCAACCCCCTGATTTTGCATGGGAGTTGGAGTTTCGTGAATTCACCACCTGTTGCCTCGGGGTGGACAGTACGCTCCAGGTCAGGTAGCCGCCACCCCAAGGGAGCACTTCGTGTCAGACAATCGCCAAGAACTGCGGGCCCGAGCCGACGCTGACGGTATCGAGTTCTTCCTCGCCATGTTCGTCGATATGCACGGCAAACCGTGCGCAAAGCTCGTGCCGATGGCGAGTTTCGACCTGCTGATGGACGGCGGTGCCGGGTTCGCCGGATTCGCCGCCGGCCCCATGGGTCAGGATCCGTCCGATCCCGATATGTCCGCCGTACCCGACCCCGACTCCTACACGGTCGTACCGTGGGAGAAGGGTGTCGCCGTTCTCATGTGCGACATCCATGTCAACGGCGAGCCGTGGGACTTCTCACCGCGGGTGATACTCAAACGCCAACTCGCCAAGTTGACTGAACGCGGCATCACGATGATGGCGGGTTTCGAGGCCGAATACTCGCTGCTGCGCCGCACCGAGGACGGTGGCATCGCCATTGCCGACCAACTGGACTCGGCGACCGCGCCCTGTTACGACGCCAAGGCCCTCAGTCGCTCGCTGCCATTTCTGCAGACCACGTCGCGCTATATGAATCAGCTGGGTTGGAACAACTACGCGAATGATCACGAGGACGCCAACGGACAGTTCGAGCAGAACTGGAAGTACGCCGACGCTCTCACCTCGGCGGACAGGCTGATTTTCTTCCGCTACATGGTGCACGTGCTGGCGCAGCGCGAAGGCAAGCTGGCCACGTTCATGCCCAAGCCTTTCTCCAACCTGACCGGCAACGGCCTACACATCCACACATCACTGTGGCAGGGCGATAAGCAGTTGTTCGTTGCCGAGGGCGACGATCCACATGGTTTGGGTCTCTCGCCGATGGCCTACAGCTATATCGCCGGGATCTTGGAGCATGCGCGAGCGGCGGTGGCCATTACCTGTCCGATCGTTAACTCGTACAAGCGGATGGGAGTTGGCGCACCGGACTCCGGCGCCACCTGGGCACCCGCGTACATCTCCTACGGCGGTAACAACCGGACGCAGATGTTGCGAATCCCCGAAGCCGGCCGGGTCGAACATCGTGGCACCGACGGTGCCGCCAACCCCTATCTGGCGCTGGTCGCGATACTGGCATCAGGCATGGACGGGATTGATCGCAACCTTGAGCCGGGTCCACCGAATACCGAAAACCTGTATGCGATGTCGCCGGTCGAACTCGCCAAGCGCGGCATATTCTCGGTGCCCGGCACGCTGATGCACGCCACCGAGGAATTGGCTAAGGACGATGTATTGCGCGCAGCCTTCGGTCCGGTCCGCAACGGTAGCCATTATCTCGACTACTTCGTCAAGACCAAACAGGACGAGTTCCGGGCCTACCACGCCGTGGTGAGTGACTGGGAAATCAACCGCTACCTCACCCTGTTCTAGCCGCAGCCCGCCGAGACGAGAAAAGCCCCCGCGCGAAGCGGGGGCTTTTCTCGTCTGCGTGACTACCGGTAGTCGGAGTACCCGTAATCGTCGAGCGGAACCGCGGGACCGGTGGCCTGACCGAAGTCGGGGCTGTAGTACTGATCCTCATACGACGGGATCGTGTACGCCGCGGCGCGGGCCTCTTCGGTGGGCTGAACCTGGATGTTGCGGTACCGATTGATACCGGTACCGGCCGGGATCAACTTGCCGATGATCACGTTCTCCTTCAGACCGCGGAGCTTGTCGCTGCGGCAGTTGATCGCCGCATCGGTGAGCACCCGGGTGGTCTCCTGGAACGACGCCGCACTCAGCCACGAATCAGTGGCCAATGACGCCTTGGTGATACCCATCAGCACCGGACGGCCGGCCGCAGGCTCGCCGCCCTCGGCGACCACCCGACGGTTCTCCGACTCGAACTCCGCACGCTCGGTCAGCGAGCCGGGCAGGAACTCTGTTGCACCCGAATCGATGATCGTGACGCGACGCAGCATCTGCCGGATGATGACCTCGATGTGCTTGTCGTGGATCGACACGCCCTGGGCCCGGTAGACCTCCTGCACCTCCTTGACGAGGTGGATCTGCACCTTGCGCGGGCCCTCAACACGGAGCACGTCGTGCGGGTCGGCGGAGCCCTCCATGAGCTGCTGTCCCACCTCGACGTGGTCACCGTCGGCAAGCAGCCGCTCGGTCCCGTCGTCGTGCTTGAACACGCGCAGACGTTGCCGCTTGGAGAGCTTCTCGTACACGACCTCCTCGCTCCCGTCATCGGGAACGATGGTGATCTTGTAGAACTTGTCGCTCTCCTCGAGGCGGACCCGTCCGGCGACCTCGGCGATCGGGGCCTTGCCGCGCGGGACGCGGGCCTCGAACAGCTCCTGGACGCGGGGCAGACCGCCGGTGATGTCCTCGCCCACGCCACCCTGGTGGAAGGTTCGCATGGTCAGCTGCGTGCCGGGCTCGCCGATGGACTGCGCGGCAACGATACCGACGGCCTCACCGATATCAACCAGCTTGCCGGTGGCCATCGAGCGGCCGTAGCACATCGCGCAGACGCCGTCAGCGCTGGCGCAGGTGAGCACCGAGCGGACCTTGACGCTGGTGATGCCGGCTTCCAGTGCCGCATCGATCGCCGGGTCGCCCAGGTCATGCCCACGCTCGACGATGACCTTGCCCTTCGCGTCGACCGCGTCAGCGGCCAGCGTGCGGGCGTACGCCGAGGTCTCGACGTGCGGATCCCGGATCAGGGTGCCGTCAGCGGCGCGCTCGGCCAGGTCGACGACGATGCCCCGCTCGGTACCGCAATCGTGCTCGCGCACGATCACGTCCTGAGAGACGTCCACCAGACGACGGGTCAGGTAACCCGAGTCGGCGGTGCGAAGCGCGGTGTCCGCCAAACCCTTTCGGGCGCCGTGGGTGTTGATGAAGTACTCCAACACCGTCAGGCCCTCGCGGAACGAGGACTTGATCGGACGCGGGATGAACTCACCCTTCGGATTGGTCACCAAGCCCTTCATGCCGGCCAGTGTTCGGGTCTGGGTGAAGTTACCGGTCGCACCGGACTCCACGATCGTGATGATCGGGTTGTCCTTGGGGTAGTGCGAACGCAGCGCGTCACCGACCTCTTCGGTGGCCTTCTTCCACAGCTCCACCAGTGCGTCATTGCGCTCCTGACGGTTCAGTGCACCGCGCTGGTACTTCTTCTCGATACCGTCGGCCTCGACCTCATGGCGCTCGAGGATCTCTGCCTTCTCCGGCGGCACCAGCACGTCGGCCATCGACACGGTGACTCCCGATCGGGTGGCCCAGTAGAAGCCCGTGTCCTTGAGCTTGTCGACGGTCTGCGCAACCACGATCATCGGGTAGCGCTCGGCCAGATCGTTGATGATCTTGGCCTGCTCCTTCTTGTGCATCTGCTTGTTGACGAAGGCATAGCCCAGCGGCAGCAGCTCGTTGAACAGGACGCGACCCAGGGTGGTCTCGCAGATCCAGGCATTGCCCGGACGCCAGCCGTTCTCGCCGAACAGTTCGGTCTCGACCTCGTGCGGCGGACGCAGTCGGGTTAACCGGACCTTGATCCTGGCCCGCGGGCTCAGCACGCCGCGGTCCATCGCCATGATGGCCTCCGACGGCGAGCTGTAGACGCCCGTCTCCGGGGTGTCCTTGGCTGCCGGGGTGTACTGGCCGGTGTCACCGGGGATCTCGGTGGTCAGGAAGTACAGACCGGTGACCATGTCCAGACGCGGCATGGCAAGCGGTTTGCCCGAGGCCGGCGACAGGATGTTGTTGCTCGACAGCATCAGCACGCGGGCCTCGGCCTGAGCCTCGGCACTCAGCGGTAGGTGCACCGCCATCTGATCGCCGTCGAAGTCGGCGTTGAACGCCTCGCACACCAGCGGGTGCAGCTGAATGGCCTTACCCTCGACGAGCATGGGCTCGAAAGCCTGGATCCCCAAACGGTGCAGGGTTGGTGCGCGGTTGAGCAGCACCGGATGCTCGGA
This sequence comes from Mycobacteriaceae bacterium, assembly GCA_037138615.1. Lineage (GTDB taxonomy): Bacteria > Actinomycetota > Actinomycetes > Mycobacteriales > Mycobacteriaceae > Mycobacterium. Next base: position 15,107 of record JBAXIA010000027.1, on the reverse strand, counting down.
GATGACCTCTTCGAGCACATCCCACACCTGCGGACGCTGACGCTCCACCATCCGCTTGGCGCTCTTGATGTTCTGCGCGTGGTTGAGATCGACCAGACGCTTCATCACGAACGGCTTGAACAACTCGAGTGCCATCAGCTTGGGCAGACCGCACTGGTGCAGCTTGAGCTGCGGGCCAACCACGATGACCGAACGACCCGAATAGTCGACGCGCTTGCCGAGCAGGTTCTGGCGGAACCGGCCCTGCTTGCCCTTGAGCAGATCGCTCAGCGACTTCAGTGGGCGGTTACCCGGGCCGGTGACCGGGCGGCCGCGGCGGCCGTTGTCGAACAGCGCGTCCACTGACTCCTGCAACATGCGCTTTTCGTTATTGACGATGATCTCGGGAGCGCCGAGGTCGATCAGTCGCTTCAACCGGTTGTTGCGGTTGATCACGCGGCGATACAGATCGTTGAGATCGGAGGTGGCGAAGCGGCCACCGTCGAGCTGGACCATCGGGCGCAGCTCCGGCGGGATCACCGGCACCGCGTCGAGCACCATGCCCATCGGGGAGTTGCGGTTGGTCTGGAACGCCGCAACCACCTTCAGGCGCTTGAGCGCGCGCAGCTTCTTCTGACCCTTGCCACTGCGAATGACCTCACGCAGTGCCTCGGCCTCGGCGTCGATATCGAAGTTCTCGATGAGCTTCTTGATCGACTCCGCGCCCATCGAGCCTTGGAAGTACTCGCCGTAGCGATCAACGAGCTCGCGGTAAAGGTTCTCGTCAATGATCAGCTGCTTGGGGGCCAGCTTGGTGAAGGTGGTCCAGATCTCGTCGAGGCGGTCCAGCTCACGCTGGACGCGGTCGCGGAGCTGGCGCATCTCGCGCTCGCCGGCATCCTTCACCTTGCGCTTGACATCCGACTTGGCGCCCTCGGCCTCAAGTTCGGCGAGGTCGGCCTCGAGCTTCTGGGCACGGGCTTCCAGATCGACATCACGCTGGGTTTCGACGGCCTTCTTCTCGACGACCATCTCGGCCTCGAGCGTGGACAGCTCGTTATGACGCATCTCGGTGTCGACCGCGGTGATCACATAGGCCGCGAAATAAATGATCTTCTCTAGATCCTTCGGGGCCAGATCCAGCAGGTAACCCAACCGCGACGGAACACCCTTGAAGTACCAGATGTGCGTGACCGGTGCGGCCAGTTCGATATGTCCCATCCGCTCGCGACGCACCTTGGCGCGGGTGACCTCGACGCCGCAGCGCTCGCAGATGATGCCCTTGAAGCGCACACGCTTGTACTTGCCGCAGTAGCACTCCCAATCGCGAGTAGGTCCGAAGATCTTCTCGCAGAACAGGCCGTCCTTCTCTGGCTTGAGCGTGCGGTAGTTGATGGTCTCCGGCTTCTTCACCTCGCCGAAGGACCAGGTGCGAATATCGTCGGCGGTAGCCAGGCCGATACGGAGTTCATCGAAGAAGTTGACGTCTAACACGTAACTCCCTTTCCCCTTGCGGGACTAGACAGATCAATAAACGGAAGAGATCTACGCAAGATCTTCAACAGAGGCGGACTCGTTGCGGGACAGGTTGATTCCCAGGTTCGCCGCAGCGCGCTCCAGGTCCTCGTCGTCGCCGTCGCGCATCTCGATGGCAGCGCCGTCGCTGGAAAGCACCTCGACGTTGAGGCACAGCGACTGCAACTCCTTGAGCAACACCTTGAACGACTCCGGAATACCCGGCTCGGGGATGTTCTCGCCCTTGACGATCGCCTCATAGACCTTGACCCGGCCGACGGTGTCGTCGGATTTGATGGTCAAGAGTTCCTGCAGCGTGTACGCCGCGCCGTAGGCCTGCATGGCCCAGCACTCCATCTCACCGAACCGCTGACCGCCGAACTGCGCCTTACCACCCAACGGCTGCTGGGTGATCATCGAGTACGGACCAGTCGAGCGGGCGTGGATCTTGTCGTCAACCAGGTGGTGCAGTTTCAAGATGTACATGTAGCCGACCGTCACCGGGTACGGGAACGGTTCACCGCTGCGGCCGTCGAACAGCATGGCCTTGCCATCACCGTTTACGAGCACGTTGCCGTCACGGTCGGCGAGCGTCGAAGACAGCAGTCCCTGCAGCTCCTCCTCGCGGGCACCATCGAACACCGGCGTGGAGACGATGGTGTTCGGCCCGGACTCGAGCATGTCGGCGGGCAGATTCGCCGCCCACTCAGGCTTACCGTCTATCTTCCAGCCGGTCTTGGCTACCCAACCCAGGTGCGTCTCAAGGATCTGACCGATGTTCATCCGTCGCGGCACACCGTGGGTGTTAAGGATGATGTCGACCGGAGTGCCGTCGGTGAGGAATGGCATATCCTCGGCCGCCAGGATCTTGCCGATGACGCCCTTGTTGCCGTGGCGGCCGGCGAGCTTGTCGCCATCGGAGATCTTGCGCTTCTGGGCGACGTACACCCGGACCAACTCGTTGACACCGGCGGACAGTTCGTCGTCGTCCTCACGGGAGAACACCCGGATTCCGATGACCTTGCCGGACTCACCGTGCGGCACCTTCAGCGAGGTGTCGCGTACTTCGCGGGCCTTCTCACCGAAGATCGCCCGGAGCAGTCGCTCCTCCGGAGTCAGCTCGGTCTCGCCCTTCGGGGTGACCTTGCCGACCAGGATGTCGCCGTCGCGGACCTCCGCGCCGATGCGGACGATGCCGCGCTCGTCGAGATCAGCCAGCACCTCATCGGAGACGTTCGGGATGTCCCGGGTGATCTCCTCGGCGCCCAGCTTGGTGTCGCGGGCGTCAATCTCATGTTCCTCGATGTGAATCGAGGTAAGCACGTCCTCTTCAACCAGGCGGCTGGACAGGATGATCGCGTCCTCGTAGTTGTGGCCCTCCCACGGCATGACCGCCACCAGAAGGTTCTTGCCAAGTGCCATCTCACCGTTCTCGGTACACGGGCCGTCGGCGATCACCTGGCCGACCTCGACCCGCTGACCGGCGTCCACGATCGGACGCTGGTTGGCGCACGTGCCGTGATTCGACCGGTTGAACTTGCGCATCCGGTAGCTGAACCGGGTGCCGTCGTCGGCCATCACGGTGACGTAGTCAGCCGAAACCTCTTCCACCACACCGGCTTTCGTGGCAATGACGACATCGCCAGCGTCAATCGCGGCGCGCAGTTCCATGCCGGTGCCCACCAATGGCGCCTCGCTTCGCACCAGCGGAACCGCCTGGCGCTGCATGTTTGCACCCATCAGGGCACGGTTGGCGTCGTCATGCTCGAGGAACGGAATCATGGCGGTAGCGACCGACACCATCTGGCGCGGCGACACGTCCATGAAGTCCACCTCAGCGGGCGTGACGTTCTCGACCTCGCCACCCTTACGGCGTACGAGCACGCGCGCCTCGGTGAACTTGCCCTTGGCATCGGTCGGCGAGTTGGCCTGCGCCACGACGTGGCGATCCTCCTCGTCGGCGGTCAGGTAGTGAATCTCGTCGGTGACGACACCCTTGACGACCTTGCGGTACGGCGTCTCGATGAAGCCGAACGGGTTGACCCGCGCGTACACCGACAGCGAACCGATCAGGCCGATGTTGGGACCCTCCGGGGTCTCGATCGGACACATCCGGCCGTAGTGGCTGGAGTGCACGTCGCGGACCTCGAGGCCGGCGCGCTCACGGGACAGACCACCGGGGCCCAACGCCGACAGGCGGCGCTTGTGGGTCAGACCCGACAGTGGATTGTTCTGGTCCATGAACTGGCTCAGCTGGCTGGTGCCGAAGAACTCCTTGATCGCCGCCACCACGGGACGGATGTTGATCAGGGTCTGCGGCGTGATCGCCTCGACGTCCTGGGTGGTCATCCGCTCGCGGACGACGCGCTCCATTCGGGACAGCCCGACCCGGATCTGATTCTGGATCAGCTCACCGACCGTACGGAGCCGGCGGTTGCCGAAGTGGTCGATGTCGTCGACCTCGACGGGAACCTCGGTGCCGCCGGGAGCGGTCATCATCGACGTCTGACCCTCAGGCGTGTCGTGCAGACGAACCAGGTACTCGATCGTCGCGACGATGTCGTCCTCGGTCAGCGTTGAGTTGGTGATCGGCTTGCCGACGTTGAGGCCGAGTTTCTTGTTGACCTTGTAGCGACCCACCCGAGCCAGGTCGTAGCGCTTCTCCTTGAAGAACAGGTTCTCCAGCAGGGTCTGCGCGGACTCCTTGGTCGGCGGCTCGCCCGGACGCAGCTTGCGGTAGATCTCCAGCAGCGCCTCGTCGGGGCCGGCGGCGTTGTCCTTCTCCAGCGTCGACATCATGATCTCGGAGAAGCCGAAGCGCTCCCGAATTTTCTCATTGGTCCAGCCGAGCGCCTTGAGCAGCACGGTGACCGGCTGGCGGCGCTTACGGTCGATGCGCACGCCGACGGTGGCGCGCTTGTCGACGTCGAACTCCAGCCAGGCGCCACGTCCCGGGATCACCTTGACGCTGGTGATGTCGTTATCGGTCGCCTTGTCCTTGGACTTGTCGAAATACACACCCGGGGACCGCACCAGCTGGCTGACCACCACGCGCTCGGTGCCGTTGATGATGAAGGTGCCCTTTTCGGTCATCATCGGGAAGTCGCCCATGAAGACGGTCTGGCTCTTGATCTCGCCGGTGTTGTTGTTGATGAACTCGGCCGTGACGAACAGCGGGGCCGCATACGTCATGTCCTTGTCTTTGCACTCATCAACCGGCGCCTTGACCTCGTCAAAGCGGGGGTCGGTGAAGCTCAGTGACATTGAGCCGGAGAAGTCCTCGATCGGGGACAGCTCGTCGAGCACCTCTTCGAGACCGCTCTTGGGGTCGATATCACCGCGAGCCTTGGCGATCTCGCGCCAGCGGGGGGTACCGATCAACCAGTCGAAGGAGTCGATCTGGACGTCCAGCAGGCCAGGAACCTCGAGAGGTTCGCGCAACTTGGCGAATGAGATTCTTTTTGGCGCCCCCGGAACCGAATTAGAAGAACTAGTGGTCGATTTGCTCTGGCTGGAGACTGCCAAGATGCATTCCTTCCGGCACCTCATGCGGACTTTCAGGTTCCGGCGTGCGCCGGGCCTTTCGCCGCTCATCTGCGTAGGTTCGCGCCCGTGCTCCCTGTCCGCCGATGCGCACGACACGTAAATGGTCTCTGAGCTGGGACGAAAAGACTCAGACCAAGACCACGGTGTCGGGGTGCGTTAGAGGTGGGCAGGAGGAAACCAGCGCAACGCTCAACAATAGCGCACAATGGCGCCAACCTCAAACTGCGCATGCCGCGGCCAAAGGGCGCTGGCCGGTGAGTACCGCCCACGCGCGCATGCTCGATGACCAGATTGACCCCTCAGGGCCTTCCCGTCAAGCACTTACGCGGTGTTTGGGGTAGGGAAACTCCTCAGACCCGGCCCAGGGCTGGCAGAGTCGCCGGGCCGGGGAGGCTGGCGGCCGAGGACGTCGGGAACTGCAGGGTCCGGGTGATGGTGCGGCTCACACCCAGCTCGTAGGCCCGAGCCACCAGCGCGTTGTACTCGGCGTCGGTGATCTCCTGGCTACGGGTCAGGATGTAGCCGGCCGTGCCGTTCGGGTCGCCGACGATCGCCCAGCTGTAGTCGGGTGCGTAATCCAGGATCCAATAGTTGCCCGGCTCGTCGGTGTTATTGGGCTGGCCGAAGAAGAAGCCGACGTTGAGGCGGGTATTGGTCGGATCGTTGACCACGAGCGCCGCGCCGGTGATGGTCGACGACGGTCCGTTGGGCCCGAAGTAGTTCCCGGCGTTCTCCACCTTGACCGAACCGTCAGCCTGGGGGGTATAGGTCGCCGTGGTGTTGACCAGGCCGAGGGAGAAGAACATCTTGACGCTGCCCTGCTCGTACCATTTGCCCGAGTACTGGGCGATGTCCACCGGTGGCGGTGCGGGCAGGGTGGTCGCCCCGGCCTGGCCCATCACGATGGCCTGGTTGGGCACGTAGGTGCCGTCGTTGGGGTTGGCGTAGATGCCGTAGACCGGATCAGTCGGGCCGGTCCCGTTGTAGAGGTCGTTGATCCAGCCGGTGGCGAAGGTGCGCACCGCGGCCTTACCTCCGGGCGGGGACGGCTTGACGATCAGGTCGCTACCCAGTTCGCCCAGCCAGCCCCATAGCGAGTTGCCGCCGATGACATCGGTATGCGAGCCGTTATCGATTTGCACGCCGAAGAACTGGTCCGGGTACTTCGACAACATCGCCTCAGTGGCCACACCCCAGGCGTTCCAGCGCTGCGGCGGGGCGGCGATCTGGTAGTCCGGGATCCCGGCATCGATGAGCACCTGCAGTTGGTCGGTGAACGTCGGTGGGCGGGAGACGCCGTCGAACATCACCACGCCCAGCAGATCAACGGCGGATCCGTTTGCGACGGTGCCCGCGGCGGCCGTCGTGGCGAACCGGCCGCCCGCCGAATGCCCGGTGAGGATGAACGTCTGCGGCAACGCACCGTCGTAGCCGGCCTGGTTTGCACTGACGTTCAGTGCGGCCCGATCACCCACAAACATCGCAGCGGCGGCATCACCGGAGAACGCCGGATCGAACCAGTAGATGTTGGGCGCCACCACGATGCTGTTGGTTTCCTGGGCCAGTGCCTGCGCCATATCGGCGTACCAGGTGTTGAAGCCGAGGAAGCCGTGCTGCAGCCAGATCAGGCCGTTGGCCTGGACTGAGCCGTCGGCCTGGGTCGGGAAGTACCAGTCGGCAGGGGCGTTGTACCCGTTGGCCCCGGAGGGAATGAGCAACGAAGACGCCCCGGTCCGCACGCCGGTCACCCCGTTGGACTGCGGCGGTGTCACATAGCCGGTGACGCCGTTGGACCCGGTGTTGACCGCTGGAACCGGAGTGAGGCCGAAGAGCGCGCCGACCCGGTCGATCACGTTCTTGAGCACGGTATCCAGCGGCGAAAGGTTATTGGCGAATAGCGAGGGCAGGCTCACCGCGGCGGCGTTGCCCATGATGATTTGCCCGTTGGCCGCGGAGTAGAAACCGTACTGCGGTGCGTCCGGGCCGGCGCCGACATACAGGTCGTTGATCCAGCCGGTGCTCAGGTTGTACACGGCCTCGGTGTTGCCGGCCGGGGAAAACTTGGTCACCAACTGGGAGGCGAAGTCGATGATCGGGTTGGTGCCGAGCATCGAGTCGACGTGCGAGCCACCGACCAGGACGGCTCCGTCGAACTGGCCGGGCCGGTCGGCCAGCAACTGGTTCGTGGTCGCACCAAAGGCGTTGAAGGCTTGAGCGGGAGCGGCGATTTGATACACCGGGATGGCAGAAGTGTCCAAGACCGCCAGCTGCTGGGTGAAGGTGCCGTCGAAGACGCCATTGGAGACTCCGTCGAACATCACTACGCCCAGCAGGTCAGCGTCCTGTGCGGCATCGCCCGCACTGATGTAATCAGAGGCCGTCGCGGTGGCGAACCCGCCGCCGGCGGAGTGACCGGACAACACGAACGCGCCCAGCAGTTCGCTGACGTTGCCGGTATATCCGGCGTCTTGGGCACTGGTGACCAGGGCGGTGCGGTTGGGGTCGAGGAACACGTCGGCGACAGCCTGCTGGGAGGTAGTACAGGTCAGGCAGCCGCCCGAGAAAGTAAACGGAATCGATGACAGCGTGGGAGCCACCACGATGCTGTTGGTCTTCTGCGCCAATTCCTCGGCCAGTGCTGCATAGAACGTGTTCATGGCACCGAAGCCGTGCTGCAGCCAGATCACGCCCTGGGCGTCAACGGTTCCGTCGACCTTAGTCGGGAAGTACCAGTCGGCCGCGACCGTGTTTCCGATGAACGCGCCCGGGATCGCCAGGCGCGAGTGGCCCACCTCCACTCCGGTGACTCCGTTGGGGGTTCCGGGCAGCAGCGGGGCGGAGACGGCTGTCGCGAACAACGTGGGCTCGGGCGGATCACTTGCGACGTCCGGCGCGCCGGTGACCGCTGCGGCGGTGACGGTCTCGCGGCGGGGCGGCGGGGTCGCGTCCGCCGGGGATGTGACCGCGACGTCGCCGACTGGGCGCCCGCCGAATGCGGAGATGATGTTGGACAGCAGCGCGGCGCCGGATGCCGCGTTCGTATTCTTGGCTCCACGGGTTCGCTGCGGCTTGACCGATGAAGCCGCCGCAGCAACCTGCTCAGCACTCTGCTGGGGAATGCTGGATTCGGGCGAGGCAACCGCGGCCGGACCCACCACCGCAGCGACGTTCTTCGCCGCACGCGAAGACCGGTCGGCACCGGACCGCACTCGGGCGCGGGTCGCGGTCGAGTCCGCGCGACGTGCCGTGGTGGTACTACTCGCACCCGATGCCGAGGTGCTGGAACCGCTACCACCGGCGTCGGTATCGGGGGTGTCGGCGGAGGCAATGCCGGTGCCGGAGATCAGGGCGGTGCCCACTCCCACAAGTACCGCACCCGTACCCAGTAGGAACCGTCGATCAGTCATCGCATACCGCCTTTATCTCGCCAACGGGCAAACATTATCGCGGCCGTTGTCCACAGACCAGCAAATTAGCTAAAACCGGCCGACGCGTCACAAAGTCGTCAGCGAACGTCCGCGATCGAGCGGAATTCAGCACTCTCCGTCGTGGTCGACCATGTGTGCGGGATCAGCCGAACTCGTGCGTCGGCAGTTTATGCGCGCCCTCGAGGTCGTCGAGGATCGCCTCCTGCGCCTTAGCCGGCAGGGTGTGCAGGATTTCGCGCACCCGAGCTTGACGGCGAGCGACGGCCCGGCGCTCCGGCATGCCGGGCGTAGCCACCAGTTGCGGCGGCACACCTTCGACGTCCTCGGTACCTCCGTCGGTCTGGCCGGCGTCGAGCATGGCCTGCTCTTCGGCCATCGTCGACTCGTCCTTCTCCTCGGACATGCCGATCGGGCCGATACGACGGCCATTGAGGAACTGCTTGACCACCGGCTCCTCGCTGGTCAGCAGCACCTCACGGGGACCGAACATGACCAGATGTTTGCGGAACAGCATGCCCATGTTGTCCGGCACGGTGCGGGCGATATTGATGTTGTGCGTCACGATCAGGATCGTGGCATCGATCTGGGCGTTGATATCGATGAGCAACTGGCTCAGATACGCCGTACGCACCGGGTCCAGACCGGAGTCCGGCTCGTCGCAGAGGATGATCTGCGGGTCGAGCACCAGCGAGCGGGCCAGACCGGCACGCTTCTTCATACCGCCGGAGATCTCACCGGGGAACTTGTTCTCGTCACCGACCAAGCCCACCATCTCGAGCTTCTCCATGACGATATTGCGGATTTCGCTTTCCTTCTTCTTCGTATGCTCACGCAACGGAAAGGCGGTGTTGTCGTAGATGTTCATCGACCCGAACAGCGCGCCGTCCTGGAACATCACACCGAACAGGGTGCGGATTTCGTAGAGCTCCTTGGCCGAGCACTCGATGATGTTGGTGCCGTCGACGATGATCTTGCCGCGCTCGGGACGCAGCAGCCCGATCAGCGACTTGAGGAACACCGATTTACCCGTACCGGACGGACCCAGCAGCACGCTGACCTCACCGGCCGGGACGTCCAGAGTCACGTCTTCCCAAATCCGCTGGGATCCGAATGACTTGGTCAGCCCCTCAACCTGGATGCTTGTGCCCACGCGAGATCCTTCCGCCCACACGATTTGACCACTGGAGTGTCACCTGTGGCTGGAGTCACTGTAGCGCACACCCAGTGGGCTCATTCACAGTTTGCGACCAACAGAAAATCCCCCGCGGACCCGGTGGATCCGCGGGGGATTTCGCCCAACATTGGGCAGTCTTGCGACTACTTGACGGTGACCGTCGCGCCGGCGGCCTCGAGCTTGCCCTTGGCGTCCTCGACGGCCTCCTTGGTGGCCTTCTCGAGCACCGGCTTGGGGGCGCCGTCGACGAGGTCCTTAGCCTCCTTGAGGCCAAGGCCGGAGACGATCTCGCGGACCACCTTGATGACGCCGATCTTCTTATCGCCGGCACCCTCGAGGATGAGGTCGAACTCCGTCTGCTCCTCGGCGGCATCAGCGGCCGGGGCGGCAGCGCCACCCGCGGCGGCCACGGCGACCGGGGCGGCCGCGGTGACCTCGAAGACCTCTTCGAACTTCTTCACGAACTCCGAGAGCTCCAGCAGGGTCATTTCCTTGAACGCGTCGAGCAATTCATCGGTGTTGAGCTTTGCCATGGTTGTGGACCTTCCTAGATTTTTCCGATGTGGGACTTGTGTGCGGTTAGTTGTGAGTGCGGTTGATTAAGAAGCAGGCTCGCTGGCCTTCTTCTCCTGCAGTGCGGCCGCGAGCCGGGCGAACTGTGACAGCGGTGCGTTGAACAGCCCGGCCGCCTTGGCCAGGTTGCCCTTCATGGCGCCGGCCAGCTTGGCCAGCAGCACCTCGCGGGACTCGAGGTCAGCGATGCGCTCGACCTCGGAGACGGTCAGGGCATGACCGTCCATATAGCCGCCCTTGATGACGAGCGCCTTGTTGTCCTTGGCGAACTTCTTGATCGCCTTGGCGGCATCGACGGCCTCGCCGTTGATGAACGCGATCGCGGTGGGCCCGGCGAACAGTTCGTCGAGGCCCAGAACACCGGCTTCGGCCGCCGCACGCTTCACGAGCGTGTTCTTGGCGACGGTGTAGGTGGCGATACCGCCGAGCGAGCGGCGCAACTCGGCCAGGTTGGCCACCGTCAGGCCGCGGTACTCGGTGACCACGGTGGCCGTCGAGGACTTGAACTGCTCAGTGATCTCGGCAACGGCGGTGACCTTGTCAGCCTTGGCCATGCATGCCTCCTCGTTGGTGGGGACGTCGGCCGGGCCCGGAAACGACGAACGCCCCGACGCAGATGGCCGGGGCGCAGATGACCGCTCACGAACAGCGGGAGAGCCTCGTCCTCCTGCGTGGGCCGCCCGGGTATCTGTTGAGCAGATACCTCCGGGACCTTCAACCAATTGCTCGGTGACCGACGGTCTTCGGTGGAACCTGATCAGAGTAGCGCGGCACCCGCCCGCCGGCCAAAACGGCGGTCAGCGGCGCAGAAGGGCGGCGGCACCGATGAGGCCGGCCTCGCCGCCGAGGGCAGCCGGGACCACCCGCAGCCCGGAGATGAAGTCCAGACCGGTGTAGCTGCGCAGCGCCGCGTGCAGCGGATCGAACAGCACTGCGCCGGCGTTGGCCACGCCGCCGCCGACGACCACCAGATCCAGGTCGCACACCGCCGCGACGGAGGCGATCATGGCCGCGAGGGCATCGGCCCCGCGCCGGAAAGCCCGCAGCGCGATTCCGTCACCGCTCACCGCAGCATCGGCGAGTTCCTTAGCACCGGCGTCGCCGGCGGCCACCCACCCCTGCTCGCGGGCCCAGCTGACCAGGTGAGGTCCGCTGGCGATGGCTTCGACGCAGCCGCGCCCCCCGCAGCTGCAGGGCGGGCCGTGCTGGTCGACGACGACGTGGCCGACATGCCCGGCGTTGCCGGTGCGTCCGTCATAGGGCGCGCCGTCGAGCACGAGACCACCGCCGACACCGGTGGACACCACCATGCCGAGCATGAACGTTGCACCCTGCCCCGCGCCGCGCCAAAACTCGCCAAGAGCCATGCACAATCCGTCGCCGGCCAGTCGCACCGGGACACCGGGAACTGCGGCGGCCACCCGATCTCGGATTGGGAAACCGCGCCAGCCGACGATGTTGACCGGGCTGATGGTGCCGTCGGGCAGATGGATCGGCCCGGCCGAGGAGATTCCCACTCCGCTGACCTCTCCCCCGGCCGCCGCCAGCGCGTCGGCGACGGTGCGCTCAGCGGCGGCCCAGACCTGTTCGGGGTCGGTGCTGTGCGGGGTGGGCTGCCGATTCTGGTGCAGCAGTTGACCTTCTGAGTCGACGAGTCCAGCGGCGATCTTGGTGCCACCGATGTCGAGGACCAACGTGGGGCCGGTGTTTGTGTTGGCCATCAGTGCCTGTGAACGTTATCGGGCTGACGGGGGTCGCCGGGATGTTCGTAGCCCGGCGCCAGCAACACGAGGGCGGCGGTGCGCTGGCCGAGCCAGAGCCGGAATGCGCGACGGCAGGCCGCACCCCGCAACATCTCCGCGATCTTCCGCTTCGCGTCAGCCTCGGCGTCCGACGCGAAGCGGCGCGGGTTGCGACGGTGATAGTCGGCGACGGTGTCGTCCTCGATGTCGACGCCGGCGGTGACATGTGCGTACACCGCCCGCGCGAGAGGATCGGCCAGCACGCCGACGGCGACGCTACCGATCTCCAGCCGCGCGGTCAGGTCCGGCAGCACGGCATCGATGTCAGGCGTTGCGTCGGTGACGGTGACACCGAGCGCGTCGGCCTCGCGGGCCACCACCCGTTCGGTCACCAGAAGTTGGGTCAGCCACCGCCGGAGTTGACGGCCCTCGCTGGTACCCGGCCGCGGTAGCGCTGCGTTCTGCGGCGAGGTCCGCAGCACCGCCTCGCGGGCGTCGACCTCATCGATGGCCACCGGTTCCCCGGCCACTGTTGCGGCAAGATTCATCGGACCGTCACCTCGACCGCGGGCGTGTAGAGCAACTGTCCCGCGCAGCCGATGCGGATCAGCGCCCACCATGTTCCGGGCGTCGCCCACGGCGGTGGGCTGATGTCGAAGCTCACCTCGACGCTTGACCCGGCACGCAGGTCGGCACCGAGTGCGGCCGGGCCCATCCACTCCCAGGTGCCCCACGGGCTGATCAGGTGGGCCTCCAGTGCCAGATCGGTGCGGGCGTCGGTGCCGACGGTGACGGCGATCCGGGCTCGCTCACCACGGTCGACCACGATGTCTTCGGGTTCGGTGATCAGCCGCACCAGTTCCTCCGATAGGCCGGTGCCCACCGAGATCACACAGATGTCCTCGACGGTCTGTCGCCAGGCGGGGGGGACGTCGCCGGCCAGGGTCAACTGCGCGCGTAACGGGTAATGGCCGGGCACGGCGTCCTGCGGCACGGTGACGGCGACCTCGTAATCGCGGTACCCGCGGGCGGGCAGGTCGAAGGACAAGTCGCCGCTCGGTTCCCAGCCGCGGGGGTAGCGCAGCCGCACCCTACCGGTCAGGGTGGCGTCGCTGCAGTCGCTGGCCACGCTCACCCGCAGATGCACCGTCTCGCCGGGGGCGGCCGTGATCGCCTCGGGATGCAGATGGGCAACCGCGGGCAGTCCGCCCAGCGGAGCCGGGCCACGGTTGTGCAGCCAGTAGCGGGCATACAGCGGCTGAGCAGTCTCGGCATCGGGGGCAAGCGCCACTTGGCCGGCCGCGCTCGGCGGCCTCGCTTCGAGCCGGGCCGCGACGGTAGCGATCTGGTAGCCGTGCAGATGCAGCGGCGGGTCATCGGCCGGCCGAGCATCCTCCAGCAGATCCGCCGATTTCAGTTCGGACAGTGTGCCAACCGGGCTGGAGAGGGCGATATCGGTTGGCGCACCCGTGGTTTCGACCAACCGAATGGTGACGGCGGTCGGCTCGACCTCGGCTGCACTCCCGATGGCAGTCGGATTCCCGCGAACCTTCAACGCACCCAACTGAACCGTTCGCTCGGGCTCAACGCTGAGCAGCGAGCCATCGGCAGGTAGTTCCCCGCTACCCCCATCCGCCGTCACGGCGATCAGCGGATGATTGAATTCCGCACTGCGGGAGGGAATTTCGACCGCGCGCCAGTCCCCCGAACCGGTGACCAGAGCGAAGTCGAAGGTGTGGCTCCAGTGCTGAAGCTGGAAGTTGGAGCCGTCGGGCGCGGTGCGTTTCGGCGGGTCGATCCACACCCCCGAGGGCCAGCCGGTACACGAGCGCATCAACGAGGTGTGCAGAGTGCCGTCGCGTTCGACGGCAAACCCGGGAACCCCGCGGTTGATCAGTGCGACGGTGTGCGACTCAAACTCTCCGCAGTCGGCCGCAGCGTCTTGTTCGACGACGATCTCCGCGTCATCGAGATCGGCCACCACCGCGTCGATGGCACCATTACCCGCGATGATCAGTACCGGCAATACCAGCACGCCGCGAAGATCGGCGTCGGGAATCCACACCGCGGCAAGGGAACTCACGGCCGGAACGAAAACCCGTGCTGATCCCGTGGTGGCCAGTTGGCGATTCAATTCGGCTGCATACACCGGATCCGCGGCCGCGAGCACCGCGGCGGTGAAGGCGTTGACGTCAGGGCCGCCCAGGGAGATGCGGGCGTCAGGCAGGTTCGAGTCGACATCCAGATGTCCGTACCGGGTGTGCTCGGCGACGCTGCAGGTAGCAGTCACGCCGGTGCGTACCAGCGCCACCATGAGGTCACGTGCCACCTCACCGGCCTCGGTCGGTGCGATGACTTCAGCCACCGACACCGCACGGGTCGCTGAGCCCACCCGGATGCGGGCGGCCGAGGACAACCCGAACCAGCCGTGTGCGGGGTTGTCCAGGGTCCACGGATGATGTGCTGTGTCGACGGCGCGATCCTCCCCGGTGTCGTGGTCGTGCATCAGACCGAAACCGCGGCCCACGACGGCGTCACCGACCTCGCTGACCGGCAGTGCGCCGGGCACCGGGCACGGCCACCGCAGTCGCACCAGGCGGTCGGCGCCGGTGAACTCGTCGATGACAGTCCGGCAGTCCACCCGGTCGATGCCGTGCCACAACGTCAGCGTCTGGGTGTAGCGCAGCACCTCGCCGATGGCCCCACGAACCACGATCCGCTCGCCCAGTGGGCTGCGATAGGCCGCAACCGATTCCGCGCGCGCGGACGAGGAGCATTGCACCGGTCCGGTCGGCAGCAGATGCCACGGCCCCTCGCCGGCGTCGGGGTGGGCCGGGTATTCCTCATAGACGGCGAGTTCATTGCCGGCCCCGCCGGCGGCGATCAACTGCCGTCCGGAGTCGACCTCCACCAGAGAGACGACCGTGCCGCCGCGGGCCGGGTCGACGTGCAACCGGTGAAACTCGTTGGCGATCGAAACCCCCTCGACGGGTTCCCACGCGGAGTGCGCGCCGCCATCGACGAGTCGGTAGGTCCGCCAGCCCAGCGAACCGACACCGTCGGCCCGCCAGCTCACGGTGTGACCGTCGTCCTCGACCAGTGCCGACACCTCGTTTCCGTCGGCGTCGAGCACCCGCACCGCCGGACCTA
>JBAXIA010000026.1:0-27653 GCA_037138615.1 Mycobacteriaceae bacterium | reverse complement strand
GACGTGGTGGAGTTCCGGTTCGGATCAACGTCTGGAAATCAGTCCAAACACTGATCAGCGGTGAAGCTGATTTCCCTCACCACCTGGCCGACCGTGATCCGGTACTCGGTGTAGAAGTCGGCGCGGCCACGCTGCTGTGCGGTTTGGTGAGCGGGATGGTCGCGCCAGCGATGGTGGTTGTCGATGCTGTCGAACATAGCCAGCGAGACGCGTTCCCCGTCGTCAGCAGTGAAGGTCTTGAACTCCAAAAACCCCGGCATGGCGCGGGCTTGGCGTTCCATTTCGTCGGCGACTTCGTGGTAACCAAGGGCCTCGGCATCGGAGCGAAGTCGGGATCGGAACACGGTCAGGATTGCGGGAGAGTCTTCGTCGGACACGCGATAACAATCTCAGATGCGCGACGCGACCGATAGGCTCGGCACCGATCGGGGGACGGCGACGTCGTGGAGTTCCGGTTCAACGTCTAGAAATCAGGCCAAACACTGAGAAGTGTGTTGGCGGGTCAACGGGTCAGTCGATTTCCCCGACACCGCGGACGTACTGGGTCACGCTTCCAGCGGCGATCTCGTGAGCTAACTCCGGGTCTCCATATTCAAGTGGTCGGCTGACAAAAATCGTTCCCAAGCCCAGCGAGGCGGCGGCCTCGAGGTCGTAAGGATGGCTGGCGACCATCGCCGCCTCTTCCGGACGCACACCCAAGTACGTCAGCGCGCGTCGATATACGCGCGGATCCGGTTTGAACGCTCCGCAGATTTCGGCGGTGAAGATTGCATCCATGTCGATAGCGAGTCCCTTGAACAACGCTATGGCTATGTTCATGTCGGTGTTCGATAGAGCGGCCGTGATCGCTTTCTCACGAATACGCGCCATTCCGTCTCGGACGTCGGGCCAAGGTTCGAGGCGACGCCAACTGCCTGCGACTGCTGCTACGGCAGCGTGATCGGGTCTGGGAAGTCCATGATGCAGGCAGACTTCTATAAATCCGGCTTGATATTCGGCTTGGACTGGTCGCCACTGGTCGATGTTCTGCGGGATGCGTCGGATTCTCTGAAAGTAACTCTCCCGCCATCGTCGAGTGAAATCTCCGGCATCGACACCCGTGACCTCGTTCGCTTCCAGGTAGGAGGCGACCGCGGCGCTGACGGGATTGAAGAAATCCAGCAAGGTGCCCTGTACGTCGAAGAGGTAGGCGCGGTACCGCACGCTGTCAACCTAGCGGAGCCATGAAACCGATCCTGTGGGGTAGCACTGCTAGATGGCGACGTGGTGGAGTTTTGGTTCAACGTCTCAAGCCACCGGGCGGAGGGGGCCATCGCTGCCTTGCCGGTCATCCCCGGCGCTACTATCCGGCCATGACAACAATTGCCGCGCCGCGCGCGATCGGGTTCCTTGCCGCTGCGGTTGTGGCGGTAGCAGCATGTTCGGCGCCCGCACCCACCACGGCGCCGACCGCCACCACGAGCGCTGCCGACCCAGCGACCGTGCTGTCGGGTCCACAGGCAGCCCTTCTCGGGACGGCGTTGGATATCACGACCTCTGGGGCCACCGCTTCCTACACCGTCGGCAACCTCGCGCCGGTTCCGCTCGATGCCCAGATCATCATGGCGAAAGGAACCATGTACTCGGTCGACGTCAACATCGAGGCGCAAAGCGGAACAACGGTGTTCAACGGTTTCTACTTCACTGCCCGCGATCAGGACGGCAACAGCATCGCCCCGGCGATCGGTGCGGTCAAACCGGGAATCACGTCCGGTCAACTTGCTCCCGGGCAAACCGTTGTTGGCCACGTCGCGTTCGACGTGGCGGCGGGAAAGTCGATCACCCAGGTCGCTCTCCGTGATGCGCAGGGCACGACGCTTGCGATTTGGGGTGCCGCCTAGTCAGCTACGTCTGGTTTGGCGTGCGTAGCTTGTATCCGCGGTCGATCGTCTCGGGTGGTAACGGCTGGCTTTCCTCGTTGGGGATCATGACTTCGATATAGACCGCCCCGTCGTGATGGTCGATCGCGGCAAGGGCCTGATCCAACTCCGCGACTGTGCTCACCCGCATCGAATACCAGTTCATGCAGCCGAATGCGGCCGGCAG
Source organism: Mycobacteriaceae bacterium (assembly GCA_037138615.1). GTDB lineage: Bacteria > Actinomycetota > Actinomycetes > Mycobacteriales > Mycobacteriaceae > Mycobacterium. The sequence goes on along the minus strand of JBAXIA010000026.1, from coordinate 25,568 downwards.
CAGGTGATATTGGACGGCGGCGAGGTCGTCGTACCCGTGGCCGCGCTCGCTGATCACGTCTTCGATTCCGTAGAGCCCATTGTTGAGGACGAAGATCACCGGTTTGATGCCGTATCTGCCCATCACTGCAAGTTCGTTGAGGGTGAGCTGATGGGACCCGTCGCCGGTCACCAGCCAGGTGCGGCCGGAAGTTTTCGCCATCGCGATACCGAGGGTGGCCGGGGTTGCCCAGCCGATCGAGCCCCACAGCCCCTGAGCTTCGGTACCTACGCCAGCCGGCAGCCGCATCCCGTTGAGGTGGAACATGCTGGTGCCTGTTTCAATCACGAGGGTGTCGCCGGACTGTAATTTTCGCTGCAGGCGCGGATAGAAGTTGGCCGAGGAGGTGGGCTCGTCACCGGAGCCGACCATGGCGAGTAGATCTGCGCCGCCTGCGGTGACGGCACCGGCCCGGGGCTTAACTTCCGCGATCAGCGCGTCCAGCACATCATCGATTGCCACATTGAGAAACACCCGGCTACCGATTCGCACCCAGTTGTCGTGAATGCAGGTGGCGCGTGCCGTTCGTAGCACGTCTCCCCACATACCTGTATTGAGCTCGGTGAGTAACACCCCGCCGATATCGAGGATCAGATCGGCTGCCTCGACTGCATCGCGGACCGTCGGAGGCTGTGAATTCTCCGCGGCGTACAGGCCGAGGTATTGCGGCAGGGATTCGTCGATCACTCCCTTGTCATAGGAGGTCAGCGCGACCGGAAGGTTGGCTTTGGTGATCAGTTCGACAGCCCTGTCGCGAACGCCGTACCTGCTGGTCAATGCGGTGGCTAGGGCGAGGGGATGCTGGGCTTTCGCCAGCGCCGCCAGTATCGCGGCCACCGCCGCCTTGAGTTCCTGCGGATCGCTTCGCTGACGCTTGACATCGGCCAACGGTTCGCCGCGCACCGGTGTGCCGATCACCGGCATCAACCCGTTGACTTCAGAGATGACGATGTAGGCCGGCATGCTCTGCCGCAGCGCCTCACGGATGACGCGTTCGAGTTCCTCGATGCAGTTGTCCGGGGTGAGCACGGCAGTCACACAACAGGCGGCCCCGGAAATCGGGATGTACCGGTCGTAGCGCGTATCGCCGAGGTTGTGGTGGGTGATAAGTCCCAGTCGTTGAATGCGTTCGCTCGGCATCCCCACCAGATGGAATACCGGTAGGCGGTGTGCCTTGCTGCCCATCACTCCGTTCAGGGCCGAGAGTTCACCGACTCCGTGGGTTGTGGTGAGCATCGCCGCCCCACGGATGCGGGCGTATCCGTCGGCCGCGTAGGCCGCGTTGAGTTCGTTGGCGCAGCCGATCCACTGCAGTCCCACGACCTGTTCGACAGCGTCATCGATGGAGAAGGCGTAGTCACCTGGAACTCCGAAGATCTGGTCGATGCCCAGTCGGGCGATTCGGGTGAGGACGTATTCAGCAACGGTGGGCTGGTTCATCGTGACTCCAATTCAGTCTCGGGTTTCAATCTTGTCTGGTGACGAATGTGACCACCGCTTCACTGAAGGCGTCATTGTCATCCCCGGCCGCAGTGTGCCCGGCGTCGGAGAGTTCGACGAACTCCGCGTGCGGCACCTTGGCCAGAAAGTCTTCGACGCCCTCGGGGCTCACCACGTCGGACAGCTTGCCGCGGATCAGCAGGATCGGTATTTGCAGTTCTATCGCCTCCTGCTCAAGTCGGTCCACATCCACGAATGGGTCATTACCTACCGAGGTGACGAATGCCGGATCCCAATGCCAGTGCCAGCGACCGTTGCGGTAACGCAGATTCTTCTTCAGGCCGTCGAGGTTGCGCGGGCGTTTGCGGTACGGCAGGTAATCCGCGATGGCGTCGGCGGCCTGATCCAGGGTGTCGAACCCGTGTACGTGACGGGACATGAAGTCGCGGATGCGATGAGTGCCGTCACTTTCGAACCGCGGCACCACATCGACGAGAACGAGTTTGACAACGCTTTTCGGACCCGCCCTGTTGGCGGTGATGATTCCCGTCAACCCGCCCATGCTGGCCCCGATGATCACCACCGGCCGACCAATCTGTTCGATCACGGCCGCCGCATCGCGGGCGAACGCGTCGACGGCGTAGTCGGCGTTCATTGCGCGATCGCTATCTCCGTGGCCGCGGGCATCGAGTGCGACGACGTGAAATCCATGGCCGGCCAATATCTGACCGGTGTTCTTCCACGAGAACCGGTTCTGCCCACCGCCGTGCAGCATCAGGATCGTCGGGCGGTCCGGATCGGCGGTATCCCTATTCCATTCGTCGGCGACCAACGCCAATGAATTGTCACCACGGAACTCGACGGTTGCTGGACCGGTGTTCACCGGACTCCTCTCACTGCGGATATGCACTGCACGTTACCTGCGCGCCCTACCGGTAGCCTTTGCCCCCAGTAGCCGACCGTCGCAGAGGAGCCACCATGGCCGAGCAGGCCGCCGAGGCCGCCGCGTCCGCGGAGACTACCGGCGCTGTCGCAGGCGACTCGGTGTCGGACCCGCACCCGCTGCGCGGGCCGCGGGTGCCGCGCCTCGTAATCGCCGGTATGGCGGCGCTCGCGGTGCTCGCGGCATTCAACGGCTGGCTCGGCTACCGCGACTACCAGGTCCGCCACAGCGCGCAGATACGTCAGGAGATGGTTCAGGCGGCCAGGCAGGGCGCGATCAACCTGACCACGATCGACTACGAACATGTTGAGCAGGACGTGCAGCGCATCCTGGACTCCTCGACCGGGGTGTTTCGCGACGACTTCGCCCAGCGCGCACAGCCGTTCAGCGAAGCCGCCCGCCGCGCCCAGTCCAAGTCGGTAGGCACCGTCACCGAGGCGGCTCTGGAGTCGGCCGAGGGTGATGAGGGCAGGGTCCTGGTGGCGATGACGGTGATGACGTCCAACCGAGGTGTGCCCGAACAGCAACCGCAGGCCTGGCGGATGCGGGTGACCGTCACCAGAGTCGACGATGAGTCCAAGGTCTCCAAGGTGGAGTTCATCCCATGATCGCCAGCCGCGGACATCTGCGCGCCACTGCAGCGGGTGCACTGGTGATTCTGCTCATCGCCAGTGGGATCTGGCTGTTCTGGGACGCTGCGTCGCGCCGAGAGGCGGACCGCGCCGGCTCCGACGCCGTGCAGGCCGCCCGCGACTCAATCGTAGAAATGCTGACCTACCAGCCCGACACCGCCGATCAGAAGCTCAACGCCGCGCGCGGCCGGTTGACCGGGCCCTTTCTGGAGTCCTACAACCAATTGATTCAGACTGTTGTCATCCCTAGCGCCAAACAGAAGAAGATCACTGCGGCGGCCACGGTGCCGGCCGCGGCGGCGGTGTCAGCGGGTGCTGATCGCGCCGTCGTTCTGGCCTACGTCGACCAGACTCTTGCGCTGGGTGCTGCACCGCCCACCCGCACCAATTCCAGCGTGCGCGTGACGATGGAGAATGTCGACGGCGTTTGGCTGATCTCCGGTTTCGATCCGATCTAATGCCCCGGCCGGGGCGATGATACTGAGGAGATGACCATGCCTGAGCCACGCTGGATTGATGTCACCACGCCCGCGGTGCAGCTGCGGGCTCTGAGCTGGGGCCCGGAAACTGGTCCGATTGCGTTGTGCCTGCACGGTTTTCCCGATACCGCCTACAGCTTCCGCGTGCTTGCACCACACCTGGTGGCTGCGGGTTACCGGGTGATCGCGCCGTTCATGCGCGGCTATGTGCCTTCCTCGCTGGCCTCGGACCGTTCCTACCACCTCGGCGCGTTGATGGATGATGCGCTGCAGGTGCGGGCCGCGTGTGATCCCACCGAAGCCGATGTGGTCATCGGTCACGACTGGGGTGCCATCGCCGCGACCGGCCTGGCTGCGATGCCCGACAGTCCGTTTCGCAAGGCGGTGGTGATGTCAGTGCCACCGTCAGCGACCTTGCGTCCCCTGCGTCGCGGGGTTCTGAAGTTGTTGCCGGCGCAGGTGGTGCGCAGCTGGTATATCAGCTACTTCCAGCTGCCGTTCCTGCCTGAGCGATCGTCGTCGTGGATTGTGCCGCTGCTGTGGCGGCGCTGGTCTCCGGGCTATGCCGCCGCCGAGGATCTGCGTCATGTCAATGCCGCGATCGGTTCGTCGGACCGCTGGCGCGCCGCGCTCGGCCCCTATCGGGCGACCATCCGCAACTCCGCGCCGCCGGCCCGATACGCCGAACTGCACCGCTGGTGGACCGAGCCGCCACTGGCGCCGACGCTGTACCTGCACGGAGCCGACGACGGTTGTATGACAGCTGATTTCACACCCTTCGTTGCCGCAGCGCTACCGGGTGGAAGTGCAGCGGTGGTCATCGACCATGCCGGACATTTCCTGCAACTCGAACGGCCCGACGAGGTCGGCAGGCGCATTGTTCAATTTCTCAGCGCTTAAGACCGGGGTGTATCCGGGCCAGCAGTGGCACCAGCAACCGTCGCGGTGCGAGGTGGTAGAGCGCAGCCGCGGTCCGGTTGATCCCGCCAGGGACGATCACCGCGCGACCGGTATCCAATCCGTTGACACCGGCGCGCGCGACATCGCGCGCCGACACCCACATCGGCTTCGGCATCAATGCCTCGGCCTCGGCATCCGTGAAACCTGCTTGCTCACCGAAGCCGGTATGAACTGGGCCGGGGCACAGTGTCGCCGCCGACACCCCGGTGCCTTTCAGCTCGGCACGCAATGCGTAGGTGTAGGACAGGACAAACGCCTTGGATGCGCCGTAGACGGCCTGGCCCGGCAGCGGCCCGAACGCGCCCACCGATGCGACGTTGAGTACTGCACCGCGCCGCCGGCTGACCATCGTCGGCACGAAGCGGGTGCACAGATCGACCACGGCAGCCACATCGACCTCAAGCATGTCGAGTTCGGCGTCGGTATCCGCTCGTTGTTGCGGGCCCATGGTGGACAGGCCGGCGTTATTGACCAGAATGTCGATCTCCAGGCCGAGTTGGGCGACCTCGCCGGCCAGCGTTGCTCGCGCGTCCCGGTGGGAAAGATCCGCCGGCACAACGGAAGTGCGCCCACCCAACTCCGCTGCCAGCGCAGCGAGCCGATCGACCCGCCGAGCCACCAGCACCACATGATGGCCGCGGCCGTGGAGATCGCGGGCGATCTCGGCACCTATTCCCGAGGACGCGCCGGTGATCAAGGCGGCTCGGTTCGGACCCGGGGGAGGCAGTAGTGAGGACATCGCCCGAGCCTAGCGGCCCGCTCTCGGCAGAGCCCGCTTCGACTACGACCGGTAGAACCATGGCCGGCAGAACAATGGCCGGCAGAACAATGGCGGCGCCCGACGCTCAGATGCTGATGATGTCGGCGAAGGTTCCCAACGACCAATTCCTGCTATATGCCTTCGATGGCACGCCTGATGATCTCGCTTCGGCAGTACAGGAGTTGCTCTGCAACGCTGCGGCATGCCATGAATTACGTCGTCGAGTTGTCCACAAACACCCGTGGCGCTACCCGCGGTGGGAGCCCGGCGAGATCACGCCGAATCAGTTCAGGATCCATGACCTCCAGGGCGACAGCTGGCAGGACTGTCTGGATCGGGTGTCAGATCTGTCCGCCGAGCAGCTCGACCCGTTCCGAATGTGTTGGCGGGTGCATGTCTTCCCCGAAGTTCGCGGCATTCCCGGCGTGGCGGCATCCGGGTCGGTGGTGGTGGTCCAGATGACCCACGCGCTGGGTGACGGCACCCGGTCGGCCGAGTTGGCGGGTGCCCTACTGGGCCGTCGACAGCCGGTGACGGCGCTGGCAACGCCGGATTCGGGGACGCTGCTATGGCAGGCAGTGCTGGCTGCGCGGGCGCACCGGCGTCTACTCCGGGACATCGAGGACGGCCGGTTGGCGCCACCCGTGCCTCCGCGCCCGGCGCTGAGTATCAACACGGGTCGCAGAGTCGCCGCTGCTGTGCGCACCCTGGTGATCGACCGCGACGCGCTGTCCGGGCCTACCGTGACCGTGGCGGCGCTGGTGGCCATCGCCGAGGCGCTGGCGGGGTATCTCGGTGACCGCGGTGAGGACATCAGTCGGCTTGGCGCCGAGGTACCGATGGCGAACCCGGGGGCGCAAAAACGGCAGGCATACAACAACTTCCGCAATGTGGGCGTCGGGCTCTACCCGGAGTTGGGCCGCGTCGAACGGTCGCAACGTATCGCCGAGGAACTGGATGCCCACCGTCGCCGCGGTGAACACCCCGCCATGCGGGCCTCTGCGGCTGCATTCGCCGCGGTACCGGCCTGGCTGCTGCGGTGGGGGATGGGCAAGTTCGACCCCTCGGTGCGTTCGGCGACGGTTACCGGCCACACCGTGGTGTCCAGCATCAACCGCGGCCCGGCCGATCTGGCCTTCGGCGGTCACCCGGTTGTGCTGACGGCCGGGTATCCGGCACTGTCGCCGATGATGAGCCTCACCCACGGTGTGCACGGCATCGGCGGACGCGTGGCCCTCAGCGTGCACGCCGATCCCAACGTCGTCGACCTCGACGACTACACCGGCCGGTTGTCGGATGCCCTAGGTTGTCATCCATGAGGGCCTATGACGTCGGAGTTCTGATCCTGCGGCTCGTCCTGGGAATGACCATGGCCGCCCACGGCTACAACAAATTCTTCGGTCCCGGCGGGATCGCCGGTACTGCCGGGTGGTTCGACAGCATCGGCATGCGCCCCGGAGCCTTCCACGCCCGGGTGGCGGCGGGCACTGAGTTGGCGGCGGGCCTGGGTCTGGCCGTAGGGCTACTGACGCCGGTCGCCGCGGCGGGGTTCGTGGCGCTGATGCTGGTGGCGGCGTGGACGGTGCACCGGCGAAACGGGTTCTTCATCGTCAAAGAGGGCTGGGAGTACAACCTGGTGTTGGCCACAGCGGCGGTGGCGGTCGCGGTCGGCCCCGGCCGGCTCAGCCTGGACCACGTGCTGTTCGCTGGAACCCGTATCGGCCATCTGCTGCACGGCTGGCCGGGTCTGCTGATTGCGCTTGGACTCGGGCTGGCCGGCGGGATCGGCCAACTCGTTCTCTTCTACCGCCCCAGAACCTCTGAGGCGGACGCCGCCGCGCTCTAGTCTTGAGCTATGGGATTTCTCAAACAGGAAGTGCCCGTTGTCGACTTCGAGGAGTGGAGCAGGGGCACCCGCGCCGAGAAGATCAAGCCGATGGCCCGGCATTGGGCCGAAGTCGGTTTCGGCACCCCGGTTGTGCTGCACCTGTTCTACGTGGCCAAAATCGGTCTCTACATCCTGTTCGGCGCGGTGTTCGCGCTGTCGACCCGCGGGATCGACGGCTGGAGCAACATCGGGCAGTGGTGGACCGAGCCGATCGTCCTCCAGAAGGTCGTGCTCTACACCATGTTGTTCGAGATCCTCGGCCTCGGCTGTGGTTTCGGTCCACTGAACAACCGGTTCTATCCGCCGATGGGATCGGTGCTGTACTGGTTGCGGCCCGGCACCATTCGGCTGCCGCCGTGGCCGAGCCGGGTGCCGCTCACCCGGGGTGACAACCGCGAACCGATCGACGTGCTGCTCTACGGTGCACTGCTGATGATGCTCGTCGTAGCGCTGTTCTCCGACGGCACCGGCCCCGACCCGGCGCTGGGCACCGACATCGGCCTGTTGCCGGCGTGGCAGTCGTGGACGATTCTCGCCCTGGTGGCCTTGGCCGGCCTCCGCGACAAGGTCCTCTTCCTGGCGATCCGTGGCGAGGTGTATGTCCCGTTCGTGGCCGCCTTCCTGTTCGGCGGACCCAACGTCCTGATCGCGGCCAAACTCGCCTGCGTGGTGATCTGGATGGGTGCGGCCACCTCCAAGCTCAACAAACACTTCCCGTTCGTCATCTCCACGATGATGTCCAACAGCCCGGTGGTGCGGGCCCGTTGGCTCAAGCGCAGGTTCTTTGAGAACTTCCCCGACGATCTGCGCCCGGGGCCGTTGTCGCGGACTCTGGCCCACGTCAGCACCGCCATCGAGATGGGTGTGCCTCTGGTGCTGTTGTTCAGCCACGGCGGCTGGCCGACCGCCATCGCCGCCTTTGTAATGGTGTGCTTCCACCTCGGCATCCTGTCGGCTATCCCGATGGGGGTGCCCCTGGAATGGAACGTCTTCATGATCTTCGCGATGCTGACACTGTTCGTCGGCCACTCAGAGATCGGACTGCGTGATATGACCAACCCGTGGCCGGTCATCCTGTTCGTCGTCATGGCCGGGATCGTCATCGCCGGAAACCTGTTCCCCCGCAAGATCTCCTTCCTGCCCGGCATGCGCTACTACGCCGGCAACTGGGATACCACCATGTGGTGCATCACACCGTCGGCGGAGGCCAAGATCGCCGAGCACATTGTGGCGATCGCCAACATGCCGGCCGCCCAGTTGGAGAAGTTCTACGGCAGCAAGGAGGCCGCGCAGATCCCGCTCTACATGGGGTATGCGTTCCGCGGATTCAACACCCACGGCAAGGCGTTGTTCACCCTGGCGCACCGGGCGATGGCCGGGCAGGACGAGGCCGGTTACTCCGTCACCGACGGTGAGCGGATCTGCAGCATGGCGATCGGCTGGAACTTCGGTGACGGGCACATGCACAACGAGCAACTAATTGCAGCGATGCAGCGGCGCTGCCAGTTCGAGCCGGGCGAGGTTCGAGTGGTGCTGCTCGACGCACAGCCGATCCAGACCCAGACACAGCGCTACCGCCTAGTCGACGCGGCCACCGGGGAGTTCGAGCGAGGCTGGGTCGAGGTGGCCGACATGGTGGTCCGCCAACCCTGGGACGATGATCTGCCGGTCCATGTGGAGTCCCGTTCCAACCAGGTTTGACCAAACGGTTGGTTGGTAGTCAGAATCGGATACAGAAACCCAATACTTAAGGAGAAGCCCATGGCGGAAGCGGTAATTGTCGAGGCTGTTCGCGCACCAGTCGGCAAGCGCAACGGCGGACTGTCCGGCGTGCATCCGGCCGAGCTGTCGGCGCAGGTGCTCAATGGCCTGGCCCAGCGGGCCGGGATTGATCCGGAGATCGTCGATGACGTCATCTGGGGTTGCGTCATGCAGGCCGGCGAGCAGGCGCTGGACATCGCTCGCACCGCAGTGTTGACCGCCGGCTGGACGGAGTCGGTGCCCGGTGTGACAGTGGACCGGCAGTGCGGCTCCAGCCAGCAGTCGGTGCACTTCGCGGCGGCCGGTGTGGTGGCCGGTCACTACGACGTCGTCGTCGCGGGCGGCGTGGAGTCGATGTCGCGGACGCCGATGGGCGCTTCGCTGGCCAGCGGCGGCAACCCTTACTCGGCGGGATTCAAGAGCCGCTACGACCGCACTCCCAACCAGGGCATCGGCGCGGAGATGATGGCCACCAAGTGGGGCCTGACTCGCACCATGCTCGACCAGTTCTCCCTGGACTCCCACGAAAAGGCCGGCAAGGCACAGGATTCCGGCGCATTCGACGACCAGATCGTCGGTATCAAAGACGCTGACGGGAACATGGTCCTCAAAGATGAGGGCATCCGCCGCGGCACCACCCTGGAGAAGATGGGTCAGCTCAAGCCGGCGTTCTCCGAGCATGGTGTGATCCACGCCGGCAACTCCTCGCAGATCTCCGATGGCTCGGGTGCCCTGCTGTTCATGTCGGCTGAGAAGGCGAAGTCGTTGGGGCTTAAGCCGATTGCCCGCGTGCACACCGCATGTCTGGCGGGGGCCGACCCGGTGATGATGCTGTCCGCTCCGATTCCGGCCACCCAGAAGGCCCTGAAGCGCTCCGGTTTGAGCGTCGACGATATCGGCGTCTTCGAGGTCAATGAGGCCTTCGCCCCGGTACCGATGGCCTGGCTCAAGGAGATCGGTGCCGACGAGAAGAAACTGAACCCCAATGGCGGTGCCATCGCGCTGGGCCACCCGCTCGGCGGATCGGGTGCCCGGATTATGACCACGCTGCTGTATCACATGCGGGACAACAACATTCGTTATGGCTTACAGACCATGTGTGAGGGCGGCGGTCAGGCCAACGCCACCATTCTCGAACTGCTGTAGTGGCCAACGCGGTGTCTGACGGTTCGGCTCCCCAAGGATCGTCGTCGGACGAAGCCCTCGGCGCTCTTACTGAGCGCCGAGGGAACATCCTGGTCATCACCATCAACCGTCCCGATGCCCGCAACGCGGTCAACGCCGCTGTCAGCATCGGCGTCGGCGATGCGCTGCAACAGGCGCAGGATGACCCGGGCGTCTGGGCGGTGGTGATCACCGGTGCCGGCGACAAATCGTTCTGCGCCGGAGCCGACCTCAAGGCAATATCGCGGCGCGAGAACATCTACCACCCCGATCATCCCGAATGGGGTTTCGCCGGCTACGTCCAGCACTTCATCGATAAGCCGACGATCGCGGCCGTCAATGGCACCGCTCTGGGCGGCGGGACCGAACTGGCCCTGGCCAGTGACCTCGTCGTAGCGCTCTCAAGTGCGAAGTTCGGCCTGCCCGAGGTCAAGCGCGGACTGATTGCGGCAGCCGGCGGGGTGTTCCGCATCGTCGAGCAACTGCCCCGCAAGATCGGGATGCAACTGCTCGTCACCGGCGAACCCATCACCGCCGATGAGGCCCTGCGGTGGGGCCTGATTAACGAGGTCGTCCCGGACGGGCACTCCGTGCTCGACGCCGCGATCGCACTGGCCGAGCGGATCACCGTCAACGCGCCGCTAGCGGTTCAGGCCAGCAAGCGGGTGGCGGCAGGAGCCGACGACGGCACGATCGCCGCTGAGAGGGTTTCCTGGGATCGCTCCAATCGGGAGACGAACGCGGTCTTCCGGTCCCAAGACGCGATGGAGGGCCCGATGGCCTTTGCCGAGAAGCGACAGCCGGTCTGGAAGGCGCGTTAAGCCTTACCGTTGAACTCAGAAAACCTACGCGGCAGGCTTAACCGTCGTTGTCGGAGCAGCCGTCGTGGGAGCGGCCGTGCTGGGAGCCGCCTCAGTCGCTGACGCGGGCGCAGCCGACGTCGTCGGTGACGCCGGTGACTCACTAGTCGCCGCGGCCGACGTTGTCGGCGATGGTGTTGCCGAGGTTGTGACTGATGTGGCCGTCTCGGCACCCGAGGTGGCGGTCGACCCGGCTTCGGCGGCCGGAGCCGGTGGCGTCAGCACGGTGTCGATCATGTAGACGTACCCGCTTCGGACGGCGTAGGCGCACGTGACCCGGTTGTCGTTGACCTTGATGTCGCCATCTTTACCGGTGACCACCACCGCCCGGCCGTCCTGGGTGGGCATCTTGCCGGCGATATTGGCGGGACCGACATTACCCAGAACCATGTGGTAGAAGAGCACCGGCAGAAGCACCGTCGGATCGGTCTTGAGTGACGTCAGGGTGGCCTCATCCAACTTCGAGAATGCGGCATCGGTCGGCGCGAAGACGATGTAGGGCCCGCCGTCGAGCACACTGACGATGTTGACATCGGGGTTCAGCCTGCCCGAGATCGCGGCGCTGAAGGTGCTCAGGTCGGGGTTGCTGGCGATAGCCTGCGACGCGGTCTGAACCGCCATCGAGGGGATGGACCCGGCGCCGGTGGGCACCTGACTGCGATAGGCGTCGCAGCCGGGGCCCTGCGGGTCGGGCACCTTCGTGGACGTCGGAACCGGGGTGGCCGTTGTCGGTGTGGCGGGGTCGACTGGGGCGGGGTCGGCGTAGGCCTGCACGGCTGTCGGAACCGCGACGGCGATCGCAGCGATGGCCGCGATAGCGCCGAGGGTCTTGGTACGAGTGCTCACGTGAGGTCTCCTGAATCGTTCAATCGTTCGCGTAACACCTGTGGAATCACGCCTGGGGAATCGTAGTCGGAAGCCCTTTCGTTACTCAAAACGACGAACTGGCGGGTAACCCGCAGGTCGCCGCCAGGGCCGCGGCAGCCGGCCTTACGATGGCCGCCATGGCCGAACCGCTGATCGTGACCGTTGCCGGTCATACCCCCCAGCTGGACCCGCAATCCTGGGTGGCACCCAACGCCAGCCTGATCGGTCACGTGCGGCTGGCGGCCCGGGCTGGGATCTGGTACTCGGCGACGTTGCGAGCCGAGGCGGAACTGATCGACATCGGTGCCGGTGCCAATATCCAGGACGGTGTGACGGTGCACGTCGACCCCGGTTTCCCGGTACGCGTCGGTGCCGGCGTCACGGTCGGTCACAACGCGGTGCTGCACGGCTGCACGATCGAGGACGGTGTACTGATCGGTATGGGTGCGATCGTGCTCAATGGGGCAGTCGTCGGTGCCGGCTCGCTGGTGGCCGCAGGAGCAGTCGTTCCCCAGGGCATGGTGATTCCGCCGCGTTCGCTGGTGGCCGGGGTGCCCGGCAAAGTGCGCCGCGAGCTCACCGATGCCGAAGTTGCCGGCAACCGCCACAACGCCGCCGTCTACGAACACCTCATTGATATGCACCGGGACGCCCCGCAGGGCTGACCTCACCGGTAAGCCCGGTGCCGGTTAGGCTATCCGCATGTCCGGCGAGATCCTCGCGGCCGCCACCAATGCCGCTGTGCCGCATCACGAATGGCCGTCGGTGATACGGCGGCGGCGTCTCATCGTCGTTGTGGTCCTGGTGGTCGGCGCTGTGCTGCTCGGTTACTCGCTGCGAAGTCAGCCCGGTGACCAGTCGTTCTTCGTGTCGGCGGTGTCATTGGGTGCCGTCTGGACCGTGGGCACGATCCTGTCCGGACCACTGCATCTGGGCAGTATCAACTGGCGCGGGCGCAATCAGCGTCCGGTGCTCACCGGGATCGCGATCGGAGCGCTGCTGGGCGGGGTATTCCTCGCCGGGGGGCTGGTGGCGCGGGAGATCCCGCCGGTCGCCGAGCGGATCTCCCGGGTTCTGGAATACACCAACCACGGCCACGTCGCGTTCATTGTGCTGATCGCATTGATCAATGCCGTCGCCGAGGAGTTGTTCTTCCGCGGTGCGCTCTACACCGCGCTCGGCCGATTCCACCCGGTGGCGATTTCGACCCTGCTGTATGTGGGCGCGACGTCAGTCAGTGGCAATCCCATGCTCGGCTTCGCCGCCTTGATCCTTGGCACGGTATGCGCGCTGGAACGCCGCGCCACCGGGGGTGTGCTGGCACCGGTACTCACCCACCTGGTGTGGGGGTCGCTCATGGTGCTCGCATTGCCGCCGATCTTCGGGCTGTAGCGGCGGCTCAGACGTCGGTGAAGTTCGCAGTACGCCGCTGCTGAAAAGCCTTGGTGCCCTCGACGAAGTCGCGCGATTTGATCAGCACGAGCTGCCCCTCGGTCTCACGGTCGATAGCGGCATCGAGCTGGGTCAGTGTCGCGGCGTTGATGGCCTGCTTGGTTTTGCGCAGCGCTACCGCCGGCCCGGACATCAGTGTGTTGATCACCTCGGCCACCCGCGGCTCCAGATCGTCATGCGGGTAGACCGCGCTGACGAGTCCGTACTCGAGTGCCTCGGCGGCTGGGATGCGCTCAGCCAGCAGTGCCATCCGCATCGCCCTGATCCGGCCGATCGCCGCGGCTACGAGTGCGGAGGCACCGCCGTCGGGCATCAGTCCGATCTTGGTGAATGCCAACAGGAAAAACGCCTTGTCCGACGCCAACACAACATCGCATGCCAACGCCAACGAGACCCCGACGCCTGCCGTCGGCCCCTGAACGACGGCCACCACAGGCTTGGGCAAGGCGGCGATCGCGCGGACTGTGCGGTTGGCCTCGGCGAGCAATGGATCGACCCCCTCCGAAATCGTGGCGGCAGCTTGGTCTTCCGCGCTGATCCCGGCACCCGAGCTGAACCCGCGCCCAGCGCCGCCGAGTCGAACCACCTTCACGTTCGGATCGTTGGCTGCCTGGTCCAACGTGTCGGCTGCTTTCTTGAGCATGGCCTCGGTCAGCGAGTTGAGGCTGTCCGGTCGGTTGAATGTCAGCGACAGCACACCGTCGTCGAGGTCGACGGTGAGGTCAGAGATACCCGTGTAATTCATGGCTGCACGGTAGACCCGCTGCAGTGGCTCTGTGCGAGGGAGGTACAAAGAGTGGGCTTCACTGACGAAGGGCGGTAGACCATGGCGGGACCACTGAAGGGCTTGAGAGTCGTCGAACTGGCCGGGATCGGTCCGGGGCCGCACGCCGCGATGATCCTCGGCGACCTGGGTGCCGACGTGGTTCGGGTGGAACGCCCCAGCAAGACGCCCAGGACGGAACCGAGTAGGGACCACTCACTGCGCAACCGACGCTCGGTGGCGGCCGACCTGAAAAGCCCCACCGATCGCGATCTGGTGCTGAGCCTGATCGCCAGGGCTGACGTGCTCATCGAGGGTTTTCGACCGGGCGTCACCGAACGGCTGGGACTGGGTCCGTCCGACTGCGCCAAGGTCAACGACCGTCTGATCTACGCCCGGATGACCGGTTGGGGCCAGACCGGCCCACGTAGCCAGCAGTCGGGTCATGACATCAACTACATATCGCTCAACGGAGTGCTGCACGCCATCGGCCGGGCCGGCGAGCGCCCGGTGCCGCCGCTGAACCTAGTCGGTGACTTCGGCGGGGGATCGATGTTCCTCCTCGTCGGGATCCTCTCGGCACTGTGGGAGCGGGAACAGTCAGGTAAGGGCCAGGTGATTGATGCCGCGATGGTCGACGGGTCGAGCGTGCTGGCACACATGATCTACGCGTTCCGGCACACCGGTCTGTGGAGCGATGTGCGCGGCACCAATATGCTCGATACCGGTGCGCCTTATTACGACACCTATGAATGCGCCGACGGACGCTACGTCGCCGTTGGTTCGATCGAGCCGCAGTTCTATGCCGAACTGCTCGAGAAACTCGGACTGGACGGTGCCGCGCTGCCCGGCCAGAACGACGTCGCACGCTGGCCGGAGCTGCGGGCGATATTCACCGAAACCTTCGCCACCCACGACCGCGACCACTGGGCGAGGATCTTCGCCGACAGCGATGCGTGTGTGACGCCGGTGCTGTCGTTCGCTGAGATCGAGACCGAGCCGCACAACACCGAACGGCACACCTTCTATACCGAGGCCGGCTCGATCTTCCCGGCCCCGGCCCCGCGGTTCTCCCGCACCATGCCGGATAGGCCGACCGCCCCCGGTGTTCCGGGTGCCGACACCGAGGCGGTGCTGCGGGACTGGGTATAGTCCCCAACCAACCAGTAGGTCGACGCCTCGAAAGGATTCAGACGTGGAGATCAAGGACGCGGTAGCCGTCATCACCGGCGGTGCCTCAGGCCTGGGCCTGGCGACCGCCAGGGCACTGCTGGACTCCGGTGCCAAGGTCGTCATCTTGGACCTGCCGTCGTCCAAGGGCGAGGACGTGGCAGCCGAGCTCGGCGACCGGGTGCGATTTGCACCTGCCGACGTCACCGACGAGGACGCGGTGGCCAACGCGTTCGATATCGCCGAGTCGATGGGCCCGGTCCGCATCGTGGTCAACTGCGCGGGCACCGGCGACGCCATACGAGTCCTGGGTAAGGGCGGGGTCTATCCGCTGAAGAAGTTCGCCCGGATCGTCAATATCAACCTCGTCGGCACCTTCAACGTGCTGCGCCTGGGCGCCGAGCGGATGGTCAAGAACGACCCGGTCGGCGAGGAGCGTGGCGTCATCATCAACACCGCCTCGGTCGCGGCGTTCGACGGCCAGATCGGGCAGGCCGCCTATTCGGCGTCCAAGGGTGGTGTGGTCGGTATGACCCTGCCGATCGCCCGCGACCTGGCGGACAAGAAGATCCGTGTGATGACCATCGCGCCGGGACTGTTCGACACGCCTCTGCTGGCCGGCCTTCCCGAGCCAGCCAAGGCCTCGCTTGGCGCACAGGTGCCACATCCGTCCCGGCTGGGTAACCCGGCCGAATACGGTGCGCTGGCCGTGCACATCGTCGAGAATTCGATGCTGAACGGCGAGGTGATACGCCTCGACGGCGCCATTCGGATGGCCCCGCGTTAAAAGAATCCGCTGACAGGATCAAGGAGTGACGATATGACACTGATCACCAAGTTCACCGAGGTGTTCGATATCGAGCACCCGATCGCCCAGGGCGGGATGCAGTGGGTCGGTCGCGCCGAATTAGTTGCGGCCGTTGCGAATTCAGGAGCGCTCGGGTTTCTCACAGCGCTGACCCAGCCGACTCCGAAGGATCTGGCCAACGAGATCGCCAAGACCCGCGATCTCACCGACAAGCCGTTCGGCGTCAATCTGACAATTCTGCCGGCGATCAACCCACCGCCCTACGATGAGTACCGGCAGGTCATCGTCGACGCCGGTATCAAGATTGTCGAAACGGCCGGCTCCAACCCGGCGCCGCACCTGCCGATTTTCCACGACAACGGCATCAAGGTGTTGCACAAGTGCACCTCGGTGCGGCACGCCATCAAGGCGCAAACCCTTGGCGTTGACGGCATCAGCATCGACGGTTTCGAATGCGCGGGACATCCGGGTGAGGACGACATCCCGGGTCTGGTGCTCATCCCCGCAGCGGCCAAGGAGATCGAGATCCCGATGATCGCCTCCGGCGGATTCGCCGACGCCCGCGGACTGGTGGCTGCCCTGGCCTTGGGCGCTGACGGCATCAACATGGGCAGCCGCTTCATGTGCACCGTCGAGTCCTGTATCCATCAGAACGTCAAGCAGGCCATCGTCGACGGCGACGAACGCGGCACCGAGTTGATCTTCCGCAGCCTGCACAACACCGCCCGGGTGGCCAGCAACGCGGTGTCCCGCGAGGTGGTGGAGATTCTCGACGGCGGCGGTCAGTTCGACGCGGTGAAGGACCTGGTGGCCGGAAGTCGCGGCCGACGCGTCTTCGATGACGGTGATCTCGATGCCGGAATCTGGTCGGTGGGCACCGTCATGGGCCTGATCCACGACATTCCGACGGTCGGCGATCTGGTCAGCCGAATCGTCAGCGAGGCCGAGGAGATCATCACCGGCCGGCTCGCCGGAATGGTCCGGACGGACGCGAACGTCTGATCTGGACTGTTTTCAGGTCATCAGAGCCTCAGACGCAAAAGTGCCCGCCTGAATCCAGGCGGGCACTTTTGTGAGTTGAAGAGCGGTTCGACGCGGCGCGAAACTACGTCGGACGGACGTGGCCTTTTACGGCGCGCGTCGGTCAGCTGGCGTTGGCCAGTGGCGGGAGATCCTCAAACTGCTCGGAGGTGTCACCCTCCACGAGGAAATCACCGTGATAAAGCGCTTCGAAGTCAACTTTGATGACGTCGGCACTGTTGTCGTCGATCCACATGTGATTGACCCTATTAGTCTCTTTTAAGGAATCATTGAGTCACGGTTCGGAAAATGGTGGCAATTCTTACCGGCGGGTTACCGCCAGCTGCATCAGTTGACCGGCCCGTGGCGCCACGGAACACTGGGTTTACCTGCTAATTAGCTGGTCGGGGGAAAGGATAGCCGCTGTGCTGCACAGAATCGCCCTGCGGGCTATTCGCTCGCCACGCCCGATTCTGGTTATCGCGCTGATCATCATGGCGCTCACCGCCGTTTTCGGGATCCCCGTCGCCAATCATCTCTCAGCGGGCGGTTTCCAGGACCCGAACTCGGAGTCTGCCCAGGCTGCCCGCCTGCTCAGTGAGAAGTTCGCCCAGAGTGATCAGCAACTACTCATCACTGTTACCGACTCATCCGGCGCGGTCACCGGTGGCCGTGCCCGTACGACCGGGACCGATATCGTCGGTCGCCTTGACGCCGCACCGAATGTATTAAGCGTGACCTCGCCTTGGACGTCGCCACCGGCCGCGGCCGAGGAACTGGTCAGCAGGGACGGAAAAACGGGCCTGATCGTGGCGACGATCGCCGGCGGCGATGACAAGGCGCAGGGGTATGCAGCCGCGTTGGCCGGGGAGGTGGGCGGCGACCGCGATGGTGTTGAGATCCGGGCCGGTGGTACGGCGATGATCTACAAGCAGATCACCGAACAGACCAAGCGGGATCTGCTTCGGATGGAGTCGATCGCGTTCCCGCTGAGCTTTCTGGTGCTGGTATGGGTGTTCGGAGGGCTGGTCGCTGCAGCGCTTCCCATGGTGGTCGGCATGATGGCGATCCTGGGTGCGATGTCGGTGCTGCGACTTATTACCAGCTTCACCGAAGTGTCGATCTTCGCGCTCAACATCACCACCGCCCTGGGCCTTGCGTTGGCGGTCGACTACACGCTGCTGATCCTGAGTCGCTTCCGCGACGAAATCGCTGCGGGCGCCACCCGGGAGGCGGCCCTGGTACGCACGATGAGCACCGCCGGTCGCACCGTTCTGTTCTCCGCGGTGACGGTGGCACTGTCGCTGTCCGCGTTGATGCTTTTTCCGATGTACTTCCTGAAATCCTTTGCCTACTCCGGTGTCGCGACAGTGGCGTTCGCGGCGGCTGCGGCCGTTATCGTCACACCGGCCGCAATCGTGCTGCTCGGCGAACGGCTGGATTCTCTCGATATTCGCCGGCTTGTGCGCCGTGTCCTGAGGCGTCCGGAACCGGTCGCCAAACCAGTGCAGCGCCAGTTCTGGTACCGCTCCACAAAGTTCGTGATGGGCCGGGCTATTCCGATCGGCAGCGCCATCGTCGTTCTACTGATAATGCTTGGGCTTCCGTTCCTTCGTATCCAGTTCGGAAATCCCGATGACCGGGTCCTGCCGAAGTCCGCGTCGGCACACCAGGTCGGGGATCAGCTGCGCAACGACTTCGCGAGCAACCTCTACACGTCCGTGACCATGGTGATACCGCAAGCCGCCGGAGCCAGCCCGGCCGAGTTGGACCGCTATGCGGCCGACCTTTCCCGAGTGCCGGACGTATCCCTGGTGTCGGCTCCGGGCGGGACTTTTATGGCAGGTAACAAGATCGGTCCGCCATCGGCACCAACCGGAATAGCCCAGGGGAGTGCGTTTCTAACCGTAAGCAGTACCACCGCACTTTTTTCGGACGCCTCGAAGGCGCAGCTCGATCGATTGCACGCCGTTGCCGAACCGAGCGGGCGTGAGGTTCTCATCGGTGGCGCGCTTCAGGCGAACCGGGACAATGTCGCCGCGATCACCTCGCGGATGCCGGTGGTCCTGGGGCTGATCGGTGTCATCACCTTCGTGCTTCTCTTCCTGCTTACCGGGAGTGTGGTGCTGCCGCTGAAAGCGGTTGTGATGAATCTGCTTTCGCTGTCAGCGGCTTTTGGTGCGTTGGTGTGGATCTTCCAGGAGGGCCACCTGGGTGCGTTGGGCACCACACCGACGGGCACGATGGAAGCCAATATGCCGGTGCTGCTGTTCTGCGTGGCGTTCGGACTCTCGATGGACTACGAGGTGTTCCTGTTGGCCCGTATTCGCGAGTTCTGGCTCCAATCCCCGCAGACCGACGAAGGTAGCGACGAGGCGGTGGCACTAGGGCTTGCACGAACCGGCCGGGTGGTCACTGCGGCCGCGTTGATCATGGCGATCGCGTTCGCCGCGTTGATCGCCGCGCAGGTGTCGTTCATGCGGATCTTCGGGCTGGGTCTGACCCTGGCTGTGCTGGTCGATGCAACCCTGGTCCGGATGGCACTGCTTCCGGCGTTCATGAGAGTGATGGGCCGTTGGAACTGGTGGGCACCGGGACCCTTGGCCCGGCTGCACCAGCGCATCGGCATCAGCGAAGAGCCGCCCGAGCGGGAGAGCATCGGTGGCCGCCACCGTGTCGAGGTGGGGGCACACGGAGGCGACTGAGCGCGCGATTAGGGTGAGGTCGATGACACAGAAGCCGCCAATGCCTGAGAAGACGCTGGACCACCCGTTCTTCGCGCGGATGTGGACAGTCATGTCCGCACATGAGACACCACTGCTGCGCAGGTTGCGAGGCGAGAACCTGGCCGGCCTATCGGGTCGGGTACTCGAGGTCGGCGCGGGAACCGGTACCAACTTCGCCTACTACCCCGACACCGTCGACGAGGTGGTCGCGCTGGAGCCCGAGACCCGGCTGGCACCCACGGCCCGGGAAGCGGCGGCCGGCGTGTCGGTACCGGTCACCGTCATCGAATCCACCATCGAAACCATGCCCGCGGCCGAACCATTCGACGCTGTCGTCTGCTCGCTGGTGCTGTGCTCGGTTGACGATCCTGATGCTGTTCTGCGCCAACTGA
Source organism: Mycobacteriaceae bacterium (assembly GCA_037138615.1). Lineage (GTDB taxonomy): Bacteria > Actinomycetota > Actinomycetes > Mycobacteriales > Mycobacteriaceae > Mycobacterium. The sequence goes on along the minus strand of JBAXIA010000026.1, from coordinate 5,444 downwards.
ACTCGGTGCTCAAACCCGGAGGTGAACTGCGGTACTTCGAACACGTCGCCAGCGCTGGCTGGCGTGGCGGATTGCAGCGTCTGGCGGATTTCACCGTATGGCCGCGGATCGCCGGCAACTGTCACACTCATCGTCACACTGAACGCGCGATCAGCAATGCGGGCTTCACCGTCGAGACCGCTCGACACCAGTCGACGTTTCCGGCCTGGGTTCCGCTTCCAGTCTCTGAGATCGCACTTGGCCGGGCGATCAAGAACCCTTGATGTCCAGCAGTGCGGGTAGCCGTGCGAGCAGTCCGGGCAGCGCCGCACCGGCAGAGTCGCGAATCGTCAGCGTGGCATTGGCCGACAGTGGGGTGGGCTCGGGGTTGACTTCCACCACCACCGTGCCACGCGTTAGTGCGTACTCCGGTAGGCCGGCCGCCGGGTAGACAATGCCCGAGGTGCCGACCACCAGCAGCACATCGGCGTGGGCGACTGCCTCCACCGCCGCCTGCCAGGTCTCATCGGGCAGCGGTTCGCCGAACCAGACAATGCCCGGCCGGATCAGCCCGCCGCATTCACAGGATGGCGGCATCATCTCCAGTTCGGGTGTTGGCATATCGGGTAGCGGTTGGTGATACCGCGAGCCGCAGGTATCGCACCAGAACTCAAAAAGGCTGCCGTGCAGGTGATGCACGAGGCGACTGCCTGCCCGCTCATGGAGGTCGTCAACGTTCTGGGTGATCACGGTGACGTCGGCGACGTCCTGCCAATCCGCCACCGCCCGGTGACCCGCATTGGGTGCTACCTGCTGCACCAGGTGATGGCGCCACAGGTACCAGGCCCACACTCGCTCGGGGTGGCGTTGCCATCCGTCGGTGCTGGACAGCTCGTACGGGTCGTACTTCGCCCACAGGCCGGTCGCGTCATCGCGGAAGGTCGGCACCCCGCTTTCGGCGGAGATCCCCGCTCCGCTGAGCACCGCGATACGCACATCCCCAAGATAGCCGGTATCGGCGATACTGAAGCGCGTGGCGGAACTGGCGCAGTGGCTGCGGGTCGACAGCGACTCAGGTATACCGCTGTTCGACCAGTTACGGGTTGCGGTGATCGACGCCGTCCGAGACGGGAGACTGGCCGCGGGCACGCGGCTCCCCACGGTGCGGGAATTAGCCGCAGAGCTCGGTTTGGCACCGAACACCGTGGCGCGCGCCTACCGCGAACTGGAGGGCGCCGGGATTGTAGAAACCCGCCGGCGGTGGGGTACGTTCGTCGCCCGCTCTGATCCCGCCGATGGTGCGATGGCGGCCGCAGCGCAAAGCTATGCTGAGGTGGCCCGCGGTCTGGGGCTGGGAAAGCCAGAGGCGATGCGCTATCTGGATGCCGAATTCAGCTGAGGCTCAGCCGAATTCGAGTAGCGCATACACGCCCCGGAATGGCTTCAACGGGCCCAACCCCCACAAGCTCGGGAAGATTTTGTCAAAGAACAGGCCGCGCCCCCTGGGCATTGGTATGTCGTGTACCGCTGTGAGTCCAGGCATCGTCCCTACGAGATCGCATAGTTGGTTGATCGAGAGGCTGAACGGCATCGGCGGCACCCGGTAGTTCTTGGACGAGCGCAGGCCATTGGGCGCGATCTTCTTGACGATCGTCGGGGGAAGGTCGAAAAACATCTGGCCGCCGGGAAAACGTTGGGCGCAGTGGGTAATCACACTCATCGCCTCGTCGGGCTGCAGGTACATCAGCAGGCCCTCAGCGGTGATGAATACTCCATCGGAGTCATCCACCCGATCCATCCAGCTGTAGTCCAGAGCCGACTGGCCAACATTGGTGATGCGCGGGGTTTGGGGCAGTAGCCGTTCGCGCAACTCAATGACCGGAGGGAGGTCCACCGAAATCCACCTGAACTGCGCATTAGGCACGGCTTTGTCCAGGCGCCAGAAGCTGGTTTGAAAACCCTCGGCGAGTGCCACGACGGTGGCTTTGGGATGGGCGCGCAGGTACGCAGCGGTGCACTGATCGACGGCCAGCGAGCGCAATGCCATCTCCTGCCCCTGGCGGCCGAACTTGTCGTAGTCGACGTCAAATGAATCGCGCAACGTGATGGCCATCGGGTCGTCGATGATCGGATCGGGCAGACCGGCCTGGTGCGCGCGGCCATTGAGAGTCAGTAGGGCGGTCTCAGACACACCGCTGATCATGTCGGCGTCAACCTTTGCGGGGCGGTCCATTTGACTGTCAGCCTACCGGCGGTCCACCGCGGGACAACGGCAGTAGGCTTTCGGATGTGACACGTCACGTCTTCGATGACAAGCTCCTCGCAGTGATCACCGGCAATTCGCTGGGCATCCTGGCGACGATCAAACGCGATGGCCGCCCGCAGCTCTCCAACGTGACCTATCACTTCGATCCGCGAACCCTGACGTTCGAGGTGTCCGTCATCGAAACGCTTGCCAAAACGCGCAACCTTCGTCGCGACACCCGTGCCTCGATGCTGGTCAGCTCGGAGGACGGCTGGTCCTATGCGGTCGCCGAGGGGGACGCGATACTGAGTCCGCCTGCGGCTTCACCGGACGACGATACTGTCGAGTCGCTGATCGTGCTGTATCGCAATGTGCTCGGCGAGCACCCCGACTGGGATGACTACCGCCGGGCCATGGTCACCGACCGCAGGGTGCTGCTGCGACTGCCGATTCACCATCTCTATGGCATGCCGCCCGGGATGGGTTGAGCTACCCTCCAAACATGGCCAAGGACGACTCGGACCCCCAGGACGAGACCAAGCGCAAGTTCCGCGAGGCGCTGGAACGCAAGAAAGCCAAGTCGGCAGGCGGCGCCGATCACAAGGACATCGGCGGTAAGCAGTTGCGCGCGCACGGTGTGGTGGAAAACCGGCGGGAGTTCCGCCGTCGCAGCGGCGGCGGCTAAACGCTCCCCGGCGCCGGTCTGCTAGAGACCGATCGCCACTTCCGATCGGTCCTAGGACTTCGGGGCTCCGCCTAGACTGGTCCCGTGGCGCGATTGCAGCTGACTCAGGATCCTGCGGCCGATGCGTTGCTGTCCGAAGAACCGTTCGCTTTGCTCGTCGGGATGTTGCTCGATCAGCAGATTGCGATGGAGGTTGCTTTCGCGGGTCCGCGAAAGATCGCTGACCGTCTGGGCGGCATCGATGCCCGCCTGATCGCCGATGCCGACCCGGAGCGCTTCGCCGCCGTCTGCGCGCAAACCCCCGCGGTTCATCGCTTTCCGGGATCAATGGCCAAGCGGATTCAGGACCTGGCCCGCGAGATCGTTGCCCGCTACGACGGTGACACCGTCGGGCTGTGGACCAAAGACGATCCCGACGGAGCCGAGGTGCTGCGTCGACTGAAAGCGTTACCCGGTTTCGGCGAGCAGAAAGCCAGGATCTTCCTGGCTTTACTGGGCAAGCAATACGGGGTTACTCCGCGAGGCTGGCGGGCAGCCGCCGGCGACTACGGTAAGGCCGGCACCCACATGTCCATCGCCGATGTGGTGGATAAGGGGTCGCTGGATCAGGTGCGGACGTACAAGAAGAAGATGAAAGCGGCCAGGGCTCAAGCAGCCACGACCTGAGCAACGGGAGATAACCAATGAAGACGCATCTGAATTGCCCCTGCGGGGAGGCGATCGTCGGCAAGGACGAGGACGAGCTCGTCGATCTAGCCCAGGCGCACCTCGCCGAGGCCCACCCGGGTATGGAATACGAACGGGAACACATCCTGTTCATGGCCTACTAGATGCCGCCGTCTGGCCCTGCCCGGACGACGACCGACAACTGGCTCGACCATCCGTATCAGAGCCGTTCCTTTCAGCGCGTGCGTGAGTTCGCACCCTCGGCGCGGGTGGCGAACGACTCGGGCGTCGTCAGTGCGCTGCCGGTTGAATCACAGGATCTCGGCAGCGTTGAGATGATGGCGACGGACGGCTCGACCACCACTGTCGATCGTCAGTTCACCGCAACGAACGGTGAAAGCCTGGTAGTAGTCAAGGACGGGGTGGTGGTCTACGAGCGGTACGCGAACGGCATGACGCCGCGCACGCCGCATCTGTGCATGAGCGTGTCGAAGTCGTTCGTCGGCGCGATGCTGGGCATCCAGGTCGGCAAGGGTCTGATCGCGATGGACCAACTGGTCACCGATATTGCACCGCAGTTCGCCGGAAGCAGCCTCGACAGCGCCACCGTTCGTCAGGTCATCGATATGACGGCCGGAACCGAGTTCGTCGAGGACTACGAACTCTATGCCCACCCGGATGCCTCCAATCCGCTCCTCGACTACGAGCGGCAGGCAAGCTATCGGCGGCTCGGCGTTCTCGAGCCGATCGGCATGTACGCGCACTTCCACACCTATCCGAAATCACGCGAGCACGGGCGCTACTTCGATTATCGATCCGTGCTGACCAACGTCGCGGCGCGTCTGGTGGAGATCGTCACCGAACAGCGATTCGTGGATGCTTTGTCCGAACAACTCTGGGTACCGCTGGGCATGGAGCACGACGCGGACCACATGCTTGATGTCGTCGGCGACGCAGTTGGTCGAAGGCGGGTTGTCGTGTTCGACTCGCGACCTGGCGCGTTTTGGTCTCGCCTACCTCCGCGATGGTCAGGGCATCATCCCTGCCGAGTGGGTCCACGACACTCAGCATGGCGATGAGGACGCGAAACGCTGCTTTCTCCAGAGCCCCACGATTACGCCTGAGGAGCTCGCTGACTGGTCCATGTACCGGAATGCATTCTGGGTGCGCAAGGGCGCTCGCGCATACACGGGCATCGGTATGTTCGGCCAGTACTGCTACATCGATGTTCCCTCGCGCGTGGTGATCGCGCGTTTCTCAAGCTTTACGACTCCCGTGCCGGCGGCCGAGAGCGCCGAGACAGTCCGCAGCTTCGACGCGATCGCTGAGGCCGCGCGCTAAACAACGATCACGGTACGACGGTGGAGCCGATCGTCGGCATGAAGGTGCACTGCTTGTCCAGAGTGGTCACCTGGCCGAAGATCGTCGACATGATGCTGCCTGAGCCGGTGTCGACGATGGCGGTCAGTGTGGTCGGGCCATCAGGGTTGATACCGGGGTTGGGTTTGAGTGTCGCGCTGCCCGAACGCCCGGTGGTGAGGTTGACCCAGGTGACGTTGAGCGGCAACTTCTGCTCGGCGGCCGGCGCCGGAGTACCCACGGCGGTGAACACGTAGGCCGTCTGGCCCGGACCGGGGCCGGGCGTGGGGATCTTCGCCGGGCCGGCGACTGACAGTGCGGCCGCGATGACGTTGCCGCCGTCTTTGAGGCAGCCGGCGCTGATCGACGGGTACATGAAGTCCTGGGTCGGCGGGCTGTTGGGATCGAAGGACGGGGCTGCCACCGGTGCAGGTGCGATCGGTTGAATCGGCGCCGCGGCCTGGGCGACGGCTTCGGCCGGGCTCACCATGCGGGACACTTCAGGCAGGG
>JBAXIA010000025.1:0-28555 GCA_037138615.1 Mycobacteriaceae bacterium | reverse complement strand
GAGCGCTTCGCTGATAACGAAGAGGTCGGAGGTTCGAGTCCTCCTAGGCCCACGATGTCCTGGTCGTCGGTGGGGCGTTACGGCACACCCTTCACGACCAGAACAGCGAGACGGGGCCTTAGCTCAGTTGGTAGAGCGCTGCCTTTGCAAGGCAGATGTCAGGAGTTCGAATCTCCTAGGCTCCACAATTTGCGCGGATGCGTTAATGTCTGCGGCGTGAACACGCCGACATCAGATTCGGGAATGGGAAACCTGACCGAAGAGGCTCTGTATTACGACTACGCCTCTACCGCCAATCCCATCTTCGCCGGGCTGATCCCCCCGGTTCCCTACCACTCCTTCTCGCCGGAATTCTTTCAGCAGAAGTCCAGCGGCATTCTGCCGCTGGACGTTAGCGAGCAGATGCAGGTTCCCGGCCCGGCCACCAGCCCTGCGCTGCTCGCTAATTTTGTCCGGATTGTCAAAGGCAGCATCAGGACCAGTGCGCTGGCGACCAGCCAGCTGTTCTTCGTGTTCCAGGGGGCGGGGCGTACGGAGGCCTGTGGGAAGCAAATTGACTGGAGCGAAGGCGATTTCATGGTTTTCCCCGCCCATGGTGAAGCCGTGCATCACACCGACGGGGAAGCCGGTATGTATTGGGTGCACGATGCGCCGCTGCTCCGCTACCTCGGTGCCACCGCTACCGAGGAGCGTTTCAAACCGACGGTTTTCCAGCACGCCAAGGCGGCCGCCAAACTCGAGCAGATCGCCAATGATCCGGTAACCAGTCAGGCCAATCGCGTCAGCGTTCTGCTCGCCAACTCCAATTTCCCCCAGACCCGAACTATCACGCACACCCTGTGGGCCATGTTCGGCCTGCTACCCAAAGGCAAGGTCCAGTACCCCCACCGCCATGAGTCCGTTGCGCTGGACTTCGTCATCAGCTGTAAACCGGGGTGCTACACGATGATCGGCACCGAACTGGATTCAGACGGCATGATCAAAAACGGCCATCGGGAAGACTGGGTGTCGGGCGCCTCCTTCATCACCCCTGCCGGGTACTGGCACTCCCACCACAATGAATCAGGCGAGGACGCTCACGTCCTGCCGATCCAAGACGCCGGCCTGCACACGTATCTGCGAACGCTCGACATCCTCTACAGCCACCCCGGCCATGACCGGGAGTCGTACATCTCGCAGCGACCCTGACCGCAACCGCCGACGGGTAGCCCCGGCCATACCCCTCCGGTGTCGCGGGTGGCACACTGATCTCCCGTGAGCACAAGCCCGATCCAAACCGCGACCGCGACCCTGCACACCAATCGCGGCGACATCAAGATCGCCCTCTTCGGCAACCACGCACCCAAGACCGTCGCCAACTTCGTTGGGCTGTCGCAGGGCACCAAGGACTACTCGACACAGAATGCATCCGGTGGAACCTCCGGACCGTTCTACGACGGCGCGGTGTTTCACCGCGTCATCGACGGATTCATGATCCAGGGTGGCGATCCGACCGGCACCGGCCGCGGCGACGCGGGATACAAGTTCGCCGACGAGTTCCACCCCGAGTTGCAGTTCGACCGGCCCTACCTGCTGGCGATGGCCAATGCCGGTCCGGGAACCAATGGTTGCCAGTTCTTCATCACGGTGGGCAAGACACCGCACCTCAATCGCAAGCACACCATCTTTGGTGAAGTCGTCGATCCGGAGTCGCAGAAAGTCGTCGATGCCATCTCCGGCACCCCGGTCGATCGCAACGACCGTCCCAACGACGCCGTCGTGATCGAGTCGGTCACGATCTCCCCGTAGCGGCCACCCGACGCGCATCAGCGCGGTGCATACCCCGCTTCAGTCAGTTCGTCGAGGACAACCAACGGATCGCAGCCGAGGTCCCAGCGGCTGAGGACGATCAGCGCCGCTTCGGAATCGGGACCTGTCGTGTCGATCTCCAGCAATCGCACCTTGCGGCCGAATCGGCGGAACTCGGTAATGCGGATCAGGTCGATATCGGCGCGCCGTAACGTCGCGGAGCGGAACCATCCCCGATACACCAGGCCGTCTGCGGTGATCGCGAGCCTGGGCCGGGCGCGCCAGCTTCCGGCGGCGAATACCAGTAGACCGACGGCTGCTATTCCGGTGAGGATCCGACCCGGCGGGTCGGACGCGACCGTCGCCCAACCCACCGCCATCGCAATGCCGGCCAGGGCTACGGCCGCGATAGCCGCTGTTCGGGGGCCCCACGCGCGGTTATCCACAGAAGCTATCCACAGTGGGGATAGAATCACACCGGTGTGATTGCCGTCGCTGCTTCGGTCACCGCCACCGCATGGTCAGGAGCAAGCCGGCGATCATGAACCCGAACGCGATCGCGTAATTCCACGGGCCCAGGTCAGCCATCCACTGCAGTGCTGCCGGGGTGTCGAGCCCGGAGGCTGCCAACTGGAAGACCAGCAACCACACCAGCCCGATCAGCATCAGGCCGATGAACAGCACGACGAACCACATGCTGGAGGGGCCGGCCTTGACCTTCACCGGCGTTCGGCTGACCGAGCTGGCGGTGAAGTCGTTCTTCTTGCGGACCTTGGACTTGGGCATGGATACCTTCACTGGAGACTAGGGGTCTTACGAGATTATCCCAGCGACACCGCGGGTAGCGTGTCAGGCGTGCAGGTATTGGTCGTCGACAACTACGACAGCTTCGTGTTCAACCTGGTTCAGTACCTGGGCCAGCTCGGTGTTGACGCGCAGGTCTGGCGCAATGACGACCCGCGATTGGCCGGCGCCGCCGAAATCGCAGCGGTCGCGGAGGAGTTCGACGGCGTGCTACTGAGCCCCGGACCGGGTACGCCCGAGCGGGCCGGTGCCGCGATCGGCCTGGTGCGGGCCTGCGCTGCCCAGCGCACGCCGGTGTTGGGCGTCTGCCTGGGCCATCAGGCCATCGGAGTGGCATTCGGCGCTACCGTCGACCGTGCGCCGGAACTTCTTCACGGCAAGACCAGCACCGTATTCCACACCAATGCCGGAGTGCTACAGGGCCTTCCGGATCCGTTTACCGCGACCCGCTACCACTCGTTGACGATCCTCCCGGACACCGTGCCGCCGGAATTGGAAGTCACCGCACACACCGAGGGCGGGGTGATCATGGCGGTTCGCCATGTCGAGTTGCCCATCCACGGCGTGCAGTTCCACCCGGAGTCGATCCTTACCGAGGGGGGCCATCGGCTGCTGGCGAACTGGCTGGGCTACTGCGGCAGTTCCCCGGCCGAGTCGCTTGTTCGGCGTCTGGAGCACGAGGTCGCCGATACCGTGCGCAGCGCGACCGCCGCCGACCCGTCCCGGGTGACTACGACGCAAAGCTCAGCGTAAGCGGACCGTCGAAGCTCGCTCCCGAGCCCGCCGAGGGGCTCTGGACGACGACCGCATTGGTCCGCTGACCGCTGTTGGGCACGTCCGGACCTTTCACCAGCACACCGGTCCACCCGAGTGCTCGCAGGTTCGGCTCGGCATCAACCCAGAACTGGCCCACCAGGTTTGGCATGACGAACTGATTGCCCTTCGACACCTTCAGGGTGATCGGGCTGTCCAGAGGGACAGCCGTGCCGATGGGCGGATCGGTCGCCAGTACCTGCCCGGCCGGTTCGGGGCTGTCCACAGTTGCGGTGAGGATGGTCGGGAAACCCAGCGTGTTGAGGTTTTTGGCGGCCAGGTCAGCAGTTTGCCCGCCAACGTCGGGAATCTCGCGGGCCTGCGGACCGGAGCCCACGACAACCGTGATTTCGTTGGTGATCGCCGAGGTCTGATTGGCCGGCGGAACCGTGTTGAGAACCTTGTCCTTCTGCTCGGGAGCCGACGGACCATCGGCCTGTTTGAACTTGCCGAAGCCGGCCGCGGTGAGTTTCTTGACCGCGTCGGCGTAACTCAGCCCCGACACATCGGGCACCTCGCGCTGTTCGGGTCCGGTTGACACGCTGATCAGGATCTCGTCGCCGGCGTCCACCGACGTATTACCCGGGGGATCGGTCTTGATGACATGGTCCGGCGCAACGGTGTTGTCCGGCTTCTGCTGGGTGCGGATTTTGAAGCCCTTGTTCTGCAGCGTCGCTATCGCGTCGGCCGAAACCTGTCCGCGGACGTCGGGCACACCTAGTTCGCGCGGCTTGCCGCCGACCATGTTGATCGCCAGGGTCACCACCACGGTCAGGATGGCCAGAATCGCCGCGGCTCCGAGCCATCGGCCGATCGATCCGCCTCCGCGCCCAGAGCGGCCGGAGTAGTCGAAGGCCGCGGTTCTTCTGGCATCTGCGCGTGCGTTCGATCGCGACGGCGCCATCATCATGGTGCGCTCGGCATGGGTCAGCACTTTGGGCGCCTCAGGCTTCTCGCCGCTGTGCACTCGGACCAGATCCGCGCGCATCTCGGCAGCCGTCTGATAGCGATTTTCGGGATTTTTTGTCAGCGCTTTGAGCACGACGGCATCAAGCTCAGGAGAGATGCCCGGGTGCCGTAGAGAGGGCGGTACCGGGTCCTCCCGTACATGCTGGTAGGCAACTGCGACCGGGGAGTCGCCGACGAAAGGCGGTTCGCCGGTGAGCATTTCGTAGAGAACGCACCCCAGCGAGTACACGTCTGAGCGTGCATCGACAGAATCTCCGCGCGCCTGTTCCGGGGACAGATATTGGGCGGTGCCGATTACTGCCGCTGTCCGCGTGACGCTGTTGTTGCTGTCGGCCAGCGCACGGGCGATCCCGAAGTCCATCACCTTCACTGCACCGGCCTTGGAGATCATGATGTTGGCCGGCTTGACGTCGCGGTGGATGATCCCGTGCTGGTGGCTGAAGTTGAGCGCCTGGCACGCGTCGGCGATCACCTCCAGGGCCCGACGGGGCGGCATCGGTCCGTCGGTGTGGACGATGTCGCGCAGGGTGACCCCGTCGACGTACTCCATCACGATGTAGGGCAGCGGCCCGCTGGGAGTCTCGGCTTCCCCGGTGTCGTAGACGGCGACGATCGCGGGGTGGTTCAGGGCGGCGGCGTTCTGCGCCTCGCGGCGGAATCTCAAATAGAAGCTCGGGTCGCGGGCCAGATCCGCACGCAAAACTTTGACCGCTACATCGCGATGCAGGCGTAGATCGCGGGCCAGGTGCACCTCGGACATCCCGCCGAAGCCGAGGATCTCCCCCAGCTCGTAGCGATCGGAAAGGTGCCGCGGTGACGTCATCGCGTTGCCTCGTTGCTGACCCCGGTGACGTGAGCCTCTACCGGGCTCGCGCCCGTGAAACGGATCCGGCTCAGATGCGCATCGGGCCTCAACTCAACGGTCCACCCTGACGGTGCCGCCGGTGGCTGCCCATCGGGCGCGCCCGGCGTGACCGTATCGGTAACGGTCTGCTCGACCGGGGTGTTGGCACGTCTGTCCCGGTCGGCCAACACAATCAGGATCGCGCTGATGATCGCGAGGGCACCCAGCACGCCGGCCGCCCAAAGTAGGGCGCGCTGTCCCGAGGAGAACGCTCGCCGCGGTGGCGGCGGAGTCCGGTGGCCGGCACCGGTGCGCGGCCGCGATGGCGGGGTTGCCCGCGCCTCCGGCGCTGCCCGTTTTGCACCCGGGACCGCGACCGGGTTGGCCTTGACGACGGGTGCGGAGTTCGGTCGCGGCGCGCGCCGCCCGGAGCGGACCGCCGACACGGCGTCGGCGAACTGTCCTCCGTTGCGGTACCGCATCCCGGGGCTTTTCACCAGGGTGATCTCGATGAGTTCCCGAACATTGGGGGGTAGGTCTGCGGGAAGGGGTGCCGGCGTTTCCTTGATGTGCTTCATCGCAACTGTCAGCGCGCCCTCGCCGACGAAGGGTCGCTTGCCCGAAACCGCTTCGTAGCCAACAACTCCCAGCGAATACACGTCGCTGGCCGCGGTGGCGTCCTCACCGAGTGCCTGTTCGGGCGCGATGTATTGCGCAGTGCCCATGACCATTCCGGTCTGAGTGACCGGTGCGGCGTCGACCGCCTTGGCGATACCGAAATCGGTGAGCTTCACCTGCCCGCTCGGTGTGATAAGGATGTTCCCTGGCTTGACGTCGCGATGAACTAGGCCGGCGGTATGGGCGACCTGAAGTGCGCGCCCGGTTTGCTCGAGCATGTCGAGGGCGTGACGCAGTGACAACCGGCCGGTACGCCTGATCACCGAGTTGAGCGGCTCGCCGTTGACCAATTCCATCACCAGATATGCAGTACGACCCTCGCCGTCCATATCCGTCTCGCCGTAATCGTGCACGGCCGCGATCCCTGGATGGTTGAGCATCGCGACGATGCGCGCCTCGGCCCGGAAGCGTTCCAGGAACTCAGGATCGGAGGAGAACTCCTGTTTGAGAACCTTGACCGCAACACGACGCCCCAACCGGCTGTCGACGGCTTCCCACACCTGGCCCATACCGCCGGTCGCGATCAGTCGTTGCAGCCGGTAACGCCCCGACAGCGTCACGCCGACGCGGGGACTCATTGCTTGCCTCGCTTCGCTCGGCTGCGGGGGCTCATTGCTTGCCTCGCTTCGCTCGGCTGCGGGGGCTCACGACGCCTCCTGCAACGCCGCCGCGATAGCCGCCCGCCCGATCGGCGCCGCCAATTCGCCGCCGGTGGCCGAAAGCCGATCCCCGCCGTTCTCGACGAGCACCGCCACCGCGACCTTCGGGTTCTGTGCGGGCGCGAAGGCGATGTACCAGGCGTGCGGCGGGGTCGCCCGCGGATCGGTGCCGTGTTCGGCGGTTCCGGTCTTGGATGCGATCTGCACGCCGGGAATCGCCCCCTTCTGTTGGGTGAACTTCTCGGCGCCGATCATCAAATTCGTTAGCTTAGCCGCGACCTGCGCCGAAACCGCCCGCCGCTGCTGCTGTGGCGCGGTCGTGCTGATGCTGGAAAGGTCGGGCCCCTCGAGGCTGTCCACCAGGTACGGCTGCATCACCACACCGGCGTTGGCTATCGCCGCGGCCACCATTGCGTTTTGCAGCGGAGTCACCGCCACGTCCTTCTGTCCCATGCTCGACATCCCCACCGCGGCAGCATCAGCCATTGGTCCCATGATCGACTCGGTGACCTGCAGTGGAATGGCTGCCGGCGGGCTGTCGAACCCGAAGGCCTCGGCAGTGCTGCGCAGGGCGTCGGCGCCGATCCGCATCCCCAGTTCCACAAACGCGGTGTTGCAGGATCGCTCGAAGGCCTCCCGCAGGGGCGCAGTCGGCGCGGTTCCGCACGGCGTACCGCCGTAGTTCTCGAGCGTTGCGGTGCTATTGGGCAACGGGATCGAGCCGGCCGCGGTCAACGGCTCGTCCTCGGTGATTCCGGCCTGCAGGGCAGCCGCGGTCGTGATCACCTTGAACGTCGATCCCGGCGGGTACCGCTCGGCGATGGCGCGGTTAGTCAGCGGTGCGGCCGCGTCGTCGCCCAATTGCTGCCAGGCCTTGCCCTGTGCCTCGGTGTCATGCGTGGCGAGCATGTTGGGGTCGTATGAGGGAGAGGAGACCATCGCCAAGATCTTCCCGGTGGAGGGCTCCAGGGCCACCACTGAGCCCTTGCACGGTCCGTTGCAGCCCTGCTGCAGGGCCGTCCATGCGGCCTGCTGTATCCGCGGGACGAGGGTGGTGTCCACATTGCCGCCGCGCGGGTCTCGGCCGGTGAAGAAATCCGCGAGCCTCCTGCCGAACAGCCGCTCATCGGAGCCGTTGAGGATCAGGTCCTCAGCCCGCTCGAGGCCGTTGCTCGAGAACCGCAGCGAGTAGAACCCGGTCACCGGTGCGTACACATAGGGATCCGGGTAAACCCGAAGGAACCGGTAGCGGCCGGTTGTCGACAGCGAATAGGCCAGCAATTGGCCACCGGCGGTGATCTGACCCCGCTGACGCGAGTACTCGTCGAGCAGCACCCGCTGGTTTCGTGGGTCCGACCGCAACGCATCAGCACGGAAGACCTGCGTGACGGTGGCATTGATCAACAGCAGCACGGTCAACGCCATGACCATCAACGAGATTCGACGCAGCGATGTGTTCATGATCGGGCGATCACCTCGGTGCGCGCTGCCGCAAGGGGTGTGTGTTGGCTGGTCTGGATCGGCCGACGGGCCGCGTGCGAGATCCGTACCAGGATGGCCAGCAGAAGATAATTGGCCACCAGCGAGGACCCGCCGTAGGACATCCACGGTGTGGTCAGACCGGTGAGCGGGATCAGGGCGGTGACGCCACCGACCACGATGAACAGCTGGATCGCCAGCGTCGATGACAGGCCGGCTGCAAGCAGCTTGCCGAAGCTATCGCGCACCGCCACTGCGGTGCGCAGGCCTCGCACGATCACGATGGTGTAGAGCATCAGCACGCCAGCCAACCCGACAAGCCCTAACTCCTCCCCCACGACGGAGATGATGAAATCCGTGGAGGCGGCCGGGACGGTGCCGGGCTGGCCATTGCCCAGACCGGTGCCGAATACACCGCCGGTCGCGAAGCTGAATTGCGACTGCACTATTTGGTAACCCCAACCCTCAGGGTCGGCGAAGGGGTCTATCCAGGTCTCGATACGTCCCCGGACATGGCCGAAAAGATGATATGCCGCAACACTTCCCGCGGCGAACAGGCTCAGGCCGATCACGACCCAACTGAATCGCTCGGTGGCGATATAAACCATCACCAGGAATGAGGCGTAGAGCAGCAGCGAGGTGCCCAGGTCCTTCTCGAAGACCATTACTCCAACGGAGATGATCCACGCCGCCAGCAGCGGGGCCAGATCGCGCGGCCGCGGCAGGTCCAGGCCGAGGAAATGCTGTCCGGCGCTGGTGAAGAGATTGCGCTTGGTGACCAGGACTGCTGCGAAGAAGATCAACAGCAGGATCTTGGAGAACTCTGCGGGCTGAATACTGAAGCCCGGCAGGCGAATCCAGATCTTCGCACCATTGGTCTCCGACAGACTGGTCGGCAGCAGTGCGGGTATAGCGAGTAGTACCAGCCCGGCCACGCCGCAGGTGTAGTCGTAGCGTGCCAACAACCGGTGGTCGGTGAGAAAGACGACGACCAGTGAGAAGCCGATGACACCGAGTAGGGTCCACAGCATCTGCCGACCGGCTGCGTGGCTGTCAGATTGCATTCCCTCGACGAGATCGAGACGGTGAATGAGCACCAGGCCCAGACCGTTCAGCAACGCGACGACGGGAAGCAGTAACGGGTCGGCGTAGGGCGCAAAACGCCGGATCGTCAGATGCGCACCGACGAACAGGGTCAGGAACGCCAGGGTGTAACTCACAAGGTCCCAGCTGATGCCCTGCTCCTGGTTGGCCTCAACGATCGTCAGGGCGACACCGGTGATCGCGGTGGCGAAGCACACCAGTGCCAGTTCGGCATTGCGGCGGGTCGGTAGCGGCGGGATGATCGCGACCGGCGGCTGCGGTGCGGTCGTCATAGGCGGGCCGGTTTTTTGCCGCCGTCGCATGCCTGCGGGCCGGTCATGCCGCCGCCCGGCAGTCAGTGCCCGGCGTCTGCTGCGGTGCAGGCAACGGAGTAGCAGAAGCCTGCGGTGTCTTCGCCGATGAACTCGGAGACTTCGTCGGCGTTGGGGCGGCCGGTGTCGCGGTTCCGCTTCGCGGGGCCGCCGGGGGCACGGTGCTGTTCGGCGCGGGGTTAGTCGACGCGGGGTTAGTCGACGCGGGGTTGGTCGACGCGGGCGGCGCGCACGGCGGAAGCAGCGAGTTGCGGGCTAGCTCCCGCAGCTGGCCGATTGCATCATCGAGGCTCCCGGCTGGAAGCCCGGCCATCACCTGGGTCCGCCCGGCGGGCCGCAGATCACCGAGCCGCATCAGGTGGCAGCCCAGATTTCCAGTCTCCTGGCCGTAGCTGATCTGCGAGAGTTCGCCGCGGTCATTGACACAGCCGAGCAGATACGGCTGCTGCAAGCTGACGCCGAGTATCGAGCCCTGGATGCCGCGCATGATGGCGACGGTGTCCCCGTAGGCGCTGACGTAGTAGTAGTTGCGGACTATTTTGTAGCCGATGCCGATACCGGCCAACGCCAGCAGTGTCACCAGAGCGGCGGCGATAAAGGCCCGCCGCCGGGGCTGTGATGTGGGCAGCGGATCCGGTTCGGGGACAACGGCTTTGGCGACCGGAGGACGAGGTGCCATCGCCGAGGCGCGGCCGGCCGCGGTATTGGGCGGTGCGAGGCTGTCGTCGTTGCCGGATACCGCGCCGGCGAGGATCGGCTGGGTTTGATCGGCGTAGTCGTGGTCGACGACATCGGCGACGACGACGGTGACGTTATCCGGGCCGCCGCCGCGTAGGGCGAGTTCAATCAACCGGTCTGCACTCTCGGTGACACCCGGGAGCTTGAGCGCCTCGAGGATGGTTTCCTGGCTGACCGGGTCCGACAGACCGTCTGAGCACAACAGGTAGCGGTCGCCTTCGCGGGCCTCGCGCATGATCAGCGTCGGTTCCACCTCGTGCCCGGTGAGCGCCCGCATGATGAGTGATCGCTGGGGATGGCTGTGTGCCTCGTCAGCGGTGATCCGACCCTCATCGACGAGGGTCTGCACGAACGTGTCGTCCTTGGTGATCTGTGTCAGCTCGCCATCGCGCAATAAGTAGCCGCGGGAGTCGCCGATGTGAACCAGGCCGAGCCTATCGCCCGCGAACAGGATCGCGGTGAGGGTAGTTCCCATGCCGTCGAGATCCGGGTCTAGGTCGACGTGCTCGGCGATCGCCGAGTTACCCTCGTGTACAGCGGTTTCCAGCTTGTTGAGCAGATCGCCGCCGGGCTCGTCGTAATCGAGATGTGCCAGTGCGGCGATCACCAACTGGGAGGCTACTTCGCCAGCGGCGTGGCCGCCCATACCGTCGGCAAGGGCCAGCAGCCGCGCGCCGGCGTACACCGAGTCCTCATTGTTGGCGCGTACGAGTCCCCGGTCGCTCCGGGCGGCGTAGCGAAGGGCCAGGGTCATGGGCGCAACTCAATCACTGTTTTACCGACATGCACCGGCGTGCCGATGGGAACCCGTACCGCGGTCGTGACCTTCGACCGGTCGAGGTAGGTCCCATTGGTCGAGCCGAGGTCCTCGACGTACCAGTCGGGACCACGCTGCGAGAGTCGAGCATGGCGGGTCGAGGCGTAATCATCGGTGAGCACCAGGGTGGAGTCGTCGGCGCGTCCGATGAGCACCGGCTGGGTGCCGAGAGTGATCCGGGTTCCGGCCAACGCGCCATCGGTGACCACCAGGTAGCGGGCTGCGGTCCGATTCTGACGGGCCGGCGAGCGCGGGCTCCGCAGTGCCAGCCCGCGTCGAACCATGACCGCGCCGGTGGGTGCGTAAATATCGTTGCGCAGGATGCGCAGTACCGACCAGATGAAAAGCCAGAGCAGAAGCAGGAAACCGGCGCGGGTCAGTTGCAGAACTAATCCCTGCATCGGTCGGCCCTCCGTTCTCCTGCCGTGGTCGCAGCCTCAGTGACACCGGGCCACCCGGGCCGACTTCGGCAACGACACAGGATACTTGGGTGCCGGAGTGCGCGAGGGCGAAGCCGCCCAGCACCGCCCGAGCCCAAGGCCCCGGCGACCTCAGTGAACGCGAACGATGATCTCGGAGTGGCCGACCCGGATAACGTCGCCGTCGGCGAGTTGCCACTCCTGAACCGGGGCGTTGTTGACGGTGGTCCCGTTGGTCGAGTTCAGGTCGGAAAGCAGCGCTACCTGGCCGTCCCAGCGGACCTCCACATGGCGTCGTGACACGCCAGTGTCGGGCAGCCGGAATTGCGCGTCCTGGCCGCGGCCGATCACGTTCGCGCCGTCACGCAGTTGGTAGGTGCGTCCGCTGCCGTCATCGAGCTGAAGTGTGACGGCGGGTCCTGGAGCGGGGTATTCCGGCTGGGCCGGCGGAGCGTAGGCGCCATAGCCGCCCTGCGGCTCCGGGTTGTAGCCATAGTCAGGTGCCGGCGGCGGTGGCGGGTAGCCGCCCTGCGGCGGTTGGCCGTAACCGGCCGGCTCATAGCGGCCGTAGTCGGGTTGGCCGTACTCCGGCCGACCGTAGGGCGCTCCGTAGCCGGGCTGCTGGTAGCCGGGCTGCTCGGGGTACGGGGGGCGTGGCTGCTCGTAGCGGCCGTAGCCGGGATCCTCCTGGCGACCCGCGGGCGGCCGACCATAGTCGTAATCGGTTGGCGGGGGCGGGTAACCGCCTCCGGGCGGGGGCCCGTACTGCGGCGGCCCGGCGTATCCGGGCGGCGGCTGGCGGTAGCCCTGGTCATACCCCGGGGCGCCGTAGCCGGCCGGGGGCCGCTGCTCGTAACCCTGGCCGTAACCCTGGTCGGGGTAGCCCTGTCTGGGTGGGTAGCCCTGGTCGTAAGACGGTGCATAGCCCTGCTCCGGGGGTGCGTAGCCCTGCTCGGGCGGGTAGGGCGGCCGCTGCGGTTCCGGTGCTGCGGCGCGCGGATCCTCCTCGGGCCGCCCGTACTGATCGTCGTAGTGCTCGTCGCCGGGACGTCCCTGGCTTTGGCCGCCGCGGTACTGGTTGTCGGTCATCGCTGGCACTCCTGGTTCTGCGGTGTTCGCATGGTTCGATGCTGCTGTGGCGGGTGCGGCGGCGTCGGGGTTGACGACGGCTCGGGCGCGGTACTGGCCGGTGCGCAGGCCCCCGGACTCCTCGAAGCGGAGGACCACGTCACCATAGGTTTGCCACTCCTGCTCCTGAATATATCCCGCCAGGTGCTTGGCGAACGCTTCCGCGGTCAGTTCGCGGTCATCGCTTATCTTCTGGAAATCGGACACACTGAGGGTAATGACATAGTCGTTGGGAGCCAAGAACACCTCGCCGGGCAGGGTCTGCAGCCCGTCGAAAGCCTCTCGACGCAGCAGGGCCTCGACCTCCTCCGGAACGACTGACCCCCCGAAGACCCGGGCGAACGCGTCGCCCACGCTGTCCTCTAACTTGCGCTCGATGCGTTGAACCAGACCTCTCTGGTTAGCCATCGGACCGCCCTACGTCGAGTCCGCCGCCCTGTTGCGACGGTGCACCGCATCGGTCATGGTATCGGCCGAGGTCGGCGTACGGTCACAAGCAAAACGCGAAGTGCGGCATTTTCGCAGTTCAAAGCGGGCTCACGCAGTCAATTCCGCCAGCCTCAGGGCCTGATTTCGGGTTGGGGATCCACACTCGCACCGTGATACGCTCCCCCGGTTGTTTTGGGCGAGTGGCGGAATGGCAGACGCGCTGGCTTCAGGTGCCAGTGTCCTTCGGGACGTGGGGGTTCAAGTCCCCCTTCGCCCACCAGAGTTATTGAAGAGGGCAAGCCGGCCCGCCGGTGACGGATTCCCGGGCCAGCGGCCGGGTCTGTGCGGCCCGAGAGTTCGCCCGGTGTTCAACCAAGCGCACAGCGGGTATCGAACATGCCAACTAGTGTCACCTCACCATCGTCGTTCAGGAGCCACCATGCAGAAAATGTCCGCAGCACAGCTCTCGGTGCTGGCACTCGTTGGGATGACGGCACTGTCGGCCGTCGCGTGCGCGTCGTCCACGAAGAGTTCGTCGAGTGAATCCGCGTCCCCCGCGACCTCGACGTCCGTCGCCGCACCGGCGTCCGAGACCCCGGTCAAAGCCGACGGCGAACTAGAAGTGGGCGGCTCGATCGCATCGGTGTCGGGCACGAGGATCGAGGTGAGTTCGCCGCAGGGATCGGCGTCGGTGGCGTTCACGGACTCGACCAAGGTCATGGAGTTGACCCCCGCCACACTCGCCGGAATTACCCCCGGCCTCTGTGTCACCATCCGCCACGCGAGCGGGGCCGAAGGCGGAACCGTTGTCGCCAATGCGGTCGTCGTCGGCGCCTCCAGTGGCGGTGAGTGCAAGAAGACCAATGGTCAGGACAACGCCGGGCTTCCGCGCAGTCCGCAGGGCGGCTTCCGGGGCACCGTCGATTCCGTCACCGGGACCACGATTGCCCTCACGACATACGGGCCCGACGGAAGCAAAATCAACACCACCGTCGAGACCAACGACCTGACCTTGTTCGCCGATCGACACCGGGTGAAGGCCGACGCCATTGTCGAGGGCAAGTGCATCATTGCCCGCGGAAACAATGACGCCGGCGGTGTGCTGCAGACGGATACGATCAACCTGCCGCTGGTCGTCAACGGCGCGTGCCCGCTGCCCAAGGCGAGCTGACGCGCGGGCCGCACCGGCCCAATTTGCTACATTCATTCTGGCTGGTTAGCTGAATCAGCCCGGATGGATTGGAATGGCACCATGTGCCGAGTAGTCCGATTGACTCGATGACCGCGCGCTGTCCGGCATCGGCGTATCCATCACCAGGGGTACCGGTGTATGTGGATGCCGGCCACTCGGAGGGTTTCGTGGTTCGCTTCGGGCAGCGCGTCTGCTTCGCCGTGATGGTGTGGATTGCCGCCATCGTGGTGGTCGTTGCGCAGCTGAGTTCGACAGCTACGGATGCCCGGTCAACGGTGCGGATCGGATACCCGGACGGCGTCAGCCTCCTTGCGTCTCAGACTGCCCTGATCATGAACGGAACCTTTGAACCGGTGATCACCCCGGAATGGATCAGCCAGGTGATGCAGGAACTGGTGACACCAACACGGGGTGGGGGTTACCTCGGTACGGCGATGACCACCCCCGAGGAGTTCTGGCCGGTGTCCGGATTGTTCAGCCTGAGTTTCAACGACTCCGTCAAAACCGGCTATGAGCTCCTCGATGCGCAGGTGCGCCGGAACCTTCAGGCGGATCCCGGCACACCGCTGGCCGTGTTCGGTTACTCGCAGAGCGCGATGATCGCCACCGTGCAAAAGCGTTCGCTGGCAGCCCAATACGCAGACGGCCAGGATGTGCCGCCGGTGTCGTTCGTCGTCGCGGGTAACCCGTTTCGCCCCAATGGCGGGTTCCTGGCCCGGTTCCCGATGCTGGCCCAACTTCTGGCGCCGTCGACCCAGGCGAACGCCACGCCGACGGACACCGGGTTGGCGACCTACGACATCGCGCGGCAGTACGAGATGTGGGCGGACTTTCCCACCTATCCGCTCAACCTGCTCGCCGACATAAACGCGCTGTTCGGGTTGATGGACCACTGGTATCTGCCGGAGTCGATCACACCGCTGCTCAGCAACGTGCTCTCGACCGTATCTCTGGATCCGGCCAGCCCGAACTACAACCCCGACACGGTGGTGCAGCACTACGGGGACACCACCTATTACACGATTCCGGCACAGCACCTGCCGATGCTGTATCCGTTGCGATGGATTGGATTGGGGCCGCTGACCGACATTGTGGAGCCGACATTGCGGGTGCTTATCGAACTCGGATACGACCGGACCGCCTCGCCAGGCCAGGTTGTCCGCGCCGGGCTGATCCCGAATATCGATCCCGCACAACTGGCGGCCGATCTCGGTGCGGCCTTCGCCGAGGGCGCCGCGGCGTTCCAGGACCTCTTCACGCCACGTGCCGCGCAACCCGCAGGCGCGATTTCGGACGTGCTGCCCTCCCCCGCGACCGAACCGAACCCAATAGCGAGCCCGCGGGTGAATGGACATCGCGGGCGCACCGGCCTGGCCGCGGCTGCAGTGCCGTTCGATGGGTCACCGCAGCCGGACTTTGCGCCCAACGCGTCGCGCGAACCGAATCGGGTTGCCGTGCGTCACCCGTCGTCGAAGATCGCCACCGCACGGGTTCACCCCGCTGACGCGGCGTGAATCTTTACCGGAAAGCAGGAGACCTCGAAGAGCCCTCGGCGGGCAGTGATTCGAGATTGTGCAGGTTCTCGATACGGCAGTAGCCGATGGCCCGTCCGGCGCAGAGTTAAACGTGCTGTAATCGCCGCCATGGGCTCAGGCGAACAGACAGCGATTCCCGGCGGCCCGGACCAGGTGACGGCGCACTGGCTGTCCGCCATCTTGAGCGCGGGCGGCCACCGGGTCGACGTCGACAGCGTCGAGGTCAGCGCGATCGGAACCGGTCAGACGGGCGCGACCTATCGGATCGCGGTCCGCTACGCCGGCGGTGGACAAGACCTGCCGGAGTCCTTCGTCGTCAAGCTTCCCGCGCAGGACGACGCGGTCCGGGATCGGGTGGCCCTGAGCTACCGCTCGGAACACGCCTTTTACACCGAGGTCGCCGACACGGTCGCGGTTCCTCTCCCCCGCTGCTATCACTGTGCGATCGCCGACGACGGTGCACAGTTCGTTCTGCTGCTGGCCGATATGGCGCCTGCGGTTCAGGGCGATCAGATCCGCGGCTGCAGCGTGACCGAGGCCCGGCTGGCGGCCACCGCATTGGCGGGACTGCACGGACCCCGCTGGTGCGACCCGGCCTGGCTGGACTTCACCGGCACGGTGATGCCCCGCCCGGACGACGCCGGCGCCCGTGGTCTGGGAGATATCACCAAGCTGGCGACGCAGATCACCATCGATAAACTCGGCCCGCGAATGAGCCCGGCCGATCAGCAGACGGTGCTGGAGTCGGCGGAGTTGATGGCCGATTGGTTGCTGCACTCCCCCGACCGGTTCAGCCTGCTGCACGGTGACTACCGGATCGACAACCTGCTCTTCGATCCCGACCGAACCCGCGTGACGGCGGTGGACTGGCAGACGTTGGCTGTTGGTCTGCCGGCGCGGGACCTGTCCTATTTCATCGCGACGAGCCTGCAGCCTACCGAACGCGCCGCCCATGAGCGCGAGCTTGTCGACGCCTATCACGGTGCACTGGCTGCACATGGCGTTACCGGGTATGACGCCGAAACCTGTTGGGCGGATTACCGTTTAGGCATGCTGCAGATACCTCTGATCTGCACACTGGGGTTCGCATTCTCGGCGGAAACCGAACGTGGCGGTGACATGATGCTGGCAATGCTGCACCGCGGCAGCCAGGCAATCCGGGATCTCGGGACCCTTGGCCTGATCACTACCTAGTTCATTACCTAGTCAGCACGCGCATCCGATGAGGGTCCCTGGGGATCGGTGGACAGGTCGGGGGAGAAGTCGTCGGGTATGAGTGACGCATCGGGCTCCCCGATTGGCGGTGTGCCGATTGAGGCCGAACCGGAGTGGATCCCGCCGCCTGTGCGCTCACCGCGCCAGTCGCGCAACAGCAGGACGATGCCCGCGCTGGCGAGTGCGATCACCACGCCGGCGGCCCATGCGCTACCGGTGCTCACCGCGACAATCAGCGCGACCAATCCCGCGACTGCCAGCAGTACGACGACCCGCATCGTTACAGTCTGCTACCGGCCGCCCCCATTCCGCGGCTACCCTCGCGCGGCGCGTCTGAACGGATGTCCGAACGCGGGGGAGTGGCGAGTCGTCAGGCTGCGGTCTGGGGCTGCCTGCCGACGTGCACGTGGACGACCCTCGCAGCGATGACGGGCGGCGCCTCGCTGCGGGAGAGCAACTCCACGCTCTCCGGAAGTTCCCGAGGGTTGATCACCCCGGCGGCGATATCTCGCAGCACCTGGTGGGCGCGTGCCAGTTGATGGCGCTTGCGGTACTGGCCGCCCGGCAGTTTTACCCCGGCCCATACCCCGTATTCCTCGCCGACTTCGATGGCCTGGTGCGCGCAGGCCCGCTGCTGAGCAAGTGGGCACTGGCGCAAACAGATGGTCCGAGCTTTGGTGGCGGATTGTTCGTAGACGCGAGCCTTGGCGGCGCCGTCACTGGTGTCATCGTCGGCGTAGCCGAACCACAGTTCTGGCTCTGTCGAACACGGTCGGTAGTTCATCGCAGCCTCCTGGTCGAGTTTCGGAGACAGAAGCGTATACGCTAGGCTCCGGTCGTGCAATCAAAACATACACAGAAACGTATACGTTCACTCCGCTGTGTACGATTCACCCATGGCGGGGTCCGGACGGTGAGCCGGGAGACGGCGGGTGCGGCAATTCGGGCACTCCGGGAGTCGCGGGACTGGTCGCTGGCGGACTTGGCAGCTGCCACCGGAGTGAGCACCATGGGCCTCAGCTACCTCGAGCGAGGAACCCGAAAACCGCAGAAAGCCACAGTCCAGAAGGTTGAAAACGGTCTAGGACTGCCGCCGGGCACGTACTCGCGCCTGGTGGTCGCCGACGATGCAGATGCCGAACTCGCGCAGCTGCTGGCCAGCCCGTCAACCGGGCCGGCGCCCGGCACAGTCGGTGCCGGCGGTGTCGTACTCAGCAGGCACAACGTCGCCGAAGTGCTCGAAGCGAGCGCCGAAGCTCAGCTCGAAACCCTCACTTCGTTGATGGAGCGCCTGCCGCGGGAGGCATCGAACGAATACGACATCACTATTCGATCTGCGATCTCGCAGTGTGTGAAAGCCGAGCAGCTTGCTGCCAACTCGTGGCGGGTCGCGGTCGCCACCGATCCGGGACCATCCACCGCCCGGCTGATGGCCCATCTCAAAGCCATGGAAGCAATTCGCCGCGATCTGCTCGAACGGTTGCCGGGCAGTATCAGTACCCGGTTCGACCGTGCCTGCGCTCGCTCCGGGTTGCCCGACCCGGTGATCGCGACACTTCTCGGGATCACCGGTGAGGAGATGTGGGATATCCGCACCTGCGGCGTGATTCCGCCAGCCGCACTGCCCAGGGTGAATGCGTTCGCCGCGGGGGAGTCGTGACGGTCTGCGAGGTGGACATTCTGCGCCGCGCGCACGCACTGTTCGCGGTCGTCGGCGACCACCGGCCGGCTGAGGTTGTCACGGCGGGATCGCCACCGCTACCCGGCGGAACTGGCATGACCGCCGCCGCCTATCGGGATTCACGCGCGGTCCGGCTGATCGAACTGATGGCGTCACGCGGGACCGATGCCGAACTGGCTCAGATCATCGCCGAGGCCGACCGTGACCATCGCGATGCACATCACAACACAGCGGCCGTGCTGGCCGCTGCCCGGGCCGATGTGGCACCAGCACCAACCAACCCGATTGCCGCACGAGAACTGTTGCGCCGCAGGGTGATTCGCCTGAGAACCCAGCGGCGCTATGTCCTTGCCGCCCGCAGGCAGGCTCGTCGTCATCGGGCCGCACTGCGGAACCTGCGGTACCGGCGCGGCGCCGGCCGCGCATCGAGCAATGATCGTCGTGCCGAAACCGTGGTGCGCGCCGCGCTGAGCAGACTGGGTTGTCCCTATGTGTGGGGAGCCGAAGGCCCGGACCGCTTCGACTGCTCCGGCCTGGTCCAGTGGGCCTATGAGCGGGCAGGAATTCGGTTGCACCGCACCACCTATGACCAGATCAACGATGGCATGCCCATTTCACCCGCACAGGTACGTCCCGGCGATCTGGTCTTCCCGCACGCCGGCCACGTCCAACTGGCCATTGGTGACAACCTCGTCGTTGAGGCCCCGTACCCGGGCGCGACGGTGCAGATCAGCCGAATGGGACCCAGCGTGGCGATCCGTCGCCCGGTCTAGTTCCACCGGCCAACAGGGTGAATTGTCCACTACCGCCGGCCTCCCTAAAGTCACCGCCATGAGAGGCTCGCGGTGGCGGATTACCAAGACCTGCTCGACGCGATAACCCGCATCCGGCAAGCGACCGGTGACGACGGCGCCTGGATGGCCGGGTTGTCCGCCGGTGACATCGCGGCCGCGGCTAACCCGGTGAGCGCGCCGGCGGTTATCTCGGGGGTATTGGCCAAGCTCAGGGCAGCCCATACGGATGTGTTCCCTCCCGGTTCGGTGTCGGGACTGTGGCCGCAGGCACCTGGCCAGTCCGAAGGTGCCGCTGCGGAAGCCATCCGTACTGCCGAAACCGCACTGGCTCAGCAGAATTCACAGACGGCGCAGCTGGACCTGCAGGTGGTGACCGCGGTACTCAACGCCCGTACCAATCACGCCGAGGGTGTGGCGGCCCTGGATCGACTGCAGAGTGAGATCGAGGCGGCCGTCGTCACCCGTACCGATCTGGATACCCCGGCCGGCGCCCGCTCCTTCCAGCGATATCTGATCGACAAACTGCGCGATATTCGGTCGGTCGTGGAGACCGCCGATATGGATTCGACGTCCAAGGCGTCACTGGCCGCGGCGTTGGCCTCGTTGTACGCGTCCTCGGCATCCGGCGACGTCGTACAACCGATCGATCGGGAGCGCCCCCCCGGCGACCTGCCACCCGCCGCGCCCGCACCGCCGCCGGCCGTCGCCGGCCGCACCGAGCCGCGCACTCCCGCTCCCCTCGATCCCGCAATGCCGGTGGATCTGGGTCTCGACCCGGTATCACCGCTGGGCGACGCGGTCGGTTATCCGCCAACGGATTACGCACCTCCACCGACTGGCATGCCGGCACCCGCCGTATCGCCGATCGGGTGGGGCGGCGGCGCTCCGGGGGCGGGCATGCCATTCAGCGGGGGGCTGCCGACGCTGTCGTCGCTGCCGGGTTTCTCGACCGACCCCGCCGTAGACCCGCCGCAGCACGAAACCAAAGACACGCCGGCTGCCACCAATGACTCACCCGACCAGCCGCTGCCTGATGATCCGAACGGCGCCGATATGCCCGGCTCCGACATGCCCGGACAGATCGGGACCGCCCCGAGCCCACAGCTCGCCGCAGTGATCGCTGCTGCGGTTGCCGGAACTCCCATCCAAGAAGCGTTCGGCGCGCAGGGCATCACCATTCCCGAGCCGGGGTCGGCGATCACCTCCCCGCTTGACCCGACCCAGGTGGTAGCCGGCGATATCGGCGTGTTCACCGATCGGCATGCCCTGGCACTCGGTGGCGGCAAAGCGCTCCTCGACCAGCAGATCCAACCCCTGGCCGCCGTCTCGGGTCCGGGCTTCATCGGCTGGCAGCATCCACCGGAACCGGTCCGCACCACCGCACCAGAAGTCTCGGCACCGATTCCGTCGGGTCCGACAGCGACAGGATAGGGAGAATCAATGGCGGATCGCATCACTGTCCTGCCCGAGGAGTTGCGTCGGGCCGCCCGCGCGCATCGTGAGACAGCGGACTATCTGAGAACGGTCCCGTCGAATAATGCGGTGATGCTGGCGACGCTGGAATCGCTCGGCCCGGTCTTCGCGGACCTGCGCGCCGCCGGATCGGAACTCCTCGACCAACGCCGGGTGTGTTACGAGCGTCAGGCCGCCGCGCATTCGGATCTTGCCGACCAACTGAGCTACGCCGCGGACGTATGGGAACAGCACGACGCCCGCGCTGCACGTGACCTCCGGGTCGTCAGCGAGGGTGACGTATGAACGACGCTGATCCCGCATTCGATGCTGTGCACCCCAGCGGGCAGGTGATGTTTCGTTCCTCCCGGGGTGGTTGCCTGCACAGTGTGGTGTTATCCGAAGCGGCGATGGATGCCGACGCTGAGAACCTGGCCAGGGCGGTGCTGTTGGCCGCCGAGGTATCCCATCTGCACGCGGTGATGCAGATTCGAGAGGAGATCATCGCGGCCGGGTACACGCCCTCGGCGGAAATCCCCGGCGCCCGCGATCTCGAGGCCGCCGAGGGTGCACTGCTGCGACACCGCCTGTGGTCGGGCTAGTTGGCCGAGCCAGGATCGACGGTGGGCGCGATGATGTCGGGTGGTGACACCGGCTGCGGTCCGAACAGTTCCCGTGCCTGGCGCAACAGCGCACGAACCTCGTCGAGCTGTTGTTGCAGCAGCGACTCACTCATAGAGCTCACGCTAATTAGGCGTGGGGGAGAGCACAATTCACCCGCGGGGTATCTCGGCGTTGATCCGGTCGAGCAGAGCGCCGTAGCGGCCGGCTTCGGGATGGCCGCCCGGTTTACCGCTGCTGATCAGACCCGCGGCCAGTGCACGTGAGGGGTCGGCCCAGATCGCCACGTTGGTCAATCCGGTGTGGCCGAATGCGGCAGCCGCGTCCCTACCAAACGGGCCGAATCGCTTGGAGCCCAGCATGAATCCGGTTCCCCAGCGCATCGGCGCCAGGCCGGTCGCGACGTCTGGTCGCAGCCGGCGGCACTGCGCTACCGCCGTCCGCAGTGTCTCCGGGCGCAGTACGCGCACCCCGTCCAGTTCACCGCCGCGCCGTAGGATCTCGGCGAATCGGGACAGCTCGTCGGCCGTCGACACGGTGTTCGATGAGGGCACCACGCTGGTCAGGAACAGCGGGGTGTTCGAGAAGGGGATGATCTGCGTCATGGAGCCGCCGAGTGCGATCTTCAACCCCGCTGCCAACGGAGCAGGCAGTGGTTTTCCGGTCACGTGACTGGGTGCAACCAGCGCCACATCAGCGTCGGCGACTCCGTAATTGGTCCACCGAAACCCCAGTGGGTCGAGAATCTCGGTGCCCAGGATCTCCCGGATGTTGCGTCCGGTGGCGGCAGAAACGATCTCCCGGATCAGCGGCCCCCAGGTCAAGCCGTGGTAGATGTGCATCAGTCCCGGGCGATGGATCGGTGTGAGGTTGCCGAGTTGGGTTCTGGCGTAGTCGCTGTCGTTCATCCGGCGCAGATCCGGGCGCCCCGTCGCGAAAGGCACACCGGCGCTGTGCGTCATCACGTGGCGGATCGTGGTGCGCTCTTTGCCATGTCCGGTGTAGTTGGGCAGGTAGTCGCAGACCCGGTCGTCGAGCGAGAAGGATCCGCGTTCGACGAGCATGTGCACCACCGTTGTGCTGATCGCCTTGGCCGCTGAGTACACACAGAACGGTGTCTCGGTGCTCACCGGTATCTGCTCGGCGTCGGGGGCATCGGTGGGGCCGTTCCCCCAGCCGTGCCCGATTGCCCGGTTGAGCACCACCTTGCCGTTGTGCCTCAGGCACAGTTGGATCGCGGGGTGCATTCCCGCGCGATACCAGTGTCGGGCGGCATCCCAGATCCGGTTGAGCGCGGCGGAGTCCAGCCCGCCCGGGTCCTCATCACCGACGGCGGTGACGGCATCGAGGTCGGCCGGCACGCGGATCCTGCCGTCAGCAGTCACGACTGCCGATGCAGGGTTGCACTCAGATGGTGCTGCCGCGGCAGACCCACCGCGGCCATCTGCAATGTATAGCTCAACTCGTCGCCATCGACTCTGATTGAACGGGCCACCGCGACAATCTCTTTGGCGGATGCGCTGCCGGCCACGGCTGTCGAGTACAGATCGAGCACGAGACCGCGTTCGATAAAAGTCACCGAACCCTCATCGATCTCGGTGATACCGGTCGGATGGGCGATGACGAACTCGACGCAGTCGGCCGACGGCATCCTGATGTAGCCGGTCTCAGCGTGCAGCGGTGAGCCGTCGTCGGATCTGGTCCGCTGCGAATAGGTCAGAAACGGCTTTCCGGTGTGACCGATTCTGACTTCCTCGGTATAGCCGAATGCTTCGATGGTGGGGTACTCACCGGATCCGCGACCGGCCCAATTACCCAGCAGGGGAACCAGTTTCGCGATGCCGGGATGAAGCCCGGCGATGCCTGTCACGGCTGAACGACTCAGAGCGGCCCGACGAGTTCCACCCAGTTGCCGTCCGGGTCGGCAACGAACATCCAGCCCATTCCGGGAACGGGGGCGAACTCGGCGAGCGGCTGCGCGAAGGTGTATCCGGCAGCGTCGACCTGACGGGCCACCTCGGTCGCGTTGGAGACAACCAGGGTGAGGTAGCGAATGCCTGCCTGGGCCGGTCCACCGCCGGGTGCTACCGGAGCGGCGGGTGGCTCGTCCAACGTCACCAGCTTCAGGACGTTGTTGCCGATCGAGTATCGCTTCATCGTTCCGCCGGGGAAGTCGAGGTCACCCTGGTAGGGAAGGCCGAGGAAGTTCTCGTAGAAATCCACCATCGCGTCGCGGTTGGTGGTCACCACCCCGATCTCGACGCTTTGGGCGAGCAGTTCCACGGACATTGCTGATCCTCTCCCGATGGTGCTTGACCTGCGCAGGATAACCGCTGAGGCAATGCCTACGGTGTGGTGCCCATAGTTATCAGGTCCCATACACCGCGGGTCCACAGCGGGCGGTGAACCCGATGCTGTTCGGTGACGGTGAACCCGGCACCGGCGAACAGCGCGCGCATCTCTGCCGGCGACGGGTTGTGGGCGGGGTTGGCCGGATTGGCCGACAGCCGACGCAGTGGCGCGGGCAGTGGGGGACTGATGGTGGCCACGGCCGCCAGGCCGCCCGGCACCAGAACCCGAGAGAACTCCGCCATGGCCGCAGGCTGGTCAAAGAAATGGAACGCCGAGGTGGTGACCACAGCGTCCAGGGATCCGTCGGCGAAGGGAAGTTGTTCGGCGGGGCCCTTGCGCCACTGAACCGACGCCGACCGGGCCCGGGCCTGTTGGAGCATTCCGTCCGACATATCCACGCCGTACACCTCGTCCGGCTGAAGCTCGTCCTGGATCCTGGCTGCCAGAATTCCGGTGCCGCAGGCGATATCGGCTACCCGGCGGGTGCCCCGCGCGCGGAGTTCGGCAACGACTTCATCCTGGGCGGGCTGATATACCCACCGCTGCAGGAACGGGAAATCGTAGATCGGTGCGGCTCGGCTCCAGAACCGCGTCACGGCATCGTTGAACTGCCGACCCGGTGTACTCACAACGACCTCCTGTAGCGACTGTACTGCCGGGATCGACGGCCCCTGGGTGATCTCGCTTCCGGCGAGACCCCCATGCCATTAATCTGACGGACGGGGCACCCTCGAGGAGGCAGCATGTACGACCTGACGATTACCGGTGGCACCGTCGTGGACGGCACCGGCGGACAGCCGTTCCGGGCCGATATCGGCATCTCCAACGGTGTGATCGTCGAGGTCCGTCGGCGCGAGGGCGACGATCACGGTCTCGAGGGAGAGTCGGTGCAGAGCATCGATGCCTCCGGCCGGATCGTGACGCCAGGGTTCGTCGATGTCCACACCCACTACGACGGACAGGTCAGCTGGGATGGTCTGCTTGAGCCATCGAGTCTGCACGGGGTGACCACGGTGGTCAGTGGTAACTGCGGGGTCGGTTTTGCTCCGGTGGCACCCGGACGCGAGCAGTGGCTCATCGAACTCATGGAAGGCGTTGAAGACATCCCCGGATCGGCGCTGGCCGAGGGCATCACCTGGGAGTGGGAGAGTTTCCCCGAATATCTGGATGCGGTCGAAAAGCAAAGGCTGGCAGTCGATTACGGCACCCAGATCGCCCACGGCGCGGTCCGCGGCTACGTGATGGGTGAGCGCGGGGCACGCAACGAAGCCGCGAATGCCGACGACATCGCCGGGATGGCCCGCATCGTGCAGGAGGCCATTGAGGCCGGCGCGCTCGGCTTCTCGACCTCGCGTACCGAAGCCCACCGCGCCATCGACGGTGAGCCCGTGCCGGGGACGTACGCCGCCGAGGACGAGCTGTTCGCGCTCGGCCGCGCGATGGCAGCCGGCGGCCAGGCCGTGTTCGAGGTGGCACCGGACGGCACCGCGGGGGAGAACGTCGACGGGCCGATGCGCGAACTCGACTGGATGGTCCGGCTGGCCGCCGAGATCGACCGGCCGGTGTCGTTCGCGATGGTGCAGACGCAATCGGCACCCGACCTGTGGCGCAAGCAATTGGATATCGCCGGACGAGCGTTCGACGACGGAATCCGGGTGCATCCGCAATTCGCCTCCCGGCCGTTCGGCATGCTGTTCGGCTTTGAGGGCTATCACGCCTTCACCCACCGCCCGTCATTCCGCAAGCTCAAGGAAGAACTCGCCCCCGCCGACCTTCGCGAGCGACTCGCCGATCCGGCAGTGCGCGCGGCGATACTTGCCGAGGCCGATCTGCCGGCTCAGCCCAAGCCCCTGTTCGACTCGCTGTTCGCGTTCATCCAGCACAGCGCGGCCAGCATGTACGCCATCGGCGATCCGCCGGATTATGAACCGACGCCTGATCGCACCGTGGCGGCAATCGCCGCCGCACGCGGGCAGGACCCGCTGGCCACCATGTACGACCTGATGTTGGAATCCGATGGTGCCGCGATGCTGATGCTGCCGTTCTTCAATTATGTCGAGGGTAATCACGATGCGATCTACGAGATGATGTCGCACCGGGCCGCGATCTCAGGTCTGTCGGACGGCGGAGCGCACTGCGGCTTGATCTGCGATGCGTCGCTACCCACATTCATGCTGACGCACTGGGTGCGGGACCGGAGCCGCGGTCCGCGCTTCTCCCTGGAATATGTCGTTCGTAAGCAGACCCTCGATACCGCAACTCTTTTCGGCCTGACCGACCGCGGTGTGCTGGCGGTCGGGAAGAAGGCCGATGTCAATGTCATCGACCTCGATGCCCTCCGCCTGGGGGTGCCGCGGATGGCCTACGACCTGCCTGCCGGTGGGCGCCGACTCCTGCAGGGCGCCAGCGGATACGACGCAACCGTGGTCAGCGGTGTGGTGACCCGTCGTCACGGTGCCGACACCGGTGCGCGTCCAGGAAAGTTGCTGCGCGGCGTGCGCTAACAGCAGGCACAGTATTCTCGGCAGCATCATGAGCACTCCCTACTCGCCGTATCCGGCGGCCGGTGCACCCGGCTGCTACCGCCATCCGGATCGGCAAACCTTAGTCAGTTGCACACGCTGCGGTCGGCCCGTATGCCCGGAATGTATGCGCAGCGCCTCCGTCGGACACCAGTGTGTGGACTGCGTTGCGGCGGCAGCGCACGCCGTTCGAGCGCCGAGCACCGCATTCGGCGGCGTGCAACGCGGCGCAACACCGGTGCTGACCTATTTCCTCATCGCAGTGAACGCGGTGGTATTCATTCTGCAGGCGGTTTCGCCGGGGCTGCAGGCCAAGCTGGCCCTGTGGCCGCCCGCGGTCGCCGGTGGCGACATGTACCGCCTGGTGACATCAGCCTTCATCCACTACGGACTCCTGCACCTGCTGTTCAACATGGGCGCGCTCTACGTGGTCGGACCCCCGCTGGAACGCCACCTGGGCAGGCTGCGCTTCGGCGCCCTCTACGCGTTGAGTGCGCTCGGCGGATCGGTGCTCGTCTTCCTCTTCTCACCGCTCAGCGCCGCTACCGGCGGGGCTTCCGGTGCCGTCTTCGGTCTCTTCGGTGCCACCTTCGTGCTGGCCAAGCGGCTCAACCTCGATGTTCGCGGGGTCGTCACATTGATCGTGATCAACCTGGCGATGACCTTCGCGATTCCGGGCATCAGCTGGCAGGGTCACATCGGCGGACTTGTCACCGGTGGGCTGGTCGCAGCGGCGTATATGTATGCGCCCCGAGCGCAACGCAACCTGATCCAGGCCGGGGCGACGGTCGGTTTGTTCGCAGTATTTGTAGCGCTAATCGCTTGGCGCACAACGAATCTGGTTGCCCAATACGGGCCGATGCTCACTCACCGGTGAGCCGATCGGACTACAGACGGACCAGACTGAACGGATAGATGAAGGTTCCGCCGGGTGCGTTATCGCAGCCGACCTCGAAGGACGACGCCAGCGTTCCGCTCAGTGTCACGGCATCCCAGGTGTACACATCGCGGGTCGGGATGATCGGCCCGTAGTAGACGTCGCCGCACCGCAGACCATCCGGAATATCTACCGTCATGGTGTAGCTGCCATTCACCCGCTGCGCCTGGCCGTACCACTCGTATGCCTTGGCGATCGGCTGCGGGATGGCCGACACCACCGCGCACTGAGTGACACCGTCGGGGGGATTACACGAGGCGATCGTCCAGATCCAGGTGTGGAAGTCGTAGCGGCCCTCGATGATGAGGTTGTAGTGGCCGATCGTCATCGCGGCGTTGGCCGTCGGCGCCAGCGCCATCGCGGCCGGCACGAGTGCGGCGCTGAGCACGCCCGCCATTAGTCTGCGCACCCGCGGCCTCCCTCTTTCTATCGTCGCGTACGCCGAATCTATGCGCTACGTCGCCGCGGCACAGGTGATTCGGGGCAATCTGGCCCTACTACTCGGTGGCGCCGCGGCGTAACTGGGCGAAGCGGTTGAGGGCGACGCCGGACCAGATCAGCTCAACGACACCGAATGGCCATGCACCCGAGAGGAACCCGTAGGCGCTCGACAGCAGGCAGCCGACGGCGAAGAGGGCGACGAAGATGTGTCCGCGCTTCTCGAGGGCGTACATCACCATCATGAACGTGACGGCAGCGGCGCCGTAGAGGGTGAGGGCGTCCATGGTCATGCCGTTACTCTAGGCCGAGGGACAAGTCGGCCCGACCCGCCACTGTGTGTCCTGCGGGTTGTCGTACGGAAAATGCCCGTGACTACTATTCAGCCATCGTCAGCGGTGATAGCGCCGTGTACCCGGAACGAGGACGGCCCGTGCCCGCAGATTCGTCGGTGTCGACGCCTACGACTGCACTGCCACTGCGCACCGGCATGGTGATCGGCGCCCTCGGGGTGGTGTTCGGCGATATCGGAACAAGCCCGATATACACCTTGCAAACCGTGTTCAACCCCGGCGATCCTCACCCGGTACCCATCAACATAGGCAATGTCTACGGGGTGGTGTCACTGATCTTCTGGTCGGTGATGGCCATCGTCACGCTGACCTACGTCATGCTGGTGATGCGGGCCGACAATGACGGCGAGGGCGGGGTGATGGCGTTGATCACCCTGGTCCGCCGGTTCGCGGACAAGTCCAGTCCCCGCATCGTTGCCGCGCTGTCCACTCTCGGAATCCTGGGTGCCGCACTGTTTTTCGGTGACAGCATGATCACTCCGG
>JBAXIA010000024.1:0-29038 GCA_037138615.1 Mycobacteriaceae bacterium | reverse complement strand
CTGCGGCTCCGGCCGTTGCGCAAGCGGGCTCATCGCCGACAGGTCGGGGGCCGCGACACCGGTGACGTACCTACTCGCGCGGTGGTCGCCTTCGCGCGCCGCGGCATCGGCGGCCATCCGCGGGGAGGCGCCGTCCGGCCGATCGTGTCCAGCACCCTGCCACGGCGGAACTTGAGTCCAACCATCACCGGTCGCCGGGCGGTCGCCCGACCCGGGCTGGCCCGGCTCGTTTGGTGAAGTCACCAACACTCCTAACCTGTGGCCGCCGCCGCTAGGTCGTTTCGGCCTCGGTGTCCGGGGCCGCGCCGTCGTCGTCGGGGTCTTCCTGTTCGTCGGCATTGCGGGCAATGGCTAACAGTTTGGCTCCCTCGCCCAAGTTCATCAAGCGAACGCCCTTAGTCTGGCGGCCGGCTTTGCGAACCTGGCGTGCCGCCGTCCGGATCACCCCGCCGCCGGAGGTGATCGCGTACAGCTCGCTGTCCTCGTCAACCATGACAGCGCCCACCAGACTGCCACGGCGGGCGTCGTACTGAATGGTCAGGATGCCTTTGCCGCCTCGGCCCTGAGCGCTGTACTCCTCAATCGCGGTTCGCTTGGCGTACCCGCCTGCCGTGGCGACCAGCAGATATGTTCCCTCCCGAACCACGTTGAGCGACAACAGCTGGTCGTCGGCATTGAACCGCATACCCTGAACGCCCGAGGTGGCCCGGCCCATCGGCCGCAGCGCCTCATCGGTGGCCGAGAAGCGGATCGACTGTCCCTTAGCGCTCACCAGCAATAGGTCGTCCTCGGCCGAGCACAGGATCGCGCCAACCAACTCGTCGCCATCACGCAGGTTCACCGCCACGATTCCGCCACTGCGGTTGGAATCGAAATCAGTCAGCTTCGACTTCTTGACCAGACCATTACGGGTGGCCAGCACGAGGTACGGCGCGTCCTCGTAGCTCTTGATCTGGATGACCTGAGCAATACGCTCATCGGGCTGGAACGCCAGCAGGTTAGCGACATGCTGACCCCGCGCGGCACGCAGCGCCTCCGGTAGTTCGTAGGCTTTGGCGCGATACACCCGGCCCTGCGTGGTGAAGAACAGGATCCAGTCATGGGTGGAACAGACGAAGAAGTGCCGCACGATGTCGTCCTGCTTGAGCGTCGCACCCTGCACGCCTTTGCCGCCCCGCTTCTGGCTGCGATAGAGGTCGGTCTTGGTGCGCTTGGCGTAACCGGTCTCGGTGATCG
Organism: Mycobacteriaceae bacterium; assembly: GCA_037138615.1. Classification (GTDB taxonomy): domain Bacteria; phylum Actinomycetota; class Actinomycetes; order Mycobacteriales; family Mycobacteriaceae; genus Mycobacterium. The sequence continues at coordinate 27,802 of JBAXIA010000024.1, read as the reverse complement.
TGACGACGATGTCCTCGCGGGCGATCAGGTCCTCATCAGAGACGTCACCCTCGGCCGCCACGATCCGGGTGCGGCGGTCGTCGCCGTACTTATCGGCGATCTCGGCGAGTTCGTCACGCACGATCCCGCGCTGGCGCTCGGGCTTGGCGAGGATGTCTTCTAGGTCGGCGATCTCGGTTTCGATCTTGGCCAGGTCTTCGACGATGCGCTGGCGTTCCAGTGCGGCCAGCCGGCGCAGCTGCATGTCGAGGATGGCCTGAGCCTGGATATCGTCGATATCGAGCAGGCCGATCAGGCCGGTGCGGGCGATATCAACGGTCTCCGAAGCGCGGATGAGTGCGATCACCTCGTCAAGGGCGTCGAGGGCTTTGACCAAGCCGCGCAGAATGTGTGCCCGCTCGTTAGCCTTGCGCAACCGGTAGGTGGTGCGACGCGCAATGACGTCGAGTTGATGCTCAACGTAGTAGCGGATCAGCTGATCCAGCCGCAGCGTGCGCGGGACACCATCGACGATAGCCAGCATGTTTGCGCCGAAGCTGGTCTGCAGCTGGGTGTGTTTGTAGAGGTTGTTCAGCACGACCTTGGCCACCGCATCGCGCTTGATTTCCACCACGATCCGCAGGCCCACCCGGTCACTGGACTGGTCCTCGATATTGGATATCCCGCTCATCTTGCCGTCGCGGACCTGGTCTGCGATCGAGGTGATGAAGTTGTCGTGGTTGACCTGATATGGCAACTCGGTGATGACGATCGAGGTCCGGCCGCGCGAGTCCTCCTCGACGGTCACCACGCCACGCATGCGGATCGAACCGCGGCCGGTGGTGTAGGCGTCAAGGATGCCCTGGGTCCCGACGATGAGTCCTGACGTCGGAAAGTCCGGGCCCTTGATCCGTTCGACCATCGCCGCGAGGGTGGATTCCTCGTCGGCGTCGAAGTTATCCAGGCACCAGTAGACCGCCTCCGACAGCTCGCGCAGGTTGTGCGGCGGCATATTGGTGGCCATTCCCACTGCGATACCACCGGAGCCATTGGCCAACAGGTTAGGGAACCGGCTTGGAAGAACGGTCGGTTCCTGCACCCGGCCGTCATAGTTCGGGATGAAATCGACTGTCTCCTCGTCGATTTCGCGCAGCATTTCCATAGCCAGCGGGGTGAGTCGAGCTTCGGTATACCTCATCGCGGCCGGCGGGTCGTTACCCGGTGAACCGAAGTTGCCCTGCCCGTCGACGAGCGGGTACCGCAGCGACCAAGGCTGCGCCATCCGAACCAGGGTGTCGTAGATCGACGAGTCGCCGTGCGGGTGGTAGTTGCCCATCGTCTCAGCCACCGACCGTGCCGATTTCGCCGGACTGCGGTCCGGACGGAAACCGGAGTCGTACATGGCATAGAGAACGCGGCGGTGCACGGGCTTGAGCCCGTCGCGGACCTCGGGAAGAGCGCGCCCGACGATCACGCTCATCGCGTAGTCGATGTAGCTGCGCTGCATCTCCTGCTGGATATCGACCGGCTCTATCCGATCGGTCGGTGTTCCGTCGGGGGGCAACGTTGTGTCAGTCATCGAATCCTCTTGGTGGCGTCCGGGCGGAGCAGAGCGGTGGTGGTCATCAACAGTGGTTACACGTCAAGGAAGCGGACGTCTCTGGCATTTCGGGTGATGAAACTGCGGCGAGCTTCGACGTCCTCACCCATCAGGATCGAGAACAGTTCATCCGCCGCAGCGGCATCGTCGAGGGTGATCTGCAGCAGCACCCGGTATGTCGGATCCATGGTGGTCTCCCACAGTTCCTTGGCATCCATCTCGCCGAGGCCCTTGTAGCGCTGGATGCCGTCATCCTTGTTGATCTTTCGGCCGGCCTTCGCGCCGGCTTCAAGCCGGAGGTCCCGCTCCCGATCGGAGTAGACGAATTCCGGCTCGCTGCGCTGCCACTTCAACTTGTACAGCGGCGGCTGAGCGAGGAAGACATGGCCGTTCTCGATCAGCGGGCGCATGAAGCGGAACAGCAGTGTCAACAACAGCGTGGTGATGTGCTGGCCGTCGATATCGGCATCGGCCATCAGCACAATCTTGTGATAGCGCAGTTTGGCGAGGTCGAACTCGTCGTGGATACCGGTGCCCAGCGCGGTGATGATGGCTTGGACTTCAGTATTTTTCAGCACCCGGTCAATGCGGGCTTTCTCGACGTTGATTATCTTGCCGCGCAGCGGCAGGATCGCCTGGAACATCGAGTCGCGGCCGCTCTTGGCCGAGCCGCCGGCGGAATCGCCCTCCACCACATAGAGCTCGGACTTCGAGGGATCGGTGGAGCGGCAGTCGGCAAGCTTGCCGGGCAGACCGCCGAGATCGGTGGCGCTCTTACGGCGCACAAGCTCACGTGCCTTGCGGGCGGCGATGCGGGCCTGGGCAGATGAAACCGCTTTGTTGACAACGGTTTTAGCGTCGGTCGGGTTGGACTCAAACCAGTGGTTGAGTTGTTCGTTGCAGATTCGCTGTACGAACGACTTCACCTCGGTGTTGCCAAGCTTCGTCTTGGTCTGGCCCTCGAACTGAGGTTGTGAGACCTTGACCGAGATCACCGCGGCGAGACCCTCGCGGATATCGTCACCGGTGAGGTTGGCGTCTTTTTCCTTGAGGAGCTTCTTGTCCTTGGCGTACTTGTTGACGACGCTGGTCAACGCTGCCCGGAAACCCTCTTCGTGGGTACCGCCCTCGTGGGTGTTGATCGTGTTGGCGAAAGTGTGCACCGACTCGGAGTAGCCGGCATTCCACTGCATGGCCACTTCGACCTCGTGACCTTCACCCTTGCCGGAGAAATCCACCACAGAGCTGTGGATCGGCTGCTTGGTGCGGTTGATGTGTTTGACGAAGTCCACCAGGCCGCCGGGGTAGTGAAAGGTGCGGTGCTTAACCTTGGGCTTCGCGGCCGCTCGCTCGGCTTCCTTCTCCTCGGCGGACTTCGGCGCCGCAGCGGTATCGCTGACGACTTCGTCGACAACTTCCTCGGCCGTCACACGCTCATCGGTGAGCGTGATGGTGAGGCCCTTATTGAGGAAGGCCATCTCCTGCAGGCGGCGGGCGATCGTCTCAAAGTCGTAGCTGGTGGTCTCGAAGATCGCCGGATCCGCCCAGAATCGGATGGTGCTGCCGGTCTTCTTGGAGGACTCGCCCTGTTTGAGGGTGCCCGGCACCGAATAGTCGTAGGTCTGGAACCACTCGTAGCCATCGCGGCGGATATCTGCTTCCAGCCGTGTCGACAGCGCGTTGACCACCGACACACCCACGCCGTGCAGACCGCCGGACACCTGGTAGGCGCCTTCTTCGAACTTGCCGCCGGCATGCAGAACCGTCATCACCACGTCGATGGTCGGCTGGCCGGAACTGTGCATCGCAACCGGGATTCCCCGGCCGTCGTCAGTGACTTCGACACCGCCGTCTTCCAACATGCGCACGTCGACCTGGGTGGCGTATCCGGCCATCGCCTCGTCAACGGCGTTATCCACCACCTCCCACACCAGGTGGTGTAACCCGCGTTCCCCGGTGGAGCCGATGTACATACTCGGCCGCTTGCGGACCGCCTCCAACCCCTCAAGGACTTTGATGGAGTCGGCGCCGTAGGTGGTTGATGTCTTTTTCTTCGGGGCAGGCACGGGGCGGCAGGTCTCCTTGGCATGGCTGACGAGCGGTTGAGCGACCACCCGGATTCACGTCCAGTCTACCGTCAAGCCCCGACAGCACCGATTCTGCGGCGGTGTTTCTACACACCTAATTACGCCGTGCACGGAATATTGCGGGTGAACATGCCTCCGGACGCTTGACACGCCCGCGCGACACGTTCTGGTGGCTCTGAGGTGGGTGTGGTAGCTGGTTCAGCCGTAGGTGTCCCGGGGCCCTCGTCCGGAGATATGGCGGTTGCCTTTCCGCCACGACGGGGCGGTGGGGCCGGTGATCTTGAGGGCGGTGACCACCCCATCACCGACGGCGGCGGCGATCTTCGCCAACAACTGCGCCTGCACCATCCGCAACTGGGTGGCCCAGGCGGTGGATTCGGCCGCAACGCTGAGCACCCCGTCGCGCAATGTCGTCGGCTGCGCATGCTCGGCGATCTGTTCCCCGACCACGGTTGCCCACTGTGCGAAAACTGTGCCCTCCGCCACCCGCGGTGACCACCCGTTGGTGGCGGACAACTCGCGAGCCGCGCGCCCTAGCGCTTGTGGATCGCGGGAATCCTCGCCCGGTCCTGACCAGCGTCTACGGCCCCCTTGCGCGGTGGCGCGCCGCCGGCCGGGGGAGCTACGGCCGTGGCCGACTTCTTTGCCCAGGTCGCGCGCCGCGGCGCGGGCCTCTTCGAGGGCTCGACGTACCAGGTCCATCCCGGGTAGGGCGGCCAAGTGCTCCGGCGGGGCGGGCGAATCACCAGGCTGGTCGGGCGGGAATTCATCAGGCTCGCTCATGGTGTCACCGCTGACGCCCGCCCGGTCTCGCTGTCGCGCAAGGTTATTCCGATTCGGGTGGCGTCCCAGTCCGCCGGGATGTCCTCGCCGACCGCGGCGGTCACCAGGACCTGCTCGGCGCCGGCCGCGACATCGGCGAGCGCCCGGCGGCGGGAGCTGTCCAGTTCGGCAAACACATCGTCAAGGATCAGTACCGGTTCGCCACCTTCGGCGCTCAACAGTTCATAGGAGGCCAGCCGCAACGCCAGCGCCATCGACCACGACTCTCCATGGCTCGCAAAGCCCTTGGCCGGCTGATCGCCGAGACGCAATTCCACGTCGTCGCGGTGGGGCCCCACCAGGCACATCCCCCGTTCGAGTTCAGCATTGCGACGACGTTCGAGTGCCTCCAGCAGCGCCGCCTCCAGGCGGTCGGTATCCGTGCCCACACCCTCCGGATGCGCCGTCTCAATACCTGCGCGATACGCGATGGCTGCCGGTCGCGACGCGGGCGCCAAGAGCTGATACGCCTTCTCGACCTCGGGCGAAAGTAGGTTCACCAACTCGAGGCGTGCGGCCATCAGTTCGGCACCCGTCGCGGCCAATTGCCCATCCCACACGGCCAGGCTGTCGAGTAGGCCTGGATCGGCGCGGAATCTGCCGCCGGACGCCGATTTGAGCAGCGCGGTTCGCTGTTTGAGCACCTTGTCGTAGTCGGCTCTGACCGCTGCGATGCGGGGTCGGCGTACCGTCGCAAGCTCGTCGAGATACCGGCGGCGCTCGCTGGGATCCCCGCGGACCAGGGCGAGGTCCTCCGGGGCAAACAGCACCGCCCGCACCGCGCCCAGCACGTCCCGGGTGCTGCGCACCGGCGACCGGTTGAGGCGGCCCTTGTTGGCTCGTCCAGCGGCGATCTCAAGATCAACAGCCAGTTCACGCCCGTCATTGACGACGATCGTGGAGACAATGGCGCGCTCGGCTCCGGCACGAATCAGGGGTGCGTCGGTACCGACGCGATGCGATCCGAGGGTCGCGCAGTACCAGAGCGCCTCGACGATGTTGGTTTTTCCGAAACCGTTTGCTCCGACGAACACGGTCCGTCCCGGCGCCAGCTCCAGGTCCAGTTCGGCCCAGGATCTGAAATCGCGCAGTGAGAGGTGGCGGACAAACATCGGGTTAGCCGGATCAGCCTGGTAGGCGAACCGGCATCAATAGATAGACGTACTCGGTGGCCCCCGCTGGAAAAGGTCCCGGGCCGCTGTACTCGCCCGCACCCTCACCGGCGGGGCGTAGCACTGCCGGCTTGCTCGACGTGGTGAATCCGAATGTCACGCGGTCGGAATGCAGCGATCCCAACCCGTCGGTCAGATAGGTCGGGTTGAACGCGATGGTCAATGGCTCGCCGGCGAACTCCACCGACAGTTCTTCCTCGGCCGACCCGACACCGTCCGCGCCAGCGGACAGCCGTAGGGAGCCTTCGCCGAACTCCATCCGCACCTGGGCTCCGCCGACCAGTGCCACGCGCTTGATCGCCTCGGCCAGTTCCGCAACACCGATGGTCGCCATCGCCGTATGTTCGCTCGGCAGAAGTTGGCGGAACTTGGGAAACTCATTTTCCAGCAGACTCGTGGTGCTGCGTCTGCCCGCGCTCCGCATACCCAGCAGTCGCGCCTCACCCACGGCAGCACCGGTACCCAATGCCAGGTGGACATCCGATCCGGAGGTGACTGCTTTCGCCGCCTCGGCGAGCATCCTGGCAGGCACCAGCACGGCGGCTTCGACGTCGGCCGACGCTGTCGACCATGTCAGTTCGCGAACCGCGAGCCGGAATCGGTCGGTGGCGGCGAGGACGACCTTTTCGCCCGCGATCTCCAACCGGATACCGGTCAGCATGGAAATGGTCTCGTCGCGGCCGGCCGCGACGGCCACCTGACCGACAGCTTCGGTGAAGAGGTCGGCTGGAACAACTCCTGTCTCAGCGGGCAAAGTGGGTAGGGTCGGGTAATCCTCGACCGGCATCGTGGGTAGTGAAAACTTTGCGCTACCGCAGGTCAGCAGCATCCGCGAACCCTCGACGCTCACCTCCACCGGCTTCGCCGGCAGCGATCGAGTGATTTCTGAGAGTAATCGCCCAGAAACCAAAACAGCTCCCGCAGAGGCGATTTCAGCCGGTACCTGGACTTCAGCAGAGACATCCGAATCGAACCCGGTTATCGCCAGCCCGTCATCCGAGCCGGTAATGAGGACGCCGGCCAAGATTGGCCGAGAGGGTTGTTTCGTCGGCAGGATGCGGGCCACCCAGGCAACCGCGTCGGCGAAATCGTCGCGGGCTAGACGAAACTTCAGGTCGGAGTCAACCATCGTGGTCGCCACGTTAACGGTGTCCCTTCATCGCGCTGGAGACGGCCGCCGAGAGTAACCGTCTGATGAACAACCGTAGAGCGTTGGGAGCCATCTTGAAAGCGAATCGCTAGGGGCGACAACGTCGTCCGAACCACGGCGGCCGCGGGTGCGGGCACACTTTCCCCAGGGTTCTTCTTTTAGAAGGTAATCAATAGCTAGAAAACAGTAGTAGTAATAGGGCCTGTTGAATCTGTGGGTGGGGCCACTGGCTGGCTGCTGGAGCACGGTATCGCGGTGTGGATGGTTTGTGTACACATCGCATGTGATGGGCCATCGGCTGTGCACTACTTCTAGTTGTCGGCGCTGTTCGCAGGGGGCGCCGGGAGTATTCCGGTGTCTGTCCACAAGTTGTGCACAACCAATTGTTGTGACGGCTGATACGGGTGCGTCCAAAGTTTTTTGATTACGTCGCCCGTGTTGTGCCACCGGTGATGACTTATGTCAGCGTTTGGACCGCTGCCGGATCCTCGTCGTGAGTTCCTTGACGTGATCGAACACTTCGCGACGATCGCCCATCTCGTTGAGAATCTTGCGCTGGGCGTACATCACAGTGGTGTGGTCGCGTCCGAAGGCCTGGCCGATCTTGGGCAGGGAGAGGTCGGTGAGTTCCCGGCACAGATACATGGCGATCTGCCGGGACTGGGCCAGTGCCCGCGTCTTCCCGGGGCCGCGAAGTTCCTCGACCGTGGTATCGAAATACTCCGCCGTAGCCGCCATGATCACCGAGGAGTTGATCTGGATTGTGCCGGCGTCGGCCACCAGATCCCGCAACACGATCTCGGCGAGAGCCGAAGTGATAGGTGCCTTGTTGAGGGATGCGAAGGCGGTGACACGGATCAGGGCGCCCTCAAGCTCTCGGATATTCCGCTCGATTGCACTGGCGATCAGCTCGAGGACATCGTCGGGGACGTCCAGTCTTTCCATCTGGGCTTTCTTGCGCAGGATGGCAATACGGGTCTCGAGCTCGGGCGGTTGAACATCGGTGATCAAGCCCCACTCGAACCGGGTGCGGAGCCGGTCCTCGAGCGTCGCAAGCTGCTTGGGTGGCCGATCGGATGAGATGACGATTTGCTTGTTCGCGTTGTGGAGCGTGTTGAAGGTGTGGAAGAACTCCTCCTGGATGCCCTCTTTGCCCTCGATGAACTGGATATCGTCGACGAGGAGTACGTCGGTGTCCCGGTAGCTGCGCTTGAAGGCAACCCGGCGGTCATCACGCAGGGAGTTGATGAAGTCGTTGGTGAACTCTTCGGTGGAGACATACTTGACGCGCATCCCGGGAAAGAGCCGCTGTGCGTAGTTGCCGGCCGCATGCAGCAGGTGAGTTTTACCGAGTCCCGATTCACCCCAGATGAACAACGGGTTGTACGCCCGAGCCGGCGCCTCGGCGATAGCCAGTGCGGCGGCGTGGGCGAACCGGTTCGAGGCGCCGATGATGAACGTGTCGAAGGTGTACCGGCGGTTCAGGCTGTTATCAGCCGAGTCATCAGCCGAGTCCGAGCGGGGGCGCTCGATGAAATAACCTGGCCAGCTCTCATGAGCGCTGGCCAGAGCCTCGCGATCTTCATCAACCTCGTCGAGATCGGATTCTTCCGAATCTGTCCCGCCGCTTTGCGTCGACGCGGGGTCGGCATCGCCGGAGGGTTCGATGCGTACACCCAGTTCAACCCGTTGGCCGAGCCGGCGGCTGAGCGCATCGACGATGGGTGTCCGCAGGTGGCGCTCGATTTCATTCTGGACAAAGGGGCTCGGAACCGACAGCAGAGCGAATCCCTCCGCAATCGTGAGTGGTCGAACAAGCTTCAGCCAGGCGCGTTGCTGGGGTGTCAGCGGCGGATCCAGGAGGGAGACATCATGGCCGGCCTGAGAATCCCCATCACCGTTGAGTTCGGTCACCACCGAATTCCACACGGAGGCGAAATCGGAACCGGGGTCATCAACCAACGACGTACCCCCTGCTCAAAGACGTTAGGCGCGATTCCGGAAAACCCCGACCCGTAGCTGTCCACATGGTTATCCACAGATGTGCACAGGACCGAGGAGTCTTCCCGTCGCAGCATATTGGCGATAATTGTTCGGTGGTAGACAATCCGGCAATTGCGCAAATCCGGACCGTCTGCTGTGCGAAAAACTAACAGGTTTCCAGCCGGGTGCCAACCGGTGAACTGATGTCGGCCAGATCGGCAACGGACCCACCCGTTCATCGTGGTTTGACCAGCGGAAGCGACCTCAGTACCCTCAGGGGGTCACCCATTCGAAGGTGGCACGGCAGCGACCGGTCTCCGGGACCGCGCCGGTACGAGTTGAGCTTGAACGAGGGGCACTTCGCTGCCCGGAGGTATGCAGACCGCATGATCCACCGGGTCGGAAGCGCCGCACATGACGAGGAGATGTAGCCGTGGCCAAGGGCAAGCGGACCTTCCAGCCGAACAACCGGCGCCGGGCCAGGGTTCACGGTTTTCGGTTGCGCATGCGCACCCGTGCAGGCCGGGCCATCGTCTCCTCCCGCCGCCGCAAAGGCCGCGGTTCTCTGACTGCCTGACGCACAGGTCCCGCGCAGTGCTCCCGGCCCGTAACCGGATGAGACGGTCCACCGACTTCAGCCTCGCCGTGAGGAAGGGAGTGCGGGTGGCTCAATCGGATCTCGTCCTGCATGCCCGCCACGCCGGGGTCTCGCCTGACGGTATGGCCCAAATCGGACTGATCATCGCTAAGTCGGTAGGTGGGTCGGTCGAACGTCACCGGGTGGCGAGGCGGCTTCGCCACGTAGCGCGCACGGTCATGTGCGAGTTGAATCCGACCGACCGGATAGTCATCAGAGCTCTGCCGAGTAGCCGGGACGCGGCATCGTCTCAATTAGAGGAGCAGGTGCGAGCCGGCGTGCGCCGGGCGCACCACCTGATGGAGCGGATTCGATGAGTGTCACCAGTTCGGGGGCGGCACGGGTCGTTCGTCGGCCGGCCCGCATGTTGATCTCCGTCATCGAGGTTTATCGCCACATGATTTCTCCGCTACGTTTGCCGTCCTGCCGGTTCATGCCGACCTGCAGTCAGTACGCGGTCGACGCCATTACCGAGTTCGGCCTGTTCCGAGGTGGCTGGCTGGCTCTGCGTCGGCTGGGCCGGTGCGGCCCGTGGCATACCGGCGGATGGGACCCGATTCCCGATCGGTGCGCGGAGTCCGCCGAAGGCGCGAAACACCAGCTCAGGAGCGCGAATGTTTAACTGGTTCAGCCTGGACTACATCTACTACCCGGTGTCGGGGATCATGTGGCTTTGGTATCACCTGTTCGCGATCGTCCTCGGCCCGAACAGTTTTTTCGCGTGGGCACTGTCGGTGATGTTCTTGGTTTTCACCTTGCGCGCGCTGTTGTATAAGCCGTTCGTTCGGCAGATCCGCACTACCCGGCAGATGCAGGAACTCCAACCCCAGATCAAGGCGCTTCAAAAGAAGTACGGCAAGGACCGCCAGCGCATGGCGGTCGAGATGCAGAAACTGCAGCGCGAACACGGCTTCAATCCGATTCTTGGTTGCCTGCCCATGCTCGCGCAGATCCCGGTTTTTCTTGGTCTCTACCACGTCCTGATGTCGTTCAACCGCACCCAGACAGGTATTGGCCGGCTGGGACTTTCGGTGGACGAGAACCGGCGCCTGGGTAACTATGTCTTCAGCGCGACCGACGTCGGCCACTTTCTCGATGCTCACCTGTTCGGCGCACCGATTGGCGCATCAATCACCCAGCAGCACGGCCTGGAGGCCTTCACGGTCTTCAGCCGCCCGGCGGTGGCCGCCGTCTCGATTCCGCTGATGATCATGGCCGGTATCGCGACGTACTTCAACAGCCGGGCCTCGATCGCGCGGCAGAGTGCCGAAGCGGCGGCCAATCCTCAGACCGCATTGATGAACAAACTTGCGCTGTATGTGTTCCCCCTCGGCGTCGTGGTGGGCGGGCCGTTCCTTCCGATCGCAATCATTATCTACTGGGTGGCCAACAACATCTGGACCTTTGGGCAGCAGCACCTCGTCTTCGGCAAGATCGAGAAGGAAGAGGAAGCCCAGAAGCAAGAGGCCTTGGCAAGGCGGACGGCCAATGCGCCGGCACCGGGGGCGAGGCCGACGAAGGCTCGCAAGAATCCCGCACCAGATGCCGCGGCTGCCGAGTCCGGGGGGGATGCCGAGGCCGAACCGGATGGTTCCGCTGGATCCGAACCGGAGACCAATGGCGCAGCTGTAACGGATCGAACGCCGCGCCCGGGTGCGCGGCCCAAAAAACGCAAACGTTGAACCGGACCATGGTCCGGTCAGAGAGGGAGAGAAGATGACCGAAACAGATACCCAGCACAGCGCAGAGAGTGGGACCGGGGAAGCCGAAACCGAGGCGCCGCTCAGGAAGCCCGAGGACCGGGAAGAGCGGTTGGTAGCCGAGGGCGAGATCGCGGGCGACTACCTCGAAGAGCTCCTCGATGTGCTGGATTTTGACGGCGATATCGATCTCGACGTCGAGGGCGACCGTGCGATGGTCAGCATCGATGGGGGAGAGGATCTGACCAAACTTGTCGGCCGACGCGGCGAGGTGCTGGATGCGCTGCAGGAATTGACCCGGTTGGCCGTTCATCAGAAGACCGGGGAGCGCAGTCGGCTGATGCTGGATGTCGCGGGTTGGCGTCGGCGGCGGCGCGACGAGCTCAGCGCGCTGGGCGACAAGGTCGCCCGCCGCGTCCTGGAGAGCGGTCAGCGCGAGGAGCTGGCTCCGATGACGCCGTTTGAGCGCAAGATCGTGCACGACGCCGTGGCCGGACTTGATGGCGTGCGCAGCGAGAGCGAGGGCGTCGAGCCTTCGCGGCGCGTGGTGGTCCTCAAGGACGCCTGACGGGCACCTAGTTACAAACGTGTAGTTCCAGGGCGGCGAAGGGATGTTTCACGTGAAACACCCCTCCACGCCAGAGTCGGCGGCCGCCGCTGCCGCACTGTTCGGGGAACGGCTCGAACTGGCCCGGCAATACGCCGAACTATTGGCTGGAATTGGCGTCGAGAGAGGGCTGCTGGGTCCGCGGGAGGTCGATCGGATCTGGGAGCGCCACATCCTCAATAGCGTCGCACTCGCCGAACTTGTCGGCCAGGGCGCCCGAGTGGTCGATATCGGCAGTGGTGCCGGACTGCCCGGGCTGCCGCTGGCGATCGCGCGTCCGGATCTCCGGGTGGCATTGGTGGAACCCATGTTGCGGCGGACCGATTTTCTATCGGAGGTCGTCGAGGTGCTCGGCATACCGGTTGAGGTGATTCGCGGGCGGGCGGAGGATCCCGAGGTTCGCCGTCGGGTAGCCGGCGCGGACGTCGTGGCATCTCGCGCGGTGGCGGATCTTGGGAAGCTCACCGGATGGAGCATGCCGCTGCTGCGCCCGGGCGGGCGGATGCTGGCGCTGAAGGGCGAGCGCGCCACCGAGGAGGTGGCTGCGAGCGGCCATGAAATGGCGGCGTTAGGTGCTATCGGTGTGGAGGTGGTGAGATGTGGGGTAAGTCTGTTGAGCCCGCCCGCCACCGTGGTGGTGGCCGTCCGCGGGGAGCGGGCGCCGTCGGTCCGGAAACGACCGCCCCGCACGCCGGAGAGGAGAGCACAATGAGCGCCCCGCCATCTTCGGAGCCGGCCGCCCCGGGACACCGGGATGTTTCACGTGAAACGTGGCCGTCCGCCGACGATACCGACACCCCCATTGCGGTCGAGGCAGAACGCGCGATGCAGGTGCTGCACACGGCGGCCGGCCAATTGCCGCGGCCGACGCACCGCAGGATTTTCGCTGTCGCCAACCAGAAGGGTGGCGTTGGAAAAACGACGACGGCGGTGAACCTTGCGGCGGCGCTCGCGATCCAGGGACTAAAAACCCTCGTCATTGACCTCGACCCGCAAGGTAACGCGAGTACCGCTCTAGGCATCGCGGATCGTCATTCCGGGACTCCGTCGTCCTACGAGGTACTCCTGGGCGAGATTCCCCTGCAGGCCGCGATTCGCCAGAGTCCGCACAGCGAGAGGCTTTTCTGCGTTCCCGCCACGATCGATCTGGCCGGTGCCGAGATTGAACTCGTCAGTATGGTGGCCCGGGAAAACCGCCTGCGAAATGCACTTACGGAACTCGAGCAGACCGACTTCGATTACGTGTTCATCGATTGCCCGCCGTCACTGGGCCTGCTGACCGTTAATGCCCTGGTGGCGGCGCCCGAGGTGCTGATCCCGATCCAGTGCGAGTACTACGCCCTCGAGGGGGTATCTCAACTGATGAAGAACATCGCCATGGTGAAAGCACACCTGAACCCCAAATTGGAGGTCAGTACCGTCGTCCTGACCATGCATGATGGGCGCACGAAACTTGCGGATCAGGTCGCGGGTGAAGTGCGCCGGTTCTTCGGGGACAAGGTTCTGCGCAGCGTCATCCCGCGCAGCGTTAAGGTGTCCGAAGCGCCCGGCTACAGCATGACCATCATTGACTACGATCCTGGTTCGCGGGGTGCCATGAGCTATCTGGACGCCAGTCGCGAACTGGCACACCGGTCATCCTTGGAGGCGCAATCGTGACAAAGCCAATCCGACGCAAGGGCGGACTCGGCCGCGGCCTGGCATCGCTGATCCCTACCGGTCCGTCCGACGGCGGCCCCAGACTCGGTGACGCCGCGGCTGATGTTGTGATCGGCGGTGTGGCGGCCGATGGCGCCAATGTGGGCGCGGTCTACCGGGAGCTCGATCCCTCGGCGATCGAGCCCAACCCGCGCCAACCCCGGCAGGTCTTCGATGAAGAGGCGCTCGCCGAGCTGGTCCACTCGATCCGCGAATTCGGCCTAATGCAGCCGATCGTGGTTCGGGAGGCGACCAACGGATCGGGGACGCGCTACCAACTGGTGATGGGGGAGCGCCGGTGGCGGGCCGCCCAGCAGGCGGGGTTGACGTCCATTCCGGCGATTGTGCGGGATACCACCGATGACAACCTGCTGCGTGACGCGCTGCTGGAGAACATCCACCGCGCCCAGCTGAATCCCCTGGAAGAGGCGGCGGCATACCAGCAGCTCCTCGAAGAATTCGACGTCACGCACGAGGAACTGGCGGGGCGCATCGGGCGATCGCGCCCGGTGATCAGCAATATGATCCGGCTGTTGCGGTTGCCCATCGCCGTCCAGCGGCGGGTTGCCGCCGGCGTGCTGTCGGCCGGTCACGCCCGGGCACTGCTGGCATTGGATGCCGGCCCGGAGGCGCAGGAGGAACTCGCCGCGCGGATCGTGGCCGAAGGCCTGTCGGTCCGGGCGACCGAGGAGGCCGTCACGCTGGCCAACCGGGATGACTCCAAGCCGCCCAAGCCATCGCGCCGCAAACCGATCAAGATGCCGGGCCTCCAGGACATCGCCGAACGGATCTCGCGCAGCTATGACACCCGAGTAACCGTCAGTCTCGGCAAACGGAAGGGCAAGATCGTCGTCGAGTTCGGCTCGGTGGAAGACCTACAGCGGATCGTCGCCCTGATGGACCCCGGTGCGGCCAAATAGCCCGCGCCTCGGACAAACACCCGTTACGTCACTGTGACGAAATAACCGTCCGCTGAGGCATCCGGCGGCCTCTGAGCACCAATCATGAAGCGGGACAGGGGATTTCGTTGGCGAAGTCCGACAAAAGCCCGGGGGTGCGGATAGTGGCCGTGGATCGGCCGGCTCTCCTATCCTTAGGGGGCTGCTGTGCGCTTCGGCACCGCGGGAAAGCCGGGGAGACTAGTGTCCGCTCGCATTAGGCCACTGCGGCTCGACGGATTCGAGCAGCTGCCCAAGCACGCCCGCCGATGTGTCTTCTGGGAGGTCGACCCGCAGACGCTCGACGGCCAGCACCTGCCTGATCCCGAGTTCGAGAAGGAAGCCTGGCTGTCGATGGTCATGCTGGAGTGGGGCTCCTGCGGGCAGGTGGCCACGCCTGCATCCGCGCAGGGAGCCTCCGAACTGGCAGGCGACTCCGATGACCCCTGTCTGGGCTACGTCCTCTACGCGCCGCCGCGGGCGGTGCCGCGGGCCCAGCGATTCCCGACCGGACCGGTCAGTGCCGACGCTGTTCTGCTGACCTCCATGGGAGTCGAAGCCGGCCAGTCCGCCGTGTTGTCTGAGCAGCTGATCAGCCACGTGGTCAGCGAACTTGTGCGACGCGGAGTACGGGCACTGGAAGCCTTCGGACGTACCGCTGAAGCCACCGAACTTCTCGATCCCGCCTGCGTCGACGCCCCGCTGCGGCCGGCCATCTCGGCCCTGGGTGACTGCTCCTTCGACGAATGCATGATCGATGCGAACTTCCTGCTCGGTGTGGGATTCACCATCGTGGCTCCGCATCGCTACTTTCCGCGCCTGCGGTTAGAACTCGATAGGGGACTGGGCTGGAAGGCCGAGGTCGAAGCTGCCCTGGAGCGGCTCCTGGAAACAACGGAGTTACAGCAGCCGGTCGGTAGCTCAAACGGCTAAACCGCCGGCCGGCCCTGCTCCACCGACTGCTCGTGGGCAAGCAGTTCGGCGAAGGTGAATGTCCCGGTCGGCCGATCATTTTTGCCGAGAAGGTATAGACGCTTCACTGCGGCCAGAACACCCTCGGCTATCGCGTCACGGCACTCGCGAGTCATCAGCGCAGTGAGATCGTGTGAGCTCGTGATGTATCCGACGTTGACCTGAACCGTGGGCATCCGGGTGAGACGCAACAGATCCCACGTCCGGCCGTGTGTGCGACAGTCGCGTAATCCTGTGCGCGCCACCACTTCTCGCTGAATAAAGTCAGCCAGGTTACGCCCGATTGTGGACACCGACCCGTGTGGGCTGCCGAAATAGAAACAGGCAACACCACTGGCCGATGGGTTCGGGTGGCTCTCGAAGCGCAGACTGATCATCAGGTCAGCCCCGACGGTATTGGCGGTGGCGGCGCGTTCGGCATCCGATGGGCTGCGATTGGCCGGCCGGGACAGGAAGGTTTCCATGCCGATCGCAGTCATCCGCCCCTCCAGCCTGCTGGCCAGATCCCACAGAATGTCGGATTCGCCGATCGGGCCTTCCGGCCCCTGAGCGATCAAACCGTGGTCGCCTCCGCCACGGCCCGGGTCGATGATGATTCGCTTGCCTGACAGCCGGGGTCCGGATACCCGAACATGCTCTTCCTCGCGGATGGCGTGCAGCGAGCCGCCGGTGACGCGTGACCCGAGGAAGTACAGGGAGCGCAACGTTTCCGGCCCACAGATTCCGTCGGGAGCCAGTCCGTATTCGCGTTGGTAGGACATCAGCGAGTTGTGGGTCTGCAGACCGAAGTACCCGTCCACCAGCGCGGTGTAAAAGCCCAGGTCCTGAAGGCGTGACTGCAGGGTGGCGACATCGTCGCCGTACATCGGCGCACCGAACTGGTGGGCAAGCGTGCGAGCGCCAAGCCGATAGGACGCCTCTTTCAGGGCGCGGTAGGTGGCGTCGCCAACGAGCCCGTCGACCAACAGCCCGCGGCGTTGCTGAAAGGCCCGCACGGCATGATCGAGTTCCTCGTCGAAGCTGTCCAGCGCCACCTGCCGTCCGGTTGTGATGCCCTCGTCGGGGCTTTCCAGCAACCCGAGGGCTGCCAGGGCGCTCCGGATCTCGACCACCGCGGCGCCCCGGTCTCCCCGCCGCACGATGTCACCGGCAGTGGTGCCCCGCCATGAGGCAGCATCGCTGGCGCCATCGCCGGGACTCCACATGGCAAGCATTGTCGCAGAGGCCGAGGCTTTTCAGGAAACCTCTCGGACAGATCACGGATAACGAATACGTCTCTGCCGGCCTGCCCCTCGCGGCTGGCAGGTTGCCCGCTAGAGGACGTCGGCGAGCTCTCTCAGCAACGCAGCTTTACCCTTGGCGCCGACGATCCGCTTCACGGGTTTACCGTCCTTGAAGAGGATCAGCGTCGGGATCGAGACGACCTGGAAATCGCGCGCCGTCCCCGGGTTGGCGTCCACGTCAACCTTGGCCACGGTCAGCGACCCGGCTTTTTCCGCGGCGATCTCCTCGAGAACCGGAGCCACCATTCGACAGGGGCCGCACCACGTGGCCCAGAAATCCACCAAAACCGGTGTGGTACTGGACAGGACGGCCTCGGCGAAGCTGGCGTCGGTGACGGTCACCGTGGATTCGCTCATGATTTGGCTCCCGTCATTTCACCGGGGATCATTTCGCTGGGGCCGTGCGCGTCAGCCAGCCACCGCTCGGCGTCGAGGGCAGCGGCACACCCGCTCCCCGCCGCGGTGATGGCCTGCCGATAGGTGTGGTCCACCAGGTCGCCGGCGGCGAACACCCCCGGCAGCGAGGTCGCGGTGCTGTGCTCACGAACCACGACATACCCGGCCGGATCGACGTCGACGGCGTCGCGAACCAACTCCGAGCGGGGATCGTGACCGATTGCGATGAACACGCCGGTCACCGGAAGTGTGGACTCCTCCCCGGTGAGCGTGTTGCGGACCCGCAGACCTGTCACGGTGGTCTCGCCCTCCACCGCGAGGACCGCGGTGTTGGTCAGGAACGAGATCTTGTCGTTGGTACGGGCACGTTCGAGCATGATGCGAGATGCACGGAATTCGTCACGGCGGTGCACGAGTGTGACGCTGCGGGCGAACCGGGTCAGGAAGGTCGCCTCCTCCATGGCGGAATCGCCGCCACCGACCACGGCGATGTCCTGGTCTTTGAAAAAGAACCCGTCGCAGGTTGCGCAGGAGCTCACTCCGCGGCCCAGAAGTTCCTGCTCACCCGGTATGCCCAGGTAACGGGCCGCCGCTCCCATGGCCAGGATCACCGCCCGGGCGCGATGCGTCTCACCCCCGGCGGTCACAACCTCTTTGACCGGCCCGGCCAGCGATACCGACTCAACGTCCTCCATCTGCAGATCAGCACCGAAGCGCTGGGCCTGTTCGCGCATCTCATCCATGAGTTCCGGGCCGGTGATGCCGGCTCGGAAACCCGGGTAATTCTCGACCTCGGTGGTGGTCATGAGTGCGCCCCCGAATGCGGTTCCTTCGAAGACCAGGGGATTCAATTGCGCGCGCGCCGTGTAGATGGCGGCGGTATATCCCGCCGGCCCTGATCCGATGACGATGACGTCATGCAGGGGGGAGTTGTCGGTCATACGAACCTTTCTGACAGACGAGTGGCTCACCGTCTAACACCAGCGTAGGCCGGTATGTTCCCGGTGGTGAACTAAGGGCGTTCCGAGGTGGCCGTCGGAGTGACGGTGATGAGTCGAGCGCTGGTCGGCGTGCTGGTGACTGGTCCGGAGGCCGTCATCAGGATGCCCGCGCCCAGTGCTACGGCCGCGATCACCAACGCCGAAGCGATGCCGATCACCATCGGGCCCCTGGGCGCGGGTGGACGGGCTGCATGCGCGGCTCGGACCGCTGGGAGACCGGTGACCTCATGCGCGCGCGGGTGGGGTTGCACCCGATCAGTGTGCCGCTCAGGGATGTCCAGCCGGGGAGAGATGGCTCAACAGCACGGCCAGCCGTGCACGGGCCCGGGCGCACCGGCTCTTGACCGTTCCTTCGGCGATCCCGAGCAGGGACGCTGCGTCGGCCACCGAGTAGCCATACATATCGACTGCGACGACTGCGGCGCGCTGCCCTGCCGGCAGTCGCGACAGTGCATGACGAACCACGATCTCGGTTTCGGCATGGGAGACTCGATCGGCCACCGAACAGCAGTCGTCGGTGAGCACTGCGGTATGAAAAACATTGCGGCGCAAACGGTCCGAGCAGGCGTTGACAACGATGCGGTGCAGCCAACTACTGACCGCAGCGTCATGCCGAAACGCGCCGGCGGCCCGGTGAGCGGAGAGCATGGCCTCCTGCAGGGCGTCATCGGCGTCCTCGGCGGTCTGGCTGCGCCGTCGGGCCAGCCGATAAAGCTGGGCCCGGTGGCGGCCAAACAGCTCTCCGAAGGCGTGACGATCACCGGCGACATGTGCGGCGAGCAGGTCGGCATCGCTACGACAGTCGACGGAGAAGCGGGACACGGCCGGACAGTAGCCAGCACCGGGCCACCCGGCACTTCACCCTGTGCAGCGTCAGGAGGCGGAGCGAACGGTGATGTCCGAGATGTCGGTTCGGCTCTTGCCTGCTGTCTGGCCCAATGTCGAAATCCACACCAGCAGATTCGAGGTGGCCGCCGCGTTGGGCACTGAGATGGTGTTGCTGCCCGGCTTGAGTGGGGTGGGACCGGTCAGAACGGTGGTGTCCGCGAGGCTTGCCGGGTTGGCTGTCGAAGCGCTTCTGATCTGGACCTGGGTGCCGGTGCTGGACACCGTGATGGTGACATTGCCGACCACCGTCGGTTCAGGCAGCTGCAGCATGAGGCCCACGCCGTTTTTGAAATTAGGGAACGGGACGGGGTCGGTGTAGATGTCTGTTGGCCATACCGTCGCGGGATCTCCATCGATCGCCAGACCGGCCAGGGTCGGTGCGTCAGCACCGCCGTCGGGCGAGAAGACCGTCGCGGCAACGGGTTTGATGATCGAGCCGCTCACGGAACGACTCGTGGGCGTCGTCGTGTTCAAGCCCAACTGTTCGCCCTTGAGTCCGCCGCCCACATCGCCGAAAATCCGGCCCAGCACAGACGCGAGCGCGATCACCGCAACCAACAGGACGGCGGCACCGGCCCCGATTCCGATCAGCAGGTTACGGCGGCGCAGGGCCTGCTTGGCGGCGGGATCTGTGGGAGCCGGTCGGCCACCGGAGGTCCGCGGGGGAGCCTCCTCGACCGGAGTCATCAGGTCGGTGCGATCGGCGGCGTTCGTCGCCTGCTGCAACAGGTGTAGAAGTGTGGGCGCGGTGCTGATCCCCCCGCCAGGTTGCACGGCTCGGATCGCTGCCGCCGAGATCTGGAAAGGAATGGCCGAGTTGACCGCAAGGGGCTCGACCGGTTCGCCGGAGGGGCCGGTATCGGCCGGCCTGAGTCCGCTCGGTGTGCCGCGTTCCGGCAGTGGCCATCGATCGACGAGAAGTGCGTACAACGCGGCTCCGATGCCGCGGATATCGTCGGTCGGTGTGGCGTCAGCGAGAGTTGCCGGAAAGGCAAGTGCAACGTCGCCGTCAAGGCTGACCCGCACCCGCCCCGGGTGATCGATTGAAAGAGCGACACCGGCCCGGTGCGCTTCGTCGGCCGCCGCCGCGAGCGACTGGATCGCCCTGGCACCGCCGATCGG
The DNA here is from genome assembly GCA_037138615.1 of Mycobacteriaceae bacterium. Taxonomy (GTDB): domain Bacteria; phylum Actinomycetota; class Actinomycetes; order Mycobacteriales; family Mycobacteriaceae; genus Mycobacterium. The sequence goes on along the minus strand of JBAXIA010000024.1, from coordinate 7,767 downwards.
CGAAGGGGAGGTGTCGGCCACCTCCTTCAGCGAACCGCCCCTGATCCACTCCGACACCACCAGCCCACTGCCGTCGCTGTTCTTGGTGACATCGAGAACCCGGGCTAAACCCGGGCGCGCTATCCGGCTCAACGCGAGTGTGCGCGTCAAGATCTCCCCAACCCGTTCATCGGGCATGTTCCGGTCGGGGTCGACGAAGGTGAGCGCCACCTGACGATCCAACGGGACGTCCAACGCCTGCCAGAATTGCAGCCCGGGCGGGCCGCCGTGGAACACCAGCAGCCGGTAACGCCCGTCGGCCACAGTGGCGCCGGGACCCAGGTGGGTATTCGATCCGATTCGGTACCGCGCGTCCGGTGCCGGATCTCCTGCCGGGAGCGGGTCGGCCGCCACATCCGGCTGGAAGTCGGCGGCGGACTGGTGCGAGATCCTCGTCGTCGGCCGGTCGGGACCCCCGGGTGAGGGCGTCCCAGCGAGGTGATCGCTCAGTTCCGGCCCCTTCCCCATCAGAGTTCCGTCGCCGGGCGCCGAGCGTCCGAACCCGAACTCCTGTCGCTCCGGTGCGACGAATTCGCCGACTTCAGGGTACGGGACAGGCCCATGCAGGTGGGGCAGGTAAGAGTTGTGTGGCGAGGGTGGGTCGCGCGGTTCGCTCGGCGCCAACCGCTCCCGAACGGCGCCCCACGCGGCCACCGCATCGGGCACCCGGGCCACCAGCATCACGGCAGCCAGGCAGGGCAGCATGACTGCGGCCAGGATCAGCAGCCGAACCATGGATCCGGCACCACCCTGATCTGTCAGTGCCCGCAGATCGAGGAGACGGTCAACGCCGACCGCGACGAGTGCGGCCAGCAGCGACGCCGAGGCAGTGACAGCCATGGTGCGGATGACCGCGGTGTCCAGCAGCCGACCACCGGGTGGCCGCAGCGATCGGCGCAGCAGCAGATGGCCGAGCACCGCGCCGGCCAGAAAGCCGAGTCCATTGGCGGCGCCCAGATAACCCGCAACGAGCTCGGGGTCGGTGGTCAGGTGCGGGGCAACAAGCGACGCCGCGATCTTCACGACGGTGATCGCAACGATGATCAGGATCGGAGTCCAGGGTTCGTCCCGCGCGTAGAACACCCGAAGCTGTAGCAGCACCAGCGCATAGGGAATCAGGGTGAACGAGGACAGCGCGATCGCCATGCCGAGATAGTTGGCGTCGACCTCACCGAATTTGCCGTAGGCGAACAGGGCACTGCCAATTGCCGGTCCGCTGATGGTCATGAACGCCACCACCGGGATCAGGGTCACCATGGTCAGCCGGGTGGCCAGCGATAGATCCGCGAGAACGGCCGGAACGTCGTCGGCCGCGGCGTTGCGGCTCAATCGCGGCATGACCACCGTCAGGATCGTCACGCCGATGATGCCGAACGGTAGTTGCAGCACCAGCCAGGAGTAGTTGTAGATCGCCGGCCCCGACGCCGCCGCGGTGCTGGCGATCTGGTTGCCCACCACCAGTCCGATCTGACTGATCAGTACGTAGAGCACCATGGCCGAGGCCATCGTCCCGAATCGCCGGAGTCGATCGTCGATTCCCCACAGTGGCCGCAGGCTGATGCGTTCGGAACGAATCGCGAGTAGCAACACGGCGGCCTGTGCGATCACACCCAGGGTGGTGCCGATGCCCAGGACCAGCAACTTGGCATTACCCGTGCGCACCGGATCGACTGAAAGTTCGCCGGGAACGATCAGATACAGGCCCAGTGTCGCAATCGCCACGACGTTGTTGACCACCGGCGCCCAGGCCGGGGGCCCGAATACGTTGCGGTTGTTCAGGATTGCCATAAAGACCGACGACAGTCCGTAGAAGATCACCTGTGGCAGTAGCAGGTAGGCGAAGGCGGTGGTGAGTGGTTGGTTGACCTTCGGATCGGCGCCCAGCATCAGACGGACGAGCAACGGTGCGGCGATCACCGACAGTATGGTGGCCGCCAACAGCACAGTGGTCGCCAGTGTCACCAGCCGTCGTACGAAGGCTGCGCCCCCGTCGACGTCATCGCGCTCGGCGCGGGCCAGCACCGGAACGAAAATTGCGGTGAAGGTGGCCTCTAACACCAGGGCGGCAATCAGATTGGGCAGTTGGTTGGCGACGGTGAATGCACTGGAGAGCGCTGCGCCGAGAATCGCGGCCAGCAGCACGATGCGGATGAAGCCGGTGATCCGGCTGACCAGTGTGGCCAGCGCCATTCCCCAGGAGCGGGATACCACCGCTGCGTCGGAGAGTTCCTCGCGACGCGGCCGCGACGTCATGCGGTGTCCCCGGGTGGACGCGGGGGCCGGTCCACGGTGTCCCCGGGTGGACGCGGGGGCCGGTCCACGGTGGTCCGGGGTGGATGCAGCGGCCGGTCCGCGTCGGCCCGGTCGGGTTGACCGCGGAAGCGATGGTAGAGCCGACGCGCTACCAGTATCGCCAGGATCAACCCACCGATAAGGGTGATCGCCGTGAGCAGCTTGCCGTAGGCGTTGGCGTGGATTGATAGCCGCACCGGTTCGCCCAGTTGCACCCCGTCCGCGGTTCGCAGGGTGACGTCAACCGCGACGCGCTGGGTGACGCGGACTTCGACGGGCACCCGAAGCGGAAGGTAGCCCGGGGGCAGTTCCTGTTCGCCGATATCCGTCACCGACATACCGGGCGGGGCGTCGACCATCAGGCGCACTCGGATCGGGACCGCGAGGTCATTGCGCAGCGCCAGTGGAAGTGCGCTGTTCTCGGTGGCCAGCGTGTAGGAGTCGCCGGGGTTGACGATCGTCACCGCGCGGAACAGGTCCTCGATGGTCGAGCCGACAATGGCCAATCGTTGACGGGCGGTGTCGTTGCGGGTTTCCGGCGGCTCGATCTGGCTCAACGCCCGCAGCATGTCTTCGCGCAGCGGAGCGGTGTAGCCCAGCCCGGTCAGCCCGGTGCGGGCGTCTGTGGTCAGGGCTGCGGTGAGTCCCCACAGTCGGCTCACTTCGGCGCCGATCGTCGCCACCACGTCCTCATCGAAGCCGCCCGGGACCTCGCTCGGCAGATCCGGGGACGCCGGTGGCGCGGCTGCGGAGTCGCTGATCACCGCCTCCAACGGGCGTGGACTGGCCAGTCCCGCTCGTACCGCACTGGCCAGGGCCGTCAGCATCGCGCGGGCATCGTCGGGCTGGGGGCTCCACTTCAGCGGCGGCAGCAGGATCTGCCCGCGCGGTTCGACCCCGGGTTGCAGGGTCCGCCACAGCATGGCCGCCACGGCGTCCTGTCGGCGAGCCACCGGCGAGTGTTGCTCGACCGGCACGCTGAGCGAGGGGTCGAGGTAGGTCGGCAGGCCCGGGTCGGTACCGACGCCGGCCAGCGCGGCCCCCACGGCGGGGTCGAAGGGTGCCTCCACGACTGCGGGTGAAAGCCGGCGCGGCGTCAGGTCGGCGGTGAAGGGCGCCCCACCCGCAGCGTCCGCCGAGGGGGCCGCAGCGATCGCGACCGTGGGACTCTGGGAATCGAGCAGATCGAGTGCGGGCGCGCTCAGTGGGCCGTCACCGAGGACGGTGACCCCGCGGACGGACGTGACACCGAGGATCCGGTCGACGATGTCGGCGGAGGTGACCGTTGCGGCCGCACTGAGCCGCGGGTCGCCGACGCGGTGCAGAGCGCCGAGATCAGCCTGGGCATAGGGCGTGGCCGTCACGCACATCCGGTGAGACAGATCGCGCAGCCGGTCCAGCCAGCCCACCGCGGCGGCCTGTCCGCTACCGGGTTGGGTGGCGGCGCCGGGCCCGCCGGGGGCGTCCGCCACGACATAGCCGATCGTCATAGCGTTCACGGTGACCACAAGGTCGGGGTCGATGGCCAGACAGAGCGCGCTGGCGAGGCGGTTGTCCGGGTCGATCGCTCCCGGACTGATCGCGAACTCAGCCGCCGCCAGCAGTGTCTCCAGCCGCCCGCCCGGGGCAAGGGAGACGGCGAGGTCGTCATTCATCAGCCTGACCGGGGTGGTGCCACCGGGAACCCCCGGCGCCAGCCGCGGCTTGTCGGCCAACGGCCACAGCATGGTGATTGCCACGGGTTTGGTGGTATCCGGAGCCACCGCATCCGTCAACGGGTTGCCGCTGGCGGGATCGGCGGGCACTCCGGTCACCGGCAACAGAAACCGAGCTGCGTCGAGCCGGGCCGGCGCACCGTAGTCCGGGGTGCCGTTGACGTTGACGAGGAGCGGGTAGACCCCGGGCACCTCGATACCCAGGGACGGCTGCGGGCTTTGTCTGATCGGTACCGACAAGGTGAATCCGGCAGCCTGCCCGCGACCGAGTTCGGTTGCCACAGTGATGAATTCACCCACTGCCTCGTACTGCTCACCGGCGCTGTCGAGGCTGGTCCTCAGTTCCGATGACGAGGTCACCGCTGCACCGTGCTCCAGACGTGCCACCACGTCGCGGACTGGCCGATCGCCGACGTTGGTCACGGTTGCGGTCACCGTCACGGTCGGGTCGCTTGAGGTGGTAACCACATCCGGAGTGACACTGTCGAGTCGCAGCTTGAGGAATTCCGAGCCGGGCTCGCCCGCTGCTGTCGGGGGCAGGGTCGGCAGCACCAGCATCGTCAATAAACCAAGAATGACAACAATGACCCGGGGTGCGACCGCGACCCGCAGCAGCACGGTCACGCGCCCGAACCGCGGCCGTTCGTCCGACGCTCGCCGGCCGCCCCGTCGAGGGAAGGACGCTTGCGGGCGCGGGTGGCCGAATGGGTCTGGGGTCGCAGTTGCGGTGTGGACGGTGGCAACGGCGGGAGAGCCGCGGGGCCGTCCGACTGCAGGAGGGCGATGAGTTCGTAGGCGACCTTGGCCAGACGGCGCTCATCGGCGTAGGCCAGCCGCCTCGGAAGTTCGGTGATGGGAACCCAGGCCACTTCGGCGACCTCGACGTCCTCGTCGCACAACTCTCCGCCGGAGAACCGCAGCAGGTAGTGGTGCACGGTCTTGTGAACCCGGCGTCCCTCGGTCACGAACCAGTAGTCGATGCTGCCCAGTGCGGCCAGTACGTGCCCGTGAATTCCGGTCTCTTCAGCAACCTCTCGAATAGCGGTTTGTTCGGCGGTCTCGCCCTGTTCGATATGTCCCTTCGGCAACGACCAGATCATGCGTCCGCGACGGTCCATGCGGCCGATCAACGCGGCCAACTGCTCTTCGTGCGGTCTATCGAGACCGTCGATCACGAGTCCGCCCGCCGAGATTTCGTGCACGGTGCGCAGCCGGGAACCCTGGCGGCGACGCGGGCGAGAAGCACTGGGGGCGGGGGCCGCGGGTGTGGTGGTGGGGTCTGCGGCGGTGGGCGGATCGGTGCTCAGCGCGGGACCGGCGTCGGCGCCGCTGTCCTGGCCGGCTGACTGCGGTGGCGGACCGTTTGGACGGCGGCCGCGACCTCGACCTCGCCGCCGTCGTGGTTTGGCCCGCTCGCCCTCCGACACCCATGTGATAGTAGCTGGCACGGATAAGCACTCCTGGCCGCACTCGCCGGTCGTGGCCGGGCAGGCGAGCATTAGGCTCACCGGACGTGCCCGAAGCCACACCCGAGGATGAGCTGCTCAGACGGGCGGCTGTCGAACTGCAGCGGCAGGGTCCGCTGCTGGCCGACGTTGGTCGCCTGTTCGCAGCGGCGGGCCACCAGCTCTATCTGGTCGGTGGCAGCGTCCGCGACGCGGTGCTCGGTCGACTAACCACTGACCTCGACTTCACCACCGATGCTCGTCCGGAGACGGTGCAGGAGATCGTGCGTCCGTGGGCCGACGCGATGTGGGACACCGGGATCGACTACGGCACCGTCGGCGTGGGTAAAGCGGACCAGCGACTGGAGATCACCACTTTTCGGGCTGACAGCTACGACCAGGTGTCCCGCAACCCGGAGGTGCGCTTCGGGGATCGCCTCGAGGACGACCTGGTGCGGCGCGACTTCACCGCCAACGCGATGGCCGTGCGGATCACCGCGGACGGGCCGGGGGAGTTCATGGACCCGCTGGGTGGATTGGCGGCGGTACAGCAGCGGATCCTGGACACCCCGGCCGCGCCGTCGGTGTCCTTCGGAGACGATCCGCTGCGAATGCTGCGCGCCGCTCGATTCGTATCGCAGCTTGGGTTCGGGGTGGCCGACCGAGTGCGGGAGGCGATCATCGCGATGGCGCCGGAATTGGCCCGTATCACCGTCGAGCGAATCGCTGTCGAACTGGACAAGATGCTGCTTGGCACGGATCCGGTAGCGGGTATCGAACTGATGGTGCGGACCGGGCTCGGCGATGTGGTTTTGCCCGAGATCGGCGGCTTGCAAATGGCCATCGACGAACACCATCAGCACAAGGACGTCTACCAGCACTCGCTGACGGTGCTGCGGCAGGCGATTGCGCTGGAGGAACCGGGTGAATCCGATCTGGTGCTGCGGTGGGCGGCGTTGTTGCATGACATCGGCAAGCCCACGACGCGTCGGCACGAGTCCGACGGCGGGGTCAGCTTCCATCACCATGAAGTGGTCGGGGCAAAGATGGTCCGCAAGCGGCTCCGGTCGCTGAAGTACTCCAAGCAGATGATCGACGATGTGTCCCAGCTGGTGTATCTGCATCTGCGATTCCACGGCTACGGCGAGGGCACCTGGACCGACTCCGCGGTGCGGCGATACGTGACCGACGCCGGACCGCTGCTATCGAGATTGCACAAGCTTGTTCGTGCCGACTGCACCACTCGCAATAAACGGCGTGCTGTGCTGCTGCAGGCCAACTATGACGGTCTGGAAGCACGCATCGCCGAGTTATCCGCCAAGGAGGACCTAGCCAGGGTGCGGCCTGATCTTGACGGCCACGAAATCATGGAGTTGCTCGGCATCCCGGGCGGCCCGCAGGTCGGCGAAGCGTGGAACTACCTCAAGGAACTCCGGCTGGATCGGGGGCCGATGACCCGGGAGGAAGCGACGGCCGAGTTGCTCGCCTGGTGGCGCGCTCGCGGCGCCACCGATTGATCCCGTGGCGCGCTCGCGGCGCCACCGATTGATCCCGTGGCGCGTTCGCGGCGCCACCGATTGATCCCGTGGAACGCCGGCGGAGGATCCGGCGTCGAATAGGACATGGATTACTGCCTGGATGCCGGGGACGGCACGGCGTCGATCTGGACGGGCCCGCTGGACGTCGATGTCGACGGTGACGGCGTACTCGACGGCCTCCGAATGGATTTCGACGGTGACGGTGTATTCGACGATGCCCTCGCCGACTTCGATGGTGATGGGCTAGCCGACCACGCTGCCCTGGATCTTGATGACGACGGGATACCCGAAGCCCACTACACCGACGACGGATCCGGTACCTGGCCGGTGAGCGGGGGCACAGCGGGCAGTCGGCCACTTCGGTGGTTCGGCCTCGATGGGGTTGAACATGACGACCTGGGCGCACCGATCGATGTCGATGGTGACGGCCTAACGGATCGCCTAGTCGACGTCAATCGCGATGGTCTGGCTGATCGTGCGCTGCGCGCCAACCCGGACGGCCTGTTCGCCAACGGGTTTGTGGATGTGGACGGGGACGGCCGCTGGGATATCGCGCTCACCGACGGCAATGGTGACGGCGCTGCCGACGGAGCGGCCGCGCTTTAAACACTGCGAGGGTTAACCTGCCTCGCTCAGCGGCCCGGCGTGGGTGGGACTCGGCTCGGCTCCGCTTCGCGCTGACGCGCTCAGCGGCCCGGCGTGGGTGGGACTCGGCTCGGCTCCGCTTCGCGCTGACGC
>JBAXIA010000023.1:0-29081 GCA_037138615.1 Mycobacteriaceae bacterium | reverse complement strand
CGCTCGGCGGCCGACGCACGATGCCCGGACCACATCACCGCTATCAGCGCCACCGCAGCAACCGCCACTATCGCAAGGACGGCGGAGGCGACGCCGAAACCGGAAAACACCCTGGGTCGCGGCTCTCCGGTCTCAGGCACCTCGTCGACGCCGGGCATGCAGGGCAGGTTACCGCGCATGGTAATGATGGTTGCGTGACGGTACATACTCAGCGGTCCGGGATCGATCTCGCCCATGTCGATTCCGCGATCCGACCCCAGGACGATCTGTTCGGCCATGTGAACGGTCGCTGGCTGACCGAATACGCGATCCCTGCGGATCGGGCCACCGATGGGGCGTTCCGCCTGCTCTACGACCGGGCCGAGGAGCAGGTGCGGGAACTGATCACCCGGGCGGCCGAGCGCGCCGACACAGAAGCCTCCGATGCGCAGCGTATCGGCGACCTCTACGCGAGTTTTCTCGACGAGGAGACCGTCGAACAACTCGGGCTACAGCCTCTCCTCGACGACGTGGCCCTGATCGACGCCGCTGACGACGCGGATGCTCTGGCCCGAGTCATCGGAGGTTTGCAGCGCACCGGCGTCGGCGGCGGCGTGGGGCTCTACATCGACACCGACTCCAAGGACTCCACCCGCTACCTGGTCCATCTCAGCCAATCGGGTCTGGGACTGCCTGATGAGTCGTACTACCGCGACGATCAACACGCCTCGATCCTGGCCGCCTATCCGGGGCATATCGCGAGGATGTTCGCGCTGGTGTTCGGCGGAACGGCCGACGAGTACGCCGAGCGGGCGGGACGAATCGTGGCGCTGGAGACCACGCTGGCCGCCGCACACTGGGATGTGGTGCGCCGTCGCGATGCCGACCTCAGCTACAACCTGCGGGCCTTCGCCGACCTACCTGCCACGGCACCGGAGTTCGATTGGGCCGGCTGGATATCCGCTCTGGGAATCGCACCCGAGAAGGTCGCCGAACTCGTTGTGCGCCAACCGGACTACCTGAGTTCGTTCGCCGAACTGTGGTCGGGTGCGGACATCACCGATTGGCAGGACTGGGCGCGCTGGCGGTTGATCCATGCCCGCGCCGCGGTCGGAACCCAGGAGTTGGTCGAGGAGGATTTCGCCTTCTACGGTTACACGTTGAGCGGCACCGAGCAGATCCGTGACCGCTGGAAGCGGGCGGTGTCACTGGTCGAGGGCCTCATGGGCGATGCGGTGGGCCGGCTCTATGTGCAGCACCACTTCCCGCCCCAGGCCAGGGAGCGGATGGACACCCTGGTCGCCAATCTTCGCGAGGCCTACCGGGTGAGCATCACCGACCTGGAATGGATGACACCTGCGACCAGAAGGCGTGCACTGGCCAAGCTGGACAAGTTCACCGCCAAGATCGGTTATCCGAAGAAGTGGCGTGACTACTCTGCGCTGGTTATCACACGAGATGATCTGTACGGCAACGTGATTCGTGGCTACCAGGTGGAGTTCGACCGCGAAGTCGCCAAACTCGGCGGTCCGGTGGACCGCGACGAGTGGTTCATGACGCCGCAGACGGTGAACGCCTACTACAACCCCGGCATGAACGAGATCGTCTTCCCGGCCGCAATACTGCAGCCACCGTTCTTCGACGCCGGGGCCGACGATGCCGCCAACTACGGCGGTATCGGGGCGGTGATCGGACACGAGATCGGTCATGGGTTCGACGACCAGGGCTCCAAATACGACGGTGACGGCAACCTGGTGGACTGGTGGACCGATGCGGACCGCGACGAGTTCAATGGCCGCACAAAAAAGCTCATCGAGCAGTACGACGCCTACGTGCCGCGGGATCTGGAGGGTCGATCCGAATCCCCGCATGTTCAGGGTGCGTTCACGGTCGGCGAGAATATCGGCGACCTGGGCGGGCTATCCATCGCGTTGCTCGCCTACCAGTTGTCGCTGGGCGATCGGAAGGCTCCGGTGATCGACGGCCTCACCGGGGTGCAGCGCGTGCTATTCGGTTGGTCGCAGGTATGGCGGACCAAATCCCGGGTGGCCGAATCGGTCCGGCGACTTGCCGTCGACCCGCATTCACCGCCGGAGTTTCGCTGCAACGGTGTCGTGCGCAACATCGACGCCTTCTATGACGCTTTCGACGTCACCGAGGATGACGCTCTCTACCTCGAACCGACGCAGCGGGTACGGATCTGGAGCTAGACCAGACTCAGTAGAGCGTCCACTGCCAGTCGTCGGCACCATCAGGATTGTTGTACAGCCCGACCGAGTTCTTCACGATGATCGGATCCCCGCTGCCGAAGTTGTCATAGAACCACTTCGCATTATCCGGTCCGAGGTTGATGCAGCCGTGGCTGACGTTGCGCTTGCCCTGATCTGCCACCGACCACGGGGCGCTGTGCACGAAGGCGCCACTGTTGTCGATGCGAACGGCCCACTGCACTTTGAGCTTGTAGCCATTCGGTGAGTTCACCGGCACACCGTAGGTGGACGAGTCCATGATGATGTCGGGGAACTTCTCCAGCACGTAGTAGGTGCCGTTCTTGGTTTCGTGCTTGCCGTCGGGCATGCCCATCGACACCGGGAACGTCTTCTCCACCTTCCCGTTGCGGGTGATGGTCATCTGGTGGGCCTTGTCATCGATGGTGGCTATCAGGGCCTCACCGACCCGGAAGTTCGACTGGGCGCCGCCGGCGTCGATGTGCACCTGGGTGCCGGCCGGCCAGAAGTTGTAGGGCCGCCACCGCACCTGGGTGTCGGTGGTCCAGTAGAACGTCCCCGGTACTGCCGGTGACGAGGAGATGTGGATCGACTGCTCGGCCAACGGCCGGTTGGCGATCGGCCGTTGGAAGTTGATGATGATCGGCTTGGCGACACCGACCGTTGCGCCGTTGACCGGGTTGAATCCGGGCGGTGCGAACACCGGATCACCGGTGTAGGGCGCGGCATTTTGGCCCTTGGCCGCGCTCATGGTGACCGGTGGTGGGGCGACCGGAGGCGGCACGTCCACCGGCGGCGGAGGCACGTCGACGGGCGCTACCAGATCACCCGGAATCGGCGGCGGGGGCGGGGGGAATTCGATCGGTGCGGGCTCGACGGGAACCGGCGCAGCATTGACCAACTGCGGGTCCACCGGCGGTTGATCCGGATCGGCCAGTGCCGAACCGCTGCCCAGACCGCCGACCGCAACCCCCGCCACACACAGGGCGGCGGCCATGACGCCTTTCACCCGCTTCACCAAACTCCTCCAATACTGTCCAGATCAGTCTGACACAGCGCCGGGCCCGGCAACGGATGCGCAACCGCCCGGCAGACCCGATTCGGGCCCAAGGTGAACCGGCTGACCTGTGTAAATGATCGCCAGGGGCGTGACGAGCGTTACTTCCCGCCGGCCACGCCGACGTCGACAACATCGACGTCGGCAAGTAGGTGCCGGCTGGTGATGACACACGCCAGCGCGGATGCGATCAACAGCGCCGAGGCGGTGAGCATCACCGCCGCGCCGCCATGGGAGAACAGCAATCCGCCGACCACTGAGCCCGCCATAATGCCGACCTGGAAGGCCGCCACATACAGGCTCGAGGCTCCATCAGGGTCCTCCGGTGAGTGCCGCATGGCGGCCGATTGCAGCATGGGCGACATCGCGGTGGCTGTGGCTCCCCACCCCACGATGGCCACGATCCCGATCAGCACGGGGGTCGGGGTGTGGCCGTCACCGAGGGCCAGCCCGGCAAGTACCGCGAACACCACCGACAAACCTCCCAGACACCCGACGATGGCGGCCCTGGGTCGCCGGTCCCCGGACCGGGCCAGCAACCCCATGGCGGCCAGACCCGCGATTCCGTAGGCGGCCAGTAGCCAGGCCAGGTTCGTGCCGTTCACGCCGACGACGTCGCGGATGATGACGACGATGAAGGTGTAGGAGATGAAGTGCCCGGTGACACCGACCAGGGTCAGCACGCTCATCATCAGCAGGCCGCGGTTGCGGTGGTGCCGCCTTCGGCGCGGGCCGGTCCAGGGGGCGGGCATCACCATCAGCGGGACCGTGAATCGAGCCGCAACGAGTACCGCGACGGCGGCCACCGTGATGACGGCGACGGCCGACCGCCAGCCCCACTGCTGACTCATCACCGCGGTCAGCGGGCTACCGACGACCAGCGCCAGCCCGGTTCCCACGTAGACGGCGGCGGTGGCCCGGCCGACATGTGTCGCGGGCACCAACCGCGCGCCGATGGGGGCGATCACCGACCACATCAACCCGTGGGTGAGGGCGCACAGCACCCGGCCCAGCGCAAGCACCGTGAATGTCGGCGCCAGTGCTGAGATCAGCTGTGATGCCGCCAAACAGATCAGGGTGAACAGCAGCGTCGTCCGCCGAGGCCACGCCGCGGTCCAGCGCACCAGGGGAACCGTGGCCAATGCAGCCACCAACGCGTAACTGCCCAGCAGCATGCCCACCGTCGCTTCGCTCACCCGAAGATCGTCGGCGATGGCCGGCAGCGCCCCGACGGGCATGATCTCGGCGGTCACGTAGACGAACGCCGCCGCCGCCAGCACCGCCAGCGCAACCGCGACCCGAGGTGTCCAGGGCCCGGAACGAGGCGGTGTCACGACGTCGACCGTCCTGGCCTGAGTGGGCACGCATCACGGTATCGGTTGCCGGCCTGGTTCCAAGCCCCCCGACACTCGGGTAAACCGGTTCGAGACCGTGCCGAGACCACCGGCAGGCGTAAAAGGTTAGGAACGCACCAACCGGGCGATGGCCGCTGAGGCCTCCGCGAGCTTCGCGTCGGCTTCTTGGCCTCCCTCGGCAACCGCACGGCTCACGCAGTGACCGAGGTGTTCATCGAGCAGGCCCAGTGCCACCGACTGCAGTGCGCTATTGACGGCGCTGACCTGAGTGAGGATATCGATGCAGTACTTCTCGTCGTCGATCATTTTGGCGATGCCCCGCACCTGGCCTTCGATACGGCGCAGCCGCTTCGCGTAGTTGTCCTTATTGCTGGAATATCCCTGTGCCGCAGTCATTTACGCCCCCAATATCTGTTTCATCTGATCAATCTCACTCTGCTGGGCAGCGACGATGTTCTTGGCCAGGGTGATCATGTCGGCGCTCTTACCGTCGGCGATCTCCGATTTTGCCATCTGGATGGCACCCTGATGGTGGTTGATCATCGACTGCAGCCAGAGCGCGTCGAAATCAGCTCCCTTGAGACTGTCGAGTTTGACCAGTGTCGCGTCATCAACCATGCCTGCCATCGCCATGCCAGCATGACCGCTCTCATGCGGCATCTCGGTGGGGTTGACATTCCACTGCAGCAGCAGCGCCTTCATGGTGTTGATCTCGGGCTGCTGTTCGCCGACGATCTTGGAGGCTAGGGCGACCACGTCCGGGTTGGACGACCGGTCGGGCACCAGCATCGCGAGCTCGATCGCCTGCTGGTGGTGCGGGATCATCAATTGCGCGAAAAGCACATCGTCGGCGTTATGGGCGGCCACCTGTTCGGCCGAGGTCTCCGACGCGGATAGGCCTTGATCCTGTCTGGCGGCGGTACCGCAGGACGAGACGGCGAGGGCAGTGACGAACGCGGCCACGACGGCAAGAACTTGAGCGCGAACTAAAGTCATGCCACCACCCTACCGCATACCCCTTGGGGGTATTTGTCGGCGATTTTGGCGGCCACCCCGAGCAGGTCATACTGACCTGATGAGCGAAACTCCCGACATCAAGCCCCGCAGCAGAGACGTCACCGACGGCCTGGAGAAGTCGGCCGCCCGCGGCATGCTCCGGGCGGTCGGAATGGGTGACGACGACTTCGCTAAACCTCAGATCGGCGTGGCGTCGTCGTGGAATGAGATCACGCCCTGCAACCTCTCGCTCGACCGGCTGTCGAACGCGGCCAAGGAGGGCGTGTTCGAGGCCGGTGGCTTCCCGATGAAGTTCGGCACCATCTCGGTCTCGGACGGCATCGCGATGGGGCATGAGGGTATGCACTTCTCGCTGGTGTCACGCGAGATCATCGCCGACAGCGTCGAGACCGTGATGCAGGCCGAGCGGATGGACGCCATGGTGATGCTGGCCGGATGTGACAAGTCGCTACCGGGGATGATGATGGCCGCCGCGCGCCTCGATCTGGCCGCGGTATTCATCTACGCCGGTTCGATCCTGCCGGGTTGGGCCAAGATGTCCGACGGCAGCGAGCGCGAGGTCACCATCATCGATGCCTTCGAGGCCGTCGGCGCCTGCGCGCGCGGGCTGATGTCGCGCGAGGATGTCGATGCAATCGAGCGGGCGATCTGTCCAGGCGAAGGTGCCTGCGGCGGTATGTACACCGCCAACACTATGGCCAGCGCGGGCGAGGCCCTGGGACTTTCGCTGCCGGGAAGTGCCGCTCCGCCGGCGACCGACCGTCGGCGTGATGGGTTTGCGCGGCGCAGCGGACAAGCCGTTGTGGAGTTATTGCGCCGCGGTATCACCACCCGCGACATCCTCACCAAGGAGGCGTTCGAGAACGCCATCGCGGTGGTGATGGCGTTCGGCGGATCCACCAACGCCGTGCTGCATCTGCTGGCGATCGCTCATGAGGCCGAGGTGGAACTGTCGCTGGCCGACTTCAACCGGGTCGGCGCGAAAGTCCCGCACCTGGCCGATGTCAAGCCGTTCGGCTCGAGCGTGATGAGCGACGTCGACCGCATCGGCGGCGTGCCGGTGATCATGAAGGCGTTGCTCGATGCCGGCCTCATGCACGGCGACGTCCTGACCGTCACCGGAAAAACCATGGCGGAGAACCTCGCCGACATCAATCCGCCGGATCCCGACGGCAAGGTGCTGCGCGCGCTATCCAACCCGATCCACCCCACCGGCGGTATCACAATCCTGCACGGATCACTGGCACCGGAAGGTGCGGTGGTCAAGTCGGCTGGCTTCGATTCGGACGTATTCGAAGGAACAGCAAGGGTTTTCGACGGCGAACGCGCGGCCATGGATGCCCTTGAGGATGGCACAATCACCGCCGGCGACGTGGTGGTGATCCGCTACGAGGGCCCCAAGGGTGGCCCCGGTATGCGCGAGATGCTGGCGATCACCGGCGCGATCAAGGGTGCGGGCCTCGGCAAGGATGTGCTGCTGCTCACCGACGGCCGATTCTCCGGCGGCACCACCGGATTGTGCGTAGGCCACGTGGCACCCGAGGCCGTCGACGCCGGACCGATCGCTTTCGTCGCCGATGGAGACCGTATTCGCCTCGACGTGGCGAACAAGACGCTAGACATCCTCGTCAAGCCCGCCGAATTCGATTCGCGCCGAGCAGGATTCACTCCGCCGCCGCCCCGCTACACCCGAGGGGTACTGGCCAAGTACACCAAGCTGGTCGGCTCGGCCGCCCAGGGCGCCGTTTGCGATTAGCCTGCTGCGCTCGCCGCGGACCTCGCGGCTGCGGAACGCTTGGGCGTGGCAGCGTTCCTGATCTGACCGGCCGGCTGACGGGGCTGGTGTGCGTGGGCCGTGCGCGCGGCGATGGTGCGAGCCGCCGGAACCGCGGCCGCCGAGGTCGCTGCCCCGGCGGATCCGGCCAGCCCCGGTAGGAAACCGTTGATGAGCGCCCTGACGACATCACCGGGCACCTGTGCCCACTCGGCCGGGGTCAGCGGGTTGACCGAGAGATACGGCGTGTAGGTCCCGGACTGGTCGTAGGTCCGGTTGTAGGTGCCGCCTTCGCTGGGGGTTTGGACGTCGGTGTATCCAACATTGACCAGGATCTCCGCCGCGGGCTGTAGCGCATCGGCCAGCGGGGTGGGAACGGTGATCGGCACGCCGAGCGCCTGGAACGCGGCGTTGACCAGCCGCGCCGGCAGGCGCAACGGCTCGAGCAGGGGTAGATCGGTGGGCGCCAGCGTGCCGTAGGTGGTGCTGGACAGGTTCAGCGCCGCCAGCGCGCCGAGCTTGGCGTAGATCACATCTTCCGATGTGCCGGCAAGTGTGGCTCCGCCGAGGAAATTGGTCGGAAGTGCCGTTGCCAGAAGGGAATTGGCCAACGAGAACGGATTCAGGGTGGCCGGAAAATCCGACATCAGGTTGTATCCGAGCGCCAGGCCCACCGTTGCGGCGTTGAGCGCAACCCCGGTGCTCGATCCCGACATCCCGCCCTGACTGACGGCTTCGACGCCGAACAGATTCAGGATCGGGGCGAACCGGGCGTAGAGCCCACCGTTGGGCGTACCCGGATTGTTCACCTGCGCCAGCGCAAGGTTGGTCACGTTGACGCCCTGCACACAGGTGAGGCCGGAGGTGCACGGCTCTCCGGTGACCGAGTTGACCTTCCCGCTCGGCACCAGCGGGGTGTATCCGGCGGGAGTGTTCCCTTTAGCGCTGGCCAGCAGCGCCTCGTACGCGATTCCGGCTTGATAGGCGCCCAGACCGGACCCGCCGAGGATGGCCGCGCCCAGCGTGCCGCCGGGCTGGCGCTTGAATGTGGAGATCACGGGTGTGAAGCCGCCGAATGGAAACGCGTTGACGTCGTCGGCGAGGACCGTCGGGACCGACAGCGCGTAGTCCAGGTTGATGGTGATGGTGCCGAGCACATCGATGTCGGGGATGTCGATGCTGGTAACGCCGAGCGCCTGGGCGACACGGAACAGCGGCCCCGTCGCGACCGCGCCGAAGGTCACGTCGGCCTCGGCGACCGGCGCCGTCAGCCCCGCCACCATCGCGCCCGCCGTCACCGCAACCGCACCCAGCAGCGCCAGTTTTGTGGCGGGTCCGCGCCCGCAGCGATCCTTGCCAGCAACGTTGATGGCGACCATATCGTGGAACCCCCCTGTGGCATATCCCCAAATCAACGTGACAATAGCAAATAATCTTACGACCCTGTCACCTCGTGCTTCTTGCAACGGCAGCCCCGCAGGCGCACAGTGATTCGGGTGAGCCATACCGCGTTGCGTATCTGCCCGTTGTGTGAAGCGACCTGTGGGATGGTCCTGACTATCGAGGACGACAGAGTCACGGCCGCCCGCGGTGACCGCGATGATGTCTTCAGTCACGGGTTCATCTGCCCCAAAGGGGCGAGCTTCGCCGAACTCGACAACGACCCCGACCGCCTGCAGCACCCCATGGTGCGCCGCAACGGCGAACTCGTCGAGACCAGTTGGGACGAAGCCTTCGCCGCTGCCGCCGAGGGCCTCGGGCGCGTCATCGCCGCAACCGGTGGCTCGTCGGTGGGGATATACCTGGGCAACCCGAATGCCCACACCATCGCCGGGTCGCTCTACGTGCCGGTCGTCGTCCGTTCCCTGGGCACCCGCAGCATCTTCTCGGCCAGCACCCTGGACCAGATGCCCAAGCACGTCGCGTGCGGTTTCATGTACGGCGCTCCGGTGCCGTTCACGATTCCCGATCTCGATCGCACCGACTATCTGGTCATCATCGGAGGAAATCCGGTGGTATCCAACGGAAGTCTGGCCACCGCAGCCGATTTCGCGGGAAAGCTGAAAGCAATCCGTCGCCGCGGGGGCCGGCTGATCGTGGTCGATCCGAACCGGACACGCACCGCCGAATTGGCCGACCGACACATTGCACCCCGACCCGGCACCGACGGCGCGTGGCTGTTCGCTGTCGTCAACGTGCTCTTCGACGAGAACCTGGTGGATCTCGGCCACCTGGGGGATTACGTGACCGGCGTGGAGCAGGTCCGCGCCGCGGCGGCCGACTTCCCACCCGAGGCGGTCGCCGAACACTGCGGGGTGAGCGCCGACGAGATCCGCACCCTGGCCCGCGAGATCGCGGCCGCCCCGAGTGCGGCTGTGTACGGCCGCATGGGCACATCCACCGTCGAGTTCGGCACGATCACCAGCTGGCTGGTCGATGTCGTGAACATTCTGACCGGCAACCTCGACCGGGCCGGCGGGGTGATGTTCGCCAGTTCATCAGTGAGCTCCGCGCCGCGGCCCGCCCGGCCGGGCCGCGGTTTCACCACCGGCCGTTGGCACAGCCGGGTCTCCGGATACCCGGAGGCGCTATCCGAGCTGCCCACCGTCGCGCTACCCGAGGAGATCGAGACCGCCGGCGACGGTCAGATCCGCGCGATGATCACGCTGGCCGGGAATCCGGTGCTGTCGGCGCCGGATGGCCCGCGGCTGTCCGACGCCCTCGACACCCTCGACTTCATGCTGTCGGTGGATCCCTACCTTAATGAGACGACGCGGCACGCCGACGTGATTCTGCCGCCCCCGCCGCCGTCACAGGTCGGGCATTTCGACGTCGCATTCGCGGCGGCGGCGGTGCGTAACAACGCGCGATATTCCCCGCCGGTCATGCCGCTGGCCGATGGCCGGCCCGACGAGTGCGAAATTCTGTCCCGGTTGGCGCTGATCCTGCGCGGCTTGGGAGTTGATGCCGACCCCGCCCTGGTCGACGATCAGATGATCGCGACGAGGCTGGGCAAAGAGGTCGCCGATTCGAACTCACCGGTCGCGGGACGATCAGTTGACGAGTTGACCGCGATGCTGGCGAGCGGTCCCGGTTACGAACGACAGATTGACATGCTGCTGCGGCTTGGCCCGTTCGGTGACGCATTCGGCACCAAACCGGAGGGCCTGAACCTGCAGCGGCTCAAGGACAACCCGCATGGCATCGATCTGGGTCCGCTGATGCCGCGGATCCCGGAGGTCCTGCGCACGCCAACCGGCATGGTCGAATTGGCGCCCGAGGCGATCCTGGCCGATATCCCTCGGCTGTACGCCTCGCTGGGAAGCCGCGACGGCGGTTTCCTGCTCATCGGACGTCGGCAACTGCGCTCCAACAACAGCTGGCTGCACAACCTGCCGGCGCTATCCGGCGGCTCCAATCTCTGCACGCTGCAGATCCATCCTGACGACGCCTCCCGATTGGGCGTGACCGATCTGGCCGTGGTGACCGGCCCGGGCGGCAAGCTCGAGGTGCCCGTCGAGATCACCGATGCCATCCGGCCGGGCGTGGTGTCACTGCCGCACGGCTGGGGACACTCCGCGCCCGGCACCAGGATGTCGGTAGCCGCTCAACAGCCCGGGGTCAACGTCAACAGTCTCTTCGACGATTCTCTGCTGGATCCGCTGTCCGGTAATGCGGTACTCAATGCGGTGCCCGTCGAGGTCGCGGCGGCGGGCTGAGGCTCGCCGGTCATCGCACGCCCTCCTTGCTGTAGACCACCCGCAGGACGTGCCCCACTTCCGGGCCCATCACCGTCGCGGCCAGCTCACAGAATGTCGCCACGAACTGCGGCCCGTGCGCGGGGGCGCTGTCAGCAGCCAGATGGTGGGCCACCTCATGGAGGACGACCAGTTCACGCATCGCCCAGCCGCTGGCACCACGCTCCGGAACCGCGATAACGCCTGTGCCGTCACGGTTTTCATAATGGGCAGCTGTCGCAGAACGCCGGGGACGAACGGCGATCCGGCTGCGCCCCGGCCAGCGGGCAGTCACGGCCGGCAGCGCCAGCACCGCGTCGAGATAACGCTGCACGGACTCCATGGAGGCAAACCGTGCTTCGGGCGGCAGGGTGATCGGATCACCGAAGAAGTCGATGGCGCGCGAACTGTGCTCGGCGGCGCGGTCGAAGAGGGTGCGGACGAACCCCTCGGCCGCGTAGACCCGAGAACGTTGACTGTCTCGGGCGCTCACCGCGGCAGCCGGGGCCGCGAACCCGGCAATTCGGGGCTGGAGCCCAACCGGGCTTGGCGTCCGGCGCGGTCACCGGCGCGGCGCGCGGCCGACGAATAACCCGCCGTGGCACTGGTGGCCCGCCAGGTGCCCCGGGCCTTGGACTCGGCGCGATAGTGGTCGCGAAGCTCGATTTCCTTGTTGCGCAACGCGATCGCGGTCCCGGGAGCCGCCCTGCGGGATTTGGTCGCCTCCCGCTTGGCCTCGTCACGGGCTTCGGAGAGCCGAGAACCGATCCGGGTACCGAAGGCGAGTTGGAAGTTGAGCCGCGCGGTGATGGTGGGCGTGGGCCGGTGCGCGCCGGTCGCCAGGTAGGCGTCACAGGAGCGCACCATCTGCACCACCAGGCTGGCGTACAGCGCATGGCTGGCATCGATATCCTCGGCGAACCCGTAGGCATAGACGAACGTCGAATTCGACGCCACGTCACACCGGACATCGTTGGCCAAGGCGATCGCCGCGAACAGTTGGACGTAGGTGCGCAACCCGCGGCTACCCGGTTCGCCGATGGTGATCGTCCGCTGGGTCGGAACCTGGGCGGCCGTGCGGGAGGCCGCGTGGGCGCGCGCCACCGCAAGATCGATCGATGTCATGGTCGCCAGACGTTGTGCGGCAGCCATGAAGGCCTCGGCCTCATGGGTGTTATCGGTACCTTCGGCCTGGCGAAGCAGGGCGGCGATGCGGGCGAGCATCCTGTCCTCGGTCATGGCGCCACGCTAGGCGACAGCAGCGACATCCTCACCGATCCCGATCCACTCACCGGTGAGATTTCCCCACACCGGAATTCATCAACAATCTCCGAGGTGCAACTTACGGATTCACGCCTCTGGCATCGGCGGCCGTGTCGGTTTTTCTCGACACCCGGTGTTGGATCGGCCGCTTACCCACCACAGTCGTGGAACCCAGCGCAGTCGATCGGGCGGCCGCCCCCGAGGTTCCGGCCCCCGCGCTTCCGGCCCCCGACGACACGACCGGCGACGGAACCGGTGGCGCCGGGTTGGGCACCGCCAGGCTGGCGGCTACGTTCTTCAAATCCGCCTGAACCGCGGTGCGAACACCCGGTATGTAGTTGGCGGAAAGTTCGTCCCGCGTCGCCGGGCTGCTGGTGATCGGTCCGGTCTGCACACCGGCGCCAATGGTGATGTTCAGTGCCATGCCGATCACACCAGACGGGCCCAGGAGTCCCTCGATGCCCGCGTTCCAGGCTCCTTCGACATTCAGGGTGGCGAGGTCGGTCAGCACGGTTCGTGTTATCGCGATCGCCTTGCGGATCAGCAGTGGGACACCACCCACGGCGAGTCCGTATGCTCGCGGTGCCGTGAGACCCGCCAGAAAGGCCGCCGCCCGGGTTGTCACACCCGTCAGAACGTAGGTGCCAGCGGCGAGCAGTGCTGTGCCGGCGGTGGTGATCGGGCCCAGTATCGCCGCACTCAATGTCGCCAGTGCCGCGGTCACATCACCGGCGCCAGCCTGTTGTACGGCGGTGAGCATCGCTGAGGGAAAGTCCCACACACCCTGGCTGATCGCGATACCCGCGGTGGCCACCGCGTTGCCGGTGGTCTCAAGGTAATCGGATCCGTTCCTGCCGAGTTGGCTCAGCGCGGGCAGGGCGTCATTGATGATCTGCGGAATCACACCGACGGCCGAGTAGCCGCCCAGACCGTTCTCGCTGAGGATTCCGGGAAGTACCGGGTAGGCCGCCGGCGGCACACCCCAGTACGTGCCGAATTGTGCGTACGGCCACGCATTCGCCGCGGTGGGGTCGGCGGAGCTGAACAGATAGTTGCTCGCCATGTTCAGCGTGCCGAACAGCTGACTCAGCGGACTGGCGAACCCGACCAGGGTTACCGCCGACGCTGACGGCAGCGATACTGCGGGCACCGGTTGTTGCACCGGTTGTAGGGAGGTTCCGACTATGGCGCTGGCCCCGATGACCGCGGCGGCGGCTGTGATCACAGGCGACCGAACTGACATGGCCACGGTGTCCTCCTCGGATTGACTACTTCGTGACGAACTGATCCAACGCGGCGGTGAGTTGGGGTGCCAGCGGGCCTTTGTTGGCATAGTTGGCGACACTGTCGCTGGGGTCATCACGCAGGACGTGGCTGACCCCGGTGAGCTTAACCAGTTGCAGCGCGGTCTGCGCCAACGCGTCAGCCAACGGTGCGATATCCGCGCACCCGGCCTGGGCGTCGGAGTCCGAGCAGGTGAGGAGAACCGGCGTGCCTGCCGGGATGCGGGATGCCAACTCGACGGGGTCGATCGCGTCGGACTCAACAACCGCCTTGACGTTGCCCGGACCCAGGATCGCACCGAGTCCCTCGGGCAGCGTGGCCGGCGCCGTCCCGGTGGTGCGGGCCTGCACGACCGCGGCCGACCAGGCGGCCAGGACAGCATCAGCCTGCTGCTGGGTCTTACCGCCGGCGCGCACAGCGGCCGTCACATCGGCCCGCACCCGGCCGGTGATCAGATCGAGGTAGCGCGCGGGCAACGGCTGTAGCAGCCCCAGTGAGTGGATCCTCGGGGCACCGGGCGAGGTGTCATCGGCCAGCGACATCGCGTGGATCGTGCCCTCGCCCACGGCGTAGACCGAGATGCGGCCGGCATCGGTGCCGGCCTGCCCGGCCAGGAACCGTACTGCCGCCCGGGCGCCGTCGGTGTAGACCGCACTTCCGACATCGGCGGGGCGGGCGGCGAACGGGCCGAGGCCGGTGGCGCCGGTACCGACCTTGTCGTAGCGCAGCGTCGCCACGCCGCGGCCGGAGAGAAACTCCGCAAGCTGCCGCATATTGCCGACCGGACCGGCGACATTGTTATCGCCATTGCGGTCGGTGCGGCCGCTCTCGGAGATGAGTAGGGCGGCCGGGCCCGCACCACTGCCGGACAGGTGGCGGTAGGTGCCGTGCACGGTCAACCCGGCGGCGTCGAAGCTCACCTCGTCCTCGACCCACTCGGCGGCGCTGTTGCGCGCGCACCCGGCCACCAGGATCACGGCAAGCACCGCGACCAGCAGTCGCCGGATCACAGCCGGGCCGCGATCCATCCGGTCACATCATCGAGCACCACGTCGCGCTCGGGTTCGTTGAACACCTCGTGGAACAGCTCCGGATACACCTTGAGTTCGACGTCGCGAGAACCCACGCACCGCACGAGCGACTCGCTGCCCGCGGCAGCCACCAGCCGGTCCTGACCGCCATGCACCACCAGCAGCGGCGCGGTGATACCGCCGGCCAGTCGCGGCATGGTCTCCCCCACTACCAGCAGCGCCTTGCCGATACCGGCTGGAATCTTCCCGCGATACACCAGTGGGTCGGCCCGGTAGTCCGCCACCACCTGAGGATCACGGGACACCGCATCCGGATCGATCTGCTCAATCGGCAGATCGGGAAGTAGCGAACCAACCGCCTTGCCCAGCAGCGCCTTGGCTTTGGACACCCCGGTGTGGGCGGCGATCGCCGGACCGGACAGCACCATCAGGTCGTAGGAGTCCGGGTACTGCGCGCCATAGGCGAGCACGATCCCGCCGCCCATACTGTGGCCCAGCACGACTCGCGGCAGCCGCGGGTTCTCCGCGGTCGCGGTGACGACCAGGGATCGGAAGTCGGAGACGAACTCCGACATGTGGCGGACGCGGACGCGTTTTCCCCCGCTGCGACCATGGCCGCGGTGGTCGAGGGCGTAGGTCACCAGGCCGGCGTCGGCGAACCGTTGTGCGACGTGGTCGTAGCGGCGCGCATGCTCGCCGTATCCGTGCGCCAGGATGACCACACCGCGCGGTTCGCGATCCGGGGTCCACACGTCGTAGACGACGCTGACCCCGCCTGATCCTGTGAACGTCCGCTCAGTGCGCGCTGTGACCATCAGCCGAGGGTAGCCGGGGCCACCGGGTGAATGAATCGGCACCGCGCCACTCTCCAGAAGCCGATCATAAAAATTTCATGATTCTGCACCGCACAAACCCAAATCCGGTCGACGATGATCTTGGCACCGGACACCGGGCACGGCTACAACGAGATCGGGGACCACGATGGGCAGTGCGGACTTCACAGCCATCTACATCATTATCGCGGCCGTCGCACTGATCGTGCTGATCTGGCTCACCATGCGATCGGTCATCCGCCGTGAGAGGGCGATGATCCGCGAGAGCATGGACGAACCGCACGAGATCGCGGCTTATGAGGAACGCTGGAGGAAGCGCCCGGGGGCCTGAGACCCGCGGACGGATTCTGCTGGTTCAATTCTGCTGGGGCACTTCGTAATACGCCCGCGGTCGAACAGTGACCTGGCCGTTACGGATGTTGACAGTGTTACGTACGGGGTTATCGTTATTCCCGTGTCACGCCCTGCCACCACCCTTAGTCGCATCCGCACCGGGTGTCTGGCGGTGGTTGCCTGCGTAATGCTGGCCACGGCCCACTGCCCGTCGGCCGCCGCCGCCGCCGGCCGCGAGCAGCTGGCGGCGGCCATTGCGGCCACCCGGGGCAGTTACCTGGTCTACAACTTCGGCAACGGCTTCCCGGCGCCGATGCTCAATGCCGCCGGCGACTGGTACGAGATGACCAATGGCGGGCATCTGATGGTCGTGAAGTCGGCCTCCCAACGAATCGCGCCACGGCTCCTGGTCGACACCCACCAGGGTGCCCAGGCTCGATGTGAGCGGACACCCGGGGCCCGCACCTCCGAAGGTCTGCTGCAGGCGTCGGAAACCTACGCCCCGCTACAGGCCTGGCAGGCACTCGGACAACCCACCATCGCCATCAACGCGAACTTCTTCGACGTCCGCTCACAGCAGGCCGGGTCCTGGAAGAACACCGGGTGTAGCTCCCCGCTCGGGGCTTATATCGACAACACCGCGGGCCTGGGCCGGGCGAACATGGCGGTGACCGGGACCCTGGCCTATGCCGGCAAACAGGCGCTCTCCGGTGGTGACGAGGTCTGGACGGCACTGAGCACACTGATCCTTCCGGTGCGCGGCGCGCCGTTCGTGGTGACGCCGAAGGCACCGAACGACTACGACGCTGCCTCCCCGGTGATCAACAACCTGGTCGCGAACGGTACCCGGTTCGTCGCCGTCAGTGGTCTGAAGTTGTTGGCTCCCGGAGACACCGGGCAGCTCAATGATTCCGGTCCGAGCGCGGCCAGGACGGCGGTCGCCTACGCCCGGGACAAAGACGAGATGTACGTCTTCCAGGGTGGCAGCTACACGCCCGATCAGATTCAGGACCTGGTCCGCGGCTTGAGCAGTGACACCGCGGTGCTACTCGATGGCGGCGGCTCCTCATCAATCGTGCTGCGCCGCGATACCGGCGGGATGTGGGCCGGCGCCGGTTCGCCCAGGGGATCCTGCGACACCGTGGCGGTCCTCTGCGACGCCCGCGAACGTGCGCTCCCGAGCTGGTTGGCGTTCAACTAGAGCGTTCAACTAAAGCTTCGGAGTCAGGTCCAGTGACGTCACGGTGGTCATCTTGATAACCCGCCAGTCCCGGCCCTCACGCTGCAGTTCGAGCCGGTAGGACAGGTACTTAATCGACGGGATGTTGTTGGTCTGCGGCGTGGTCGAGGTGGTGTTGGTGTACACCAACGCGGTGGCCTCCGAACCGCGCAGCGACTCGACCGCGGCGGCCACAACCTGGGTATTGCTGGTTATTTTGGCCTGCTTGTTGGTGGGCGCGATCGCGTCGACATAGCGGCGATACTCCTGCCCGAAGGTGCCACCGAGGTATTTGGCCGAGCGATCTGACAACTTATCCATATTGTCCGGGGTGTAACTCCACAGCGTCGTGATGGCGTCGGCGGCCGTCCGCGCGATCTTCTCTTTGGTGGCTACGGTGGCACGATCCGCGAGGTAGGGCTGCACCGCCGCACCGACGAAGCCACCCGCAATGACGAACAATCCCGCCGTCGATGCGATTGCAACCCGTGTTTTGTTGCGCACCAACCATTTTCGGAGGGCTGAGGGTTCCTTGGGTTCCTTGGGCGTTTCAGCAGGAGTCGATGAGTCGACGGCCGATTCGTCACTCAGATCACCTGCTTCAGGTCGCTGACCTTCCATTGCTCCCCCTCCTTGGTAGCGGTGACCACCCATCGGCTTGGACTCTCGATGGGCTTGCCGTCCGGCATCTTGGTCGTCATCATCGCCACGGCGATGACATCGACACTGGCGTCGTCATTCCAGCGTTCGATCCCGATTTCCTGAACGGCGCCGAACCCTCGTTCGGCTTGGGCTACCTGAATGACGATCCCGTCGATACTCTCATCGAAAGCCTTGGCGAACTTACCGGTGCCCTGGGCCAACACCGAATTGGCATAGTCGTTGGCGTGGAATGGATCCGGCGAGGTGTAGTTGGTGACGAAAGATTTCACGAAGGCGAGTACATCAGCATCGCGGATCTGCGCACGGTGCACGCTCTCGTGTTTGGTGAAGATCAGCGCTGCGACCGTGACGCTCAGAACCACCGCGACCCCCGCAGCCGCTGCAACCACTGCCAGCGTGCGACGGCGGGGCTCGGGGTCGGGCACGCGGAACGCGGTTTCCCGATCAGCCGGGGTGAGCCGGCGCAGTGGACTCATCCGCCACCCCCGCCGGATTTAGGCGCGGTCAGTACGGTGAGATCAGACACCCGCCAGTCACCGGACGACGCTTTCTCGAAGGCGACTCGAACCGACGCGCTGATAAACCGCTGATTTCCTGCTATGCCGCGCTGTCCCTGCAGCAACAGCAGCATCGTCGCGCGGTTCTTCGTCGACTCCAGCACGGCACTATTGGTGACCCAGTAGTCGTTGTCCACCGCGCCGGCCTTGCGGATGGCGTCCTGTTGGGCGGTCCAGGTCGGCCGGTAGCCGTCCGTCACCAATGACTGCGCGCGGGCAAAGTCGTCCTGGAGATTCGCGGCCTGGTAGGTGAGCATGTCGGCGACAATCTTCGGGCCCTGCACGGCGATCTGCTCGCGGGCTTGGGCGACGGCCAATTCCTGACGATAGACGCCCAGATACCCCACCCCGGCTGTCACGGTGGCAAGTCCGGCCGCCGCCGCGATCGCTGTGAACACCCGCGTGCGCCAGTCGGGGCGGTCGCCTTCGATGAGGTGAACTTCGGTGCGAACAAGAAAGTCCGCAAAGGTCCGGCCGCGCGAGTCCACCAGTGGCCACAGCCAGCCGAGGAAAAGCGGCGCGGTATCAAGCACGTGCGCCATGTCGCGCAGCAGCAGTCGCCAGGGGCTGACGGCATCGCCGGCCTGAGAGACGACCGCGATGCCGAAAACAGAACGGCCAAAGCTCCACCCGGTCGCGGCAGGCAACAGCAATCGGTTGACCAGCACGGCCATTAATGCCGCACCGCCGGTCACCAGGGTCAGCCACCACAGCCAACCCTGTGGCGGAGCCGACAGGCAGACCAGAAGAGCAGTCGCAACGACGCCCAGGCCGAAGATCACGTCAATGGTGAAGGCCCCGGCCCGAGCCGCCCACGACGCCGTCCCGGCCACGTCGAGCGTCACTGTCACTTGCCCACCGGCTCGATACTGTCGATCTTGTAGGTGCCATCGACAGGCGCCATCCGCACCCTCAGTCGATAGCTCAACTCCTGGTCCTTCTCCTGCACATTGGACATACTGACGCGGGTGGCAACCAGGACGTCGATCGAACCGTCCGGGTTGTGCCTCTCCGCGGCTGCCCGGATATCGGCGATCTTCACCTTCGCGTTCACCGTCTGATACGCCTCGGTCAGCAGGCTGCTGTAGAGATTCGCCTGCGGTGCGTAATTGTCGGTGGTGCAGGAGATGATCTTGCGCTGGCTCTCGGTCATCGCTTTGGTATCGGGGGCCTGGGTGGCCGCGATGCAGTCCTTGGCCATGTCGACGGCCACGACTTCGTCGCGGGCGGCCACTGCACCGTGTCGGTTCGAGACCCAGGCAAGCACGCCGGCGACGATCAACGCAACACTCGCCGCCAACAGCGCTGTGGCCGTACGAACCAGAAAGCGTCCGGAACTCAGCTCCGACTCGGGCTGTTCAGGCACCGTCAATGGCGGGGTTGGGGTCAGCTGACCGGAGCCAGCATCTCCTTCCATCCGTCGTCTCCTGTACTGGTCGAGTTCTTGACGGTGTACGTCGTACCATCCGGCCCGACGATATCCCCGGTCTGGGCGTCATAGACCGCCGACGTGTTCGTCGCCGAGGTAGGCGTCGGGGTGTAGTTGCACGGGTTGGGCTGTTGCCCGTTGCACTGCACGGTACCCGAACCCGGTGTGGACAGCGGGTCCTGCGCCGGCGGCGCCGACGGCGGCAGCAATTCCGACGCTAGCGGATTCATTCCGTTGTTGACACTCGGCGCGGGAATCACCGTGCCCGGATTGACCGGCTGATCGCAGCGCGCTCCCGGTGCCGGGCAGTTGACGATCTGGTTCGGATCGCCGTACCACGGGTTGGTGCCCAGCGGTGTGTACGGTTCGTTGCTGCGGCATTCAAGCGGCGACGCTGCGCGCTTTCCGGGCACGTCCACGCACGGGAAGTTGCGCGCGCCGCGAACCGAGTTTGCCGGCGTGTCTTTCGGGATCTTGCAGTAGAGCCCGTCCTCCACCGGTTTCACACTGGTGTCGGCTGGTGCTCGCCATTGACTGGCGGGCAGGAACCCGGTCAGGCACGGCGGCGGCTGGTTGAGCGCCAAGCCGAGGTCCAGCGAGGCCTGGTTCTTGTACGAACCAGCCACCGTTTGGCCGGCAGCCGCACCCTGCGGCAGCATCACCAGCGTCTGCTCCACACCCTTGTTGTAGCGCTTGAGCATCTCGATGATGATCTCGAGATTGGCCAGCGTCTGCGGCAGGCTGTCTTTGACGTCGATGAACAGGGTGTTGAGCGCCTGGGCGGTCGGCGCGGCCTGTTGCAGAGTGCTGCGCAACGCCGGGTCCTGCGCCTTGCCCTGCGCCGTCAGCGAGTTGAGGTTGGCTGCCCACCGGTAGATCGCGTCCGCAGACTGGATCTGGGTGTCCAACAGTGGCGGCGAATTGTCCACGAGGTCGTTGATATCCGTGATGTTGTTATTGAGTTCATCAACGAACAGCGACGTGTTTTCGGTCAGCTTCTGCAGTGTCGGACCCAGGCCACCGAAGGCCTGTGCCGTCTCGTCCAACAGGGTGGGGATCTTGTCCGCCGGCAGTGCGGCGAGGTTCCTGTAGGCCGCGTCCAAGGCCGGACCCACCGGTTGCGGAACCGTGCTCTTGGTGATGGTCTGGCCGGGCTTGAAGTACTGGCCCGACTTCCCATCCGACACCAGGTCCAGATACTGCTCGCCGATCGCCGTCACCGATCGCACATTGGCGCTGGCATCCACCGGAATCTTGTACTTGTCACCGATGCGCAGGGTGGCCCGAGCGCCCTTCTCGGTGGGAACGAGGTCGGTCACCGAGCCGATCGTGGCACCTCGGTAGGTCACGTTCGACGTCTTGTACAGCCCGCCCGCGGACGGCAGATCAACGGTGAGGTTGTACTCACCGATTCCGGCAAGGCTGGGCAGGCGCAGGTAGTAGATGCTCAGGCCTACCAGAGCCAGCACCGTCAGGACGATGAAGGTCACCAACTGGAACTTGATAAAGCGAGTCAGCATCGGTTCATCCCCTCACTCACTCGCCACGCTCGACGAACGGTCCGCCGCCGTCGGTCATGTTCGGGTGCGGGGTGAAACGGACATCCGGGATCATCGTCTGCGGATCCCGGCCCCATGACTGCTCCAGTGCCCGCAACATGCCCGAGAAGCCGGTGCCGGTCAGCAACCCGTTATCCAGGGAGCTGAGCGTCAGATCCGCCGTCAGTGAGAGGTTGATGTAATCGCCTCGCATCGCCTTCGGAATGCCGTCCAGGGGGTAGGGGTTGGTGACGATCAACTTCATCGCCTCCAGGAAGTACGGCGCACCACGGCCCAGTTGCTTGAGCGGCCGCTGCAACATCGTGAGGTTGGTATTCAGGTCGGTTTGGGCGGCCGCCAACGCCTCGCCGGTCACCTTGTTGAAGCGCCCGAGGGCGAGCACCGTATCGGTGATCCGGTCCTTGGCACCGGCCAGATAGTCCACCAGCGGAGGTAGATCAACCAGCAGTTGGTCAAGGGTGCTGTTGCGGCTGGCGACGTACTTGAACAAAGTGTTGGTCGATTCGATCGCCCTGGCGATGTCACCGCGCTGTTGGTTGAGCCGATCGGTGAAGGTGTTCAGGTTGTTCAGAAAATCCCGGATCTGATCGGCATTGCCGGTGAGCAGATTGCTGACCTCGGTCTGGATGATCTCCAGGTTCGGGATGCCGCCGCCGCGCAGCACCGTGGCGAGACTGGCCAGGGTGCGCTCGATAGTCGGGAACGCCGAGGAGTTCTTGAGCGGGATCGTCGACCCGTCGCGCAGCGGTTGGGGCGACGGGTCCGCCGGTGCGGCCAGTTCCACATGCTGGGTGCCCAGGATGCTGCTCTGCCCGATCTTGGCCGTGGCATTGGCGGGCAGTTTGATTCCCGGCTCCAGCGACAGGGTCAGGGTCGGAACCCAGTCATTGAGTCGGATCTCGCGGACCGTGCCCACGAAGACATCGGCCACCCGGACCCGACTGTTCGTGTTGAGCGCCAGCGTGTCGGCAACCTGGACGTACACCGTCATCCCGCCCTTGCCGGTGCCGGGTCCGACCGGAACCGCGAGGTTGGCGATTCCGCGCCACCCGCATGACGTCAGCACCATTGCCACGACGAGCAGGACCGCAGCACGCCAGCCCATCCGGCGAGCGGATTTCATGAACGCGGTGTTCATCGATGACGTCACTATCCGGCCCCCATCTCAGCAGGCAGCATCGGACCGGGAGCCGCCGCAGCAGGTGCGGGCGGGCCGATCTGCTGGGAAGCCGGTAGCGGTCCGGGCACGACATCCACCCCGGGCGCCGGCGGCGGAATCGGGCCCGGGTACCACGGCGGCGGCAGCGGGTTGTTCTGGTTGCCGAAGCCGTCGTAGGAGTTCGGCGGCGCGCCGCCCCGAGGGCCGGCCGGCGGAACCGAGACGGGATCGGGTCCGCCCATGAGTGCTGCCAGGGAATCAGGTGTCAGCATGGGCCCGGTGAAGGGTCCCACTTCAACACCCTGCATGCCGGGCGCCACGATCCAGTCCGGCACGCCCAGCGGACCCTGCCACGGGACGGTGGAGGAGTTGCCATGCGAGAACAGGGTGTCCCGCGACCAGATGCCGGGCACCGTCGTGTCCTTGTAGCCCGATGGCGGACGCAGCCGCTCCTCGGAGTAGGCGACGTACTTCGGGAGCGTCTCGGCGCCGGAGAACTGGTTCAGGCTCAGCGGCGCGAAGTTGAACTTGGTCGCGTCGAAGATCGGTCCCAGGTACTGGGCGCACAGTTCCGCCGAATCCTGGTAGCCGAGCCGACTGGCCGACTGGATTGCGCTACAGACGAACTGGATCGGGTTGGCCCAGCTGGCGATTGCCGGCACACCCTGGATGGTGCCGTGTGACGGGTGATAGATCTCGTTGATATTGCCGGCCAGGTTCGGGTAGACGTGCAGCACCGTCTCGATGCCGTTGCGCGGCGCAGGCTGCAGCAGCGCTGTGGTGACCTCGGAGAGGTTGTTGACGTCTGTGGCGAGCAGAGATCCGTTGTCGTCGACGAACTTTCGTGCGGTCTTGAGCAGGGTGTCGATATCCCTGACCGCGTTGGCCAACTCCTGGTCGGAGTTAGTGAGCGAACCCGTGAAGGTCGCCAGGCCAGTGTTCAGGGCGACTATCTGCTGATCGCTCTGATGCAGAGCGTTGACGAACAGCGCCAGGCTCTTGGTGACTCCGAACAGGTCGCCGCGGCCCTGGCCCAGTGCGCCCATCGCATCGCTGAGTGCCCGGAAGGTCGTGTTGAGCTGCTTGCCCTTGCCGTTGAGGCCGTCGGCCAGCGATTCGATGAAATCACCCAGCGGGCCCTTCGGCTGGCCGGGGGTCGGGCCGAGTTCGGTGACCAACGTATTCAGCTGGTTGCGGATGTCATCCCACTCCACCGGCACCTGGGTGCGCTCAAGCGGAATCACCGCGTTGTCCGCCAACGCCGGACCGCCGGTATAGGGCGGGGACAGCTGAATCACGCGGGAGGCAACCACGGTCGGGTTGAGGACCGAGGCGATCGCATCCGCCGGTACCTTGTACTGGCTGTCGAAGCTCAGCGTGACCTTCATCTTGTCGCCGGCCGGCTCGACGCTGTCCACGTTGCCGACCTTGACGCCCATGATCTGCACCCGGTCGCCGGGGTACACCGCCAGGGCATCGGCGAAGTAGGCGACGACGGTGGTGGTGGCCGCCTTCTTGTACAGGTTCCAGCCCACGAACGCGGCGATCAGTCCAAGGATGACCGCGAGCGTGCCCACGATCACCGAGCCGCGCGAAATCTTGGACAGATCCCTGTTACGGAAGTTGAAGATGGACATCGCCTACTGCCCTCCCATATCGACGGGCGCGACCGCCGCGGGATCGGCCGGCACCGGCACGGTGCGCGCTCCCGGCGGGCCGGGCGCCAGTGCCGGACCGGGCAGGCCGATCACCGTCGGGCCTTCTTCACCGGGCACGAGACCCGACGGCACGCCGTGGTTCACCGTCGGGGAGTCGGCAACCGGTGCGGAGACCGCGATATTGGGCGGTCCGAACCCACCGGGTACGGGGCCGTAGGGGCCCTCTGTCGCGGCGGCACACGGCAGCGGGTTGCCCGGCGTCATGCTGCCACCGGTCGGCGTGTAGGAGCAGGGCGAGCCGGGGCCCACGGCCGGACCCGGGAACTCCGGCGTACCTTCCAGGACCTGCGGCGGCATCGGCGGAGCGCCGTTGGCCTGGGTGGCCCCGGTGGGATCCGGGAATCGGAAAGCGGGCAGACCGGCGTTGCGCCAGAACTCCTGGGGATCGATGCCGCGCTCTTTGAACGCCGCATCGATGAACGGCTGCATGAGTTGGCCGGGCAGCAGGTTCACCACGAGGGTCTTGAAGTACGGGCCCGAGGCGACCGACTCAGACAGGCCGCTCATGATCTTGGAGGCGATGGTGATCGCGTCGGCGAAGTCCTGCTTGCGCTTGACGAGCACGTCGCTGATCGTATTCAGCTGCGTCAGTACGTGATTGATGTTCGGGTTGTCGTCGATGAATCCGGCGAACTGCCTCGATACCTCGGAGACGTTCTGCAACAGATAGTCGATGGCCTGGCCGCGGCTGTTCAATGAGGCGAGCAGCGCCTGGGCGTTGACCACCAGGCGGTTGATCTGTTCACTGCGATTACCCAGCACACCTGCGACCTTGTTCGCCTGGGCGAGAAGCTGTTTGAACTCCTGGTCGCGCTTGCCGATGGTGTCGGAGAATCGGGCGACACCGTCGAGTGCCTTGCTCAGCTGCGGAGAGGTCTGGTCGAGGGTCTCACTCAACACGTTCAACGACTTCTTCACTGATTCAAGATCCCAGCCGGCCGTGGTCTTTGTGAGATCAGAGAACGCGTCGTACAGCTGATACGGAGTGGTGCTCTGCTCCAGGGGAAGCAGGGCGCCGACCGGCAGAGGCTTGTTGCCGCGCGGCTCGATCTCCATCACCCGTTTGCCGAGGATGGTGTCGGTGCGGATCGACACCAGGCTGTCCGACCCGATGCGTTGGTCCCCAAGGGTGAACCCGACCTTGACCCGGTCACCGTCGATCTTAAGTGACTTGATCTGTCCGACGTCGACGCCGCTGACGCGGACCTTGTCACCCGGACCGGACCCGGCCGAATCGGCGAAGTGGGCGTAGTACATCGGCTTGGCGAAGAGCATCGGGACGCTGGCGAAACTTTGGCCCACGCCGACGACCATGAGCAACACCACCAGACCGATCAGGCCGTTGCGAATCCGGTCAGAGCCTTCGAGAGTTCTCATTTCGGCGTGCACCTGCCAGACGGCTGCTTGGTGATGGTGACAGTCCGAACCGGGCCACCCGGCTGAAGCCCGTTGAGCTTCAGTTTGATATCGCAGAGGTAGAAGTTTTGGAAGTCACCGTAGATGCCACCCGTGCGACCGATGAGTGTGGCCGCAGCAGGGTAGTCCGCCAGCAGTTTGTCCAACTTCTCCGGTGCGTCGGCGAACGGCTGCTGGATGGTCTCGATATAGCTGGTGGCTGATTGCAGCAGCGGACGGTCGTCGCGCAGCAGGGTGGCCAGTGTCCCTGACGCGTTGCTGATATCGGCGACCGCGCCGGACAGCGGGTCGGCTCGGTTCTTAAGGCCGGTGATGAGGATCTCGAAGTTATTGACCGTCGAATCGAATTCCTGCTGGTGCTTGGCAACCGTTCCCAACACGGTGTTGAGGTTGGTGATCACCTCACCGATTGCCTGGTCCTTCTCGGCCAGCGTCGACGTCAATTGCGCTGTCTGCGTGAGGATGTCGTTGATGGTGCCGCCCTGGCCCTGAAACACGGTGACCAGGGAGGTGGCGATGGTGTTGACCTTCTCTGGATCCAGCGCCTTGAACAGCGGCTTGAAACCACCGATCAGAGCATCGAGGTCCAGCGCCGGCGAAGTACGGGCCAGCGGGATGAACCCGCCAGGTGAGAGCACCCGGTCGGATCCCTCTCCGGTGCCGCGGTCGAGATTGACGAAGCGGCTGCCGATCAGATCCGCATAGCGAATCTGGGCGGTCGTCGACTGATACAGCGGCAGCGACTTGTCAACGGAGAGGGTGACCAGCGCGCGCTGTCCGTTGTCCGTCAGCGCAACATTGGCGACCTTGCCGACCTCGACGCCACCGGCCCGCACGAACTGACCCGGCCGCAGCCCACTGCCGTTGCTGAACTCCGCCGAGTACGTGTTGTACCGCTCGAAACGCAGCTGCCCGAAGACGACGATGAGCAGCGCAGTACAGAGCAGCAGCACCAGTGAGAAGATGCCGAGTTTGACGGTGGTCGACGTGTATCTCATGGGTTGATGGTCTGCTCCCCGATTTGGCGTCCCCAGATATATTCCTGCAGGAACGGCTGACCGAGTTCGAAGTGGTTGTAGGGCGCGATCGACGCACCGGTGTCGGCCACCAGGGTCGGCGCGGGCCAGAAGTCCTTGGTTATGGGCTGCCAGCAACCCGGCGCGCCGGCCGGCCCACCGCGAGCGTTGATGCGGGGGAGGTTCTCCGGATACACGTAGGGGTTCGGCGCGCCCAGCAGCTCGGCGACGCTGTCCAGCGAGTAGCCGTTGCCGCCGAACGAGGCGTTCGCCAATGGCACGAGATCCGCGTAGTTGCGGATCATGCAGAACAGTTCAGGGCTGTAGGTGTCGAGCAGCTTCGACGTCGGAACCAGATCCGACATGGCCCGAACGAAATACGGCATGCCGCGCTCGAACACATCGGCACCGGTGTTTGAGAATCCGGCGGCCGCCAACAGCGCGGCATCGAGATCGCCCCGTTGCGCGTTGATCGTGCGCGCGGTGGTCAGCGAGTTGTCGAGGGCATCGAAGAAATCCGGGCTGTACGCGGTGAAGATATCAGCCACGTCAGCCAGTTTCTGGTTGGCTAACTGCAGTCGCGGAAGGCGGGGGTTGAGTTCTTTGAGCGCCGCGTTGGCGTTCACCAGCGACTTGCCCAACCTGCCGCCCAGGCCGGTCAAGGACTCCGCAGCCGCCGACAGTGTGAGATTGAGCTTGACCGGGTCGATCTTCTCCGCGATGTTGGTGACGGTCTCGAACAGTGTGTTGAACTCGACGGTCACGCTGCGGGCATCGATGACATCGGAGCTGGTGATCCGCGCGGGACTTGGGTTGGCCGGGCTGCTGAGCGCGACGTACTTATTACCGAAGATTGTGGTGGCCTGGATATCGGCATTCACATTCGACGGGATGAGCGGAATGAACCGAGGGTTGACCTCAAGGAGTAGCTTCGCGGCTTCCTTGCCGTTCTCGACCTGTGCCGAGATGTTTTTGACCCGGCCGATCTCGACGCCGTTGTAGGTGACCTTCGAGTTGGGATCCATCACCAGACCGGACCGACTCGACATCACCGTCAGTTGAGTGGTCGGCGTCAGCTTGCCGCGGAACTGCAGACTGACGTACGTGAAGATGAGCGCCAGGATGATCAGCAGGATGATGCCGGCCAACTTCAGCGGAGCGCGACGTTCACTGTTCAGGGGAGCTGTCATGCGCCGCTACACCGTCAGGTTGAAGTTCGGGTTGGTGCCGTAGAGCGCCAACGAAGCGAACAGAACCACGAACTGGACCACCACCAATAGGTACGCATCGAGCGGCCCACAGCCTCACCCACGCCCACCGGGCCGCCGCTACAGGTGTAGCCGAAGTAGCAGTGGTTGACCATCACGATCACCGAAATGATGATGACCTCGATGAACGACCAGAACACGTCGTTGGGCCGCAGGAAGGTGTGGAAGTAGTGCGAATAGGTTCCGCCGGACTGCCCGTAGAGGACGGTGGTGGTCAACTGCGCGGACAGGAAAGCCATGATGAGCGCCATCGCGTAGAGCGGGATGATCACCACGCTGCCGGCGATGATGCGGGTGGACACCAGGTAGGAAATGCTCTTGATGCCCATCACCTCCAGTGCGTCGATCTCCTCGGAGATCCGCATGGCCCCAATCTCAGCCGTGGCACCGGCACCGACTGTGGCCGCCAGCGCCTCGCCGGTCACGACCGGTGCTGTCAGTCGGACGTTGACCATGGCGGCCAGGAAGCCGGTAAAGGCCTCCACCCCGACATTGCCCAGGGACGCGAAGCCCTGGATGGCGATCAGCGATCCTGCTGACAGCGTGACGAATCCGACGATGGCGACGGTGCCACCGACCACCGCCATGGCACCGGCACCCATGCCGATCTCGGCAATCAGGCGCACGATCTCCTTGCGGTAGAACCGCAGCGCGTGACCGATCTGTCCGACGGCCTGCACGGCGAACCACGCAACCCGGCCGCAGCTGTCCAGGAATCGGCTGGGCAGGCTGGCCAGCTTTCCGGCATCGCGCGCGGCGCGGGGGAACCGGGTGCGGACAACCGTCGCGTTCGCTGTCGCAGTCGCCATCTATCGCCCCGTTCCGAACCGCACACCGATGGTCGTGAAGATCACGTTCACCGCGAACAATGCCACCACGCACAGCACCAGGGTCTCGTTCACCGCGATTCCCACGCCTTTGGCACCACCGCCCACCGTCAAGCCGCGGTAACACCCGACCAAACCTGCGATGAGGCCGAAGGCCAACGCTTTGGCTATCGAGATGATCACCTCTGGAAGGCCGGTCAGCAGGGTGAGGGTCTGTAGGTAGGCGCCGGCAGAGAGGTTCTGCAGCCCGACTCCGAAGATGAAGCTGCCCACCAGGCCGATTGTGATGACGGCGCCGTTGAGTAGGACGGCCACGAACATGGCCGCCGCCACGCGCGGCAGCACCAGTCGGTGGATCG
>JBAXIA010000022.1:0-29130 GCA_037138615.1 Mycobacteriaceae bacterium | reverse complement strand
TAGAGCTACGGACTTTTAATCCGCAGGTCCTAGGTTCGAGTCCTAGTGGGGGCACGCCGGGGCATCAATTGCGTACTGTCGGTTCCCCTTCGATGCCGCTGACACGCTCACAGCGCCGACGTAATGAATCCCCGTCCCCCACTCCTTGAGCGGAGGCAGGTGCCGGGCCGGCGTTTCCGGCAACGGCGCGTCCGCGGCCGTCCGGCCCTGCGCGCGGTCCCAGCCGGCCCGCGCCCGCGGATGCATTCGTCGCCGCCGCGGCAGCAGTTTGAAAACCACGTTGACGGCGCGACCGAACAGAAGGTGCAGACGCGCGTCCCGGACCGACCACTGGTACCCCATCAACTCACGTACCGGCTCGTCGTACAGGCCGACCGTCAGCCACACCACAAAAGGTCCCGCCATCTTGAGGTACATCGACCACAGCCAGGTGGGGATCCATTGTGCGGTAGGTGGTTTGGGCATAGTTGACAGATCGAGTACCTCGCGAGCCGCCCAGTTGTTCTCCAACACCTCTCGACACATCCGGTCCCAGTAGACCTGGAATGCCTCCCAACTCTCGGGCACCGGTCGCATGCTCATGCCGTACATCGCATACCAGGTGATGTGCTCGTCGAACAGCTGCCGTTTATCCTCCTCGGTCAGCCCGTCGCCGAAGTGTTCGGCCGTGCGGATGGTGCCCATGAAGAACGTGGCGTGAGCCCAATAGAACACGTCGGGGTTCAAAGCGCTGTAACGGCGGCCCTGGTCGTCGACACCCTTGATCGGAAGGTGGTAGTCACGCACCTCTGCCCCGGTCATCGGCGCACGGTCACCGTCGAACACCACGCCGCCGATCGGGTAGAGCGAACGGAAAAGCCTGGGAATGCGTTCGGTGAAGAAGATCGAATGGTCCTTGACCGCTGCCCCGAGTTGCGGATGCATGTTCTGCATGGACCCGGCCCACGGCCCCTGGAGCAACCCCCGCCAATCGCCGAACAGCTTCCAGGTCAACGACTCCGGACCCAAAGGCTTCGGCGGAAAGTCATATCCGCCGCCGCTTACCGGACAGCTTGCGGACACCGTCGGACGTTCGAGACGAAAAGCTAGCCGTTGCCGTCGGAAGCCACGGCCTGATCAGCCACCGCCTGCGAGGCCTCCAGGTCTGCCTGAGCCTGGGCCTGTTGTTCGGCGAGCTTCTTCTCGGCGTCCGCGCGAGCGGCCCTGCCCTCCGGGCTGCCAAGGGAGTTACCCGGCACACCGGCGAGGGCGAACATGTAGTTGCAGTTCAGGTCCAACAACACTCGATTTGTCCTGTTGCCACTGGAGTCCGCCGAGCTAGCCGTGCGCGAACCGCTCACGATGCAGGCGCCGGTTGGGAGAAAGCTCCCGAACCGGGTTCCGATGACAGGCGACTGGCCGGCCTGACTGATGGCCGTCGCCGCATCGTTGTAGGTCTGACCGACATAGTCGTTGATCGCCGCTGCCGAGCCGGTGCCGAAAAGAGCGAACAGCGCGGTAGCAGCACCGACGAGTCCAAGGCCGCGTGCCATGACTTTCTTCACCGCGCTTACCTCCACCTGTGATGCCGGTCGTCACATACCAGTAGCGCGAAATATACCGTCAGAACAGCGAACGCGCAGCACCGATCGACACTCCGGACCCCCAGGCACTTGAATGTCACCGGCAGACACAGATATATTGATGCAACCACGAGATACAGATAATTGGAGGGGCCATGTCTGCAGACCTGCCCAACATCGACCTCCTTCGCGCACTTGAACCGGTCGCGGAGAAGCTGATCAATCGCCATATGTCGATGACCAAAGACTGGAACCCGCACGACTACATCCCCTGGTCGGACGGCAAGAACTATTACGCCCTCGGCGGCGAGGACTGGGATCCCGACCAGGCCAAGCTCTCGGAGGTCGCCCGGGTGGCGATGGTGCAGAACCTGCTGACCGAGGACAACCTGCCGGCCTATCACCGCGAGATCGCGATGAATTTCTCCATGGACAGCCCGTGGGGTTACTGGGTCAACCGGTGGACCGCCGAGGAGAACCGGCACGGCATCTCCATCCGGGACTATCTGGTGGTCACCCGCAACTGCGATCCGGTCGAACTCGAAGAACTCCGGATGGAACAGATGACCCGCGGTTTCAGCCCCGGCCAGAACCAGCAGGGTGACTTGTTCGCCGAGAGCCTGTTTGACGCAGTGATGTACGTCAGCTTCCAGGAACTGGCCACGCGCGTTTCGCACCGCAATACCGGCAAGGCATGCCACGAACCGGTCGCCGAACAGTTGCTCGCACGAATCTCCAACGACGAGAACCTGCACATGATCTTCTACCGCGACGTCAGCGCGGCCGGCTTGGACATCGCCCCCAATCAGGCGATCAAGTCGGTCCACCGGATCCTGCACAACTTCAAGATGCCCGGCTACACGGTTCCGGAATTCCGCCGCAAGGCCGTCATCATCGCCACGGGCGGGGTCTACGACCCGCGAATCCACCTCGATGACGTGGTGATGCCGATACTCAAGAAATGGCGGATCTTCGAACGTGACGATTTCACCGGCGAGGGCGCCCGCATGCGCGACGAACTGGGCATCCTGATCGAGGATCTCGAACAGACGTGTGTGAAGTTCGAAGACGCCAAGGCACGCAAGCTTGAGCGCGACGCCAAGCTAGCCGAGAAGCGGGCCGCCAAATCGGTGCTGGCCGCCGCGGCGTCCTAGTCGACGCCGCGGAACCTCAACCCCGGTGAACACAGTCCCCACGGCGACCGGGCTGCGGATCGGGTCGCTGACGCTGCGCAGCCCGGTTGTCTTGGCGCCCATGGCCGGAGTGACCAATGTCGCGTTCCGAACCCTGTGCCGCGAGCTCGAACTGGAACGGGCCGGAACGGTCAGCGGGCTCTACGTCTGCGAGATGGTGACCGCGCGGGCATTGGTCGAACGGCATCCCGTCACCATGCATATGACGACATTCTCCCCCGACGAGTCTCCGCGATCACTTCAGCTTTACACCGTGGATCCGGCAACCACCTACCGTGCCGCGAAGATGATCGCCGATGAGGATCTAGCCGATCACATCGATCTGAACTTCGGCTGCCCGGTACCCAAGGTGACCCGTCGCGGCGGCGGGGCGGCCCTGCCCTACAAACGAACGCTCTTCGGCCAGATCGTCGCCGCAGCAGTGCGCGCCACGGAGGGAACCTCGATCCCGGTGACGGTCAAGTTCCGCATCGGGATTGATGACGCGCACCACACTCACCTCGATGCCGGTCGTATCGCGGAACAGCAGGGCGCTGCCGCAGTGGCGCTGCATGCCCGCACCGCTGCCCAGCGCTACTCGGGATCGGCCGACTGGAATCAGATCGGCACGCTCAAGGAGGCGGTCACATCCATCCCGGTGCTGGGCAACGGCGACATCTTCGAGGCGGGCGACGCCCTTGCCATGATGGCTGCCACCGGGTGTGACGGCGTCGTCATCGGCCGCGGCTGTCTGGGTCGGCCGTGGCTGTTCGCCGAGTTGTCCGCGGCCTTCACCGACGCCCCGACACCGCCGCCGCCCACTATCGGGGAGATCGCCGACATCATCCGGCGGCACGGGGCTCTTCTGACCGCCCATTTCGGCGAGGGCAAGGCCATGCGCGATATCCGCAAGCACATTGCCTGGTACCTGCACGGCCTCCCGGCCGGGTCGGATCTCAGGCGGTCATTGGCACTGGTCAAGACCCTCACCGAGCTCGACGCTCTACTGGACGGACTGGACCGCGACCTGCCGTTTCCGCCCGATGCCGGTGGCGCCCGAGGACGGCAGGGGTCGGCGGCAGCGGTGAGCCTGCCGGAGGGCTGGCTGAACGACCCTGACGACTGCACGGTGCCGGTCGGCGCCGACGTGATGAACTCGGGCGGCTGAGCTGGCCGCTCTCAGGTTGGGGACGTACCATCAGTTTTCTGTTGCGGACCGACGGTCCCAACCCGGGTGCCGAGACATGTAGCACCGCGGTTGTGTGGCGCATAGGCGCGCTCACGACACTCCACCTGAGCCGGAGGCTTTCTGGAACATGAGTGACGGCGAGAACGCCACTCCGGGCCAG
The DNA here is from genome assembly GCA_037138615.1 of Mycobacteriaceae bacterium. GTDB lineage: Bacteria > Actinomycetota > Actinomycetes > Mycobacteriales > Mycobacteriaceae > Mycobacterium. The sequence goes on along the minus strand of JBAXIA010000022.1, from coordinate 25,047 downwards.
CATGACGACGCAGCCTCCCCGGAACCGTCCGGACACCACACCGAAGGTATTGCGGTCGCCGACCTGATCGCAAAACTCACCGGCAGCAACACTGTCGCGCCCGTCACCCGGCGCAGTGCCGATGCCCCGGTGCCCGACGATGCCGACATCACCGTCCCGATCTCCATGACCGCGACCGCCGACGAGATGCCCGACCTCGCGGCGCTAGCCCGAGCGCGCCGTCCGCTTGTCGCCAACCGCAATCCACCAGCCGACCAAATCCCCGCTGCGGAGCCGGATCGGAAGCGCCGTCCCGCTCTGCTCGCCGCGCGGTCGATAGCCGTGCTCATCGCGGTAGCCGCATTGGCCGTCACCGGCGCAGCCTGGCAGTGGCAGAGCGCGAAAAATAAGTTACTCAACACCATCGTCGCGCTCGATCCGAATTCCAGTGACATCCGCGACCGCAACGCCCAGAACGGTGACGAGAACTTCCTCATCATCGGTGTGGACAGCCGCATGGGCGCTAACGGTCAGATGGGCGCCGGCGACACCAGCGTCGCGGAGGGTGCGCGCTCGGACACCATCATGCTGGTGAACATCCCCGCCAGCCGCAAACGCGTAGTAGCGGTCTCCTTCCCGCGCGACCTCGCGATCACACCGATGAACTGCCAGGCCTGGGATGCCGAGACCGGCAAGTACGGCCCGGTTTACGACCCGAACACCGACGAGTGGAGCGACAACGAGCGCCTCACCTCAAGCAAGCTCAACTCGGCCTACGCCCTCGGCGGACCCAAGTGTCTGGTCAAGGTGATCCAGAAGATCTCCGGGCTTGCCATCAACCGTTTCATGGCGGTCGATTTCGCAGGCTTCTCCGCCATGGTCGACGCCCTCGGCGGCGTCGAAGTCTGCAGCACCACGCCACTGGAAGATGGCGAACTCGGGACCGTACTTGCCTCCGCCGGACGGCAGAAACTCGACGGCCCCACGGCGTTGAATTACGTCCGCGCCAGGACCATCACCACAGAGGGCAACGGTGACTACGGCCGGATAAAACGCCAGCAACTATTCCTGTCCTCGCTGCTGCGCTCCATGATCTCCAGCGACACCCTGTTCGATCTCGGCAAGCTCGACGCGGTGGTTAACACCTTCATCGACGACAGCTATGTCGATAACGTCCAGACCCGGGATCTGGTGCGGCTCGGCCAGTCACTGCAGGGTATGAACGCCGGTCGCATCACCTTCGTGACGGTGCCGACCACCGGTTACCCCGATGCGGAGGGTAACGAGCAGGCGCGTACCGAGGACGTACGGGCATTGTTCGACGCGATCATCGACGACAAACCGCTGCCCGGCGAAAACAACAACAACGAGACGCTGAGCCCGCTGACGGCGGATACGAAGGCTGTCGAGACTCCCAGCAGCACGGCGTCCACGGAGCCGACGGTCGACTCTGCCTACTCCACCGACCCGACCCAGACCACCACCGAACAGGTCAAGGCGGTGGCCGCCGACCCGCGCGATGTGACGGTGCAGGTCGCCAACGCCACCGATCAGAGCGGACTGGCCGACACCGTCACAAGCGAATTGGAGTTGTATCGCTTCAACGTGCTTGCTCCCGACTACTACTCGGACTGGAGCTCCGTGACCGAGACCACCGTCTTCTACTCACTGGGCAGTGAACAAGCCGCTGCCACGGTGGCCGCCACCCTGCCCGGTGCCCACACCGAGCGGATCACCGGCCTCGGCGAGACCGTGCAGGTGGTCCTCGGGCCCGACTTCGCCGGGGTCGCGTACCCGCAGGCCAGCGGCACACCCCTGATTGTCTCGGTTACTCACGCCGGAACCGGCACACCGGCCAGACTGCCGTCGGATCTGACTGTCACCAACGGCGCCGACGTCACATGCGAGTAGCTGGCATTCACGCTCCGTTCAGTCTCAGCCGGGGTGCTTAAACTAAATTCCGACGTAGAATCGGGCGATGCGTACCGCGTACAACGAGCAGTTAACCGCGTTGACCAACCAACTCGCCGTCATGTGCCGGATGGCTGGCATCGCGATGGAGCGGGCGACTCAGGCACTCCTGCAGGCTGATCTGGTGCTGGCCGAACAGGTAATCGGCGATCATGAGAACATCATCGCCGCCAGTGCCCGCGCCGAGGAGACGGCCTTTGTGCTGCTGGCCCTGCAGGCCCCGGTGGCAGGAGACCTAAGGGCCATCGTTAGCTCGATCCAGATCGTCGCGGATGTTGAGCGAATGGGCGCTCTGGCGTTGCATGTGGCCAAGATCGCCCGTCGCCGCCATCCCCAGCACGCGCTGCCCGAAGAGGTGAACGGCTACTTCGCCGAGATGGGTCGGATCGCGGTCGATCTGGGCGCCAGCGCTCAAGAGGTGCTGCTATCTCGTGACCCGGACAAGGCACGGCTCATTCGCGAAGAAGACGACGCCATGGACGACCTGCACCGCCACCTGTTCAGCGTGATGATGGACCGGGAGTGGAAGCACGGTGTGGCCGCCGCAGTGGATGTCACGTTGCTCGGGCGTTTTTACGAGCGTTTCGCGGATCACGCCGTGGAGATTTCGCGGCGGGTGATATTCCAGGTCACCGGGCACCTGCCGGAAGAGGAAGAGATCGCGACGTACTAGCGCGTCAGCCGAACCGACCCGAGATGTAATCCTCGGTGGCCTTCTGGGTGGGGTTGGAGAATATCTTCCCGGTGTCGTTGAATTCGACCAGCCGACCCGGCTTCCCGGTGGCCTCCAAGTTGAAAAACGCCGTCTGGTCACTGACCCGGGCCGCCTGCTGCATATTGTGCGTGACGATGACGATGGTGAAGTCACGCTTGAGTTCTTCGATGAGGTCCTCAATGGCCAGCGTCGAGATCGGGTCCAATGCCGAGCAGGGCTCGTCCATCAGCAGCACATCGGGTTGCACCGCGATGGCGCGGGCGATGCACAGTCGCTGCTGTTGGCCACCGGACAGACCGCCGCCGGGCTTATCGAGCCGGTCCTTGACTTCGTTCCACAGGTTCGCCCCCCTCAGCGATCGCTCTGCGGTCTCATCGAGAAGCTTGCCCTTACGCACACCCTGTAACTTCAGGCCGGCCACCACATTGTCGCGAATTGACATGGTGGGAAAGGGATTAGGTCGCTGGAATACCATCCCGATCGTCTTTCGAACACTCACCGGATCCACGCCGGCGCCGTAGATATCCTCACCATCGAGAAGTACTGAACCTTCGACGCGGCCACCCGGGACGACTTCGTGCATCCGATTCAACGTCCGCAGCACCGTCGACTTGCCGCAGCCGGACGGGCCGATGAAGGCTGTCACGTTGCATGGCTGTACTGCCATCGTTACGTCGGCTACGGCATGAAACGAGCCGTAGTAAATATTCACCTCTTTGAGGTCGATGCGTTTAGCCATATGCCTATCCCCGCGTCCTTAGGTCCGGTGTCGCGTCAGGTATCTGTTCACGAAAGCAGCGCCCACGTACAACGCGCCCACAATCAGAATGAGCGTCAGGGCGGCACCCCACACCCGCGCGCGACCAGCCGCCTCGGGATTGGTCAGCTCGGTATAGATGAGCAACGGCAGCGAGGCCATGTTGCCGTTGAATGCGTCGTAGTTGATCGAGCGGGCGTAACCCACCAGCACCAGTACCGGTGCGGTCTCACCCATCACCCTGGCAAGCGCCAGCAGCAGGCCACTGATGATGCCGGGCAGTGCGGTTGGCACCACGACCCGCAGAATGGTTTTCCACTTCGGAATACCCAGTGCGTAGGAGGCCTCGCGAAGTTCGTCGGGCACCAGCTTCAGCATCTCTTCGGTATTGCGCACCACAACCGGCAACATCAGCAGCACCAGGGCCAACGACACCGCGAAAGCACTCTGCGGAAAGCCCAGCGTCGAAATCCAGAGCGCGAAGATGAACAGCGCCGCCACTATCGATGGGACGCCGGCAAGAATGTCGACCATGAAGGTGGTCACCTTGGCGAATATGCCGCGCCCGTACTCGACCAGGTAGATCGCCGCCATGACGCCGAGCGGAACTGACAACAGCGCAGCGATACCGGCTTGCAGCACGGTGCCGTAGATCGCGTGATAGACCCCGCCGGCGAACTGGTCGGGCAGCACTCCAGCCAGCGACCTGCTCCACCACCCCTGCCCGACAACTGCCTTGGCGCCTCGTTCCACCACGGTAAACAGCACCCACGCCAGCGGAACGATGGCGACCGCGAATGCCGTCGCAAACAGGAACGTCGCCAGTTTGTTCTTGATCTTTCGGATGGGGCTGAGCGGGTGGAACGTGGGACCCTTGGCTGGTGCTTCAAGCACGGATTCGGTCATCCTCCGCTCACCCTGCCTCCTGCCGCTAGGCGCGCGAGTGCGTTGACAACGAACGTCAGCAGGAATAGCACCAGGCCGGCCGCGATATACGCGCCGGTCGGCAACTTCGAGCTGAATTCCGCTGCCGCAGAGGCGATCTTGGAGGCGAAGGTGTAGCCGCCATCGAACACCGACCAGTGTCCCGCCTGCGCGGCCGACCGGAGAATGATCAAGACTGCAACCGTCTCGCCAAGTGCCCGGCCCAGACCGAGCATCGATCCGGCGATCATCCCGCTTCGTCCGTACGGGAATACCGTCATCCGAACGACCTCCCATTTGGTGGCACCCAGAGCCTGAGCAGCCTCGACCTGCCCGCGCGGGGTGAGACTGAAGACTTCTCGGGTCACCGAGGTGATGATCGGCAGAATCATGACTGCGAGTACGACCCCTGCTGTGAAGATCGTTCCGCCCCCGGACAGCGAAACATTTCCCTTACCGAATAGGAAGAGCCATCCGAGGTGGGCGTTGAGGAACTCCGCGACAGGTTCCAAGCGTGGCGCCAGCACGAAGATTCCCCAGAGACCGAACACGATCGAAGGCACCGCAGCGAGCATGTCGACCAAAACGCCGAAGGGCCGTGCAAGCCGACGGGGCGCGTAGTTCGTGAGGAAGGCGGCGATTCCGATGGCGATCGGCACCGCGATCACCAGTGCGAAAAGCGAACTGAGGATCGTGACCTGGAACAGTTCGGCGATGCCGAACCGAAGATTGCCGGCGTCGGTCGTGTTGAACTCAGTGCTGGTGATGAAATTGGCTTTGTTGGCCTGCAGTGACGGCACCGCCTGAATGATCAAAAACAATGCCATGAGTGCAATCGCGCCGATGATTGTCGCACCCGCGGCCAGGGCTACGGACCCGAAGATCCGGTCACCCCACCTGCCGCCGCCCTTCAATCCGGATCTCGGGACCACCGTGGACACCATTATCGAAGTATGCCCCGAGCGTGGTGGCCCCACCGGGTCCGGTGAGCCCACCACGCTCGAATCTGGCTTGATCGTCATCCTGACTCCGGTAATCAGAGATGTGGATTACGAGATGGCGTTGATCGCGGTCGTCAGCTTGTCCTTGAAGGAATCCGGCACCGGGATATAGCCGTTGTCGGTCAACCCCTCCTGGCCCTTGCCGAGTGCCACACTCAGGAAGGCCTTGACCGCGGGCGCAACCTCGGCGTCAGGGTACTTCGAGCACACCACCGAGTAGGTGCCGAGCACGATCGGGTAGGCGCCGACCTCGGTTGGCTTGTAGAACGTCGACGTGTCCAGGACAAGGTCGTTGCCCTCGCCCTTGATCTTGACGCCCGCGATCGACTTACCGACCGACTCGACGGACAACGTCACGGGGTCTGGACCCGCGGACGTGACGATCTGGGCGATGGACAGACCCTGGTTCTTCGCGAACGACCACTCGTTGTAGGTGATCGAACCGGGCGTGCTCTTGATCGCCGCGGACGTGCCCTCATTGCCCTTGGCGCCCTCGCCGGTACCGCCGTTGAACGTTTTGCCGGCGCCCTTCTCCCATGCACCGTCGGAGGCAGCAGTGAGGTACTTCTGGAAGTTGTCGGTGGTGCCCGACTCATCGCTGCGGAAGATCACCACGATCGGCTGTGCCGGCAACGTCTTGCCGGGGTTCAGCGCCGCGATCTCCGGGGCGTCCCAACTGGTGACGGCCCCGCTGAAGATCTTGGCCGCGGTCGGTCCATCAAGGATCAGCGAGTCAACACCGGGTGCGTTGTAGGTGATAGCGATCGGGCCGAATACCACGGGCAGGTTCCACGCGTCGGCACCGCCGCAACGCTCCTTCGCCTTCTCGATCTCGCCCTTGTCGGCATTGAGCGGCGAGTCGGTACCACCGAGATCGGTCTGTCCTCCAATGAATTCCTTCACACCGGCACCCGAGCCGCTGGAGGTGTAGTTGAGGGTGAATCCTGGGCAGGCAGCCTCATATGCGGTCACGAAGCGGGTCACGGCGTTCGCCTGCGCCGAGGAGCCACTGGCCTTGAGGGACTTCTTTCCGCCGCAGGCAATCGAGGACCCGCCGGCGCCCGCGGCGCTCGCAGCCGAAGACGATGACGACGCTGTGTTGTTGTCACTGCCGCAGGCGGTGAGAGCGGCGACCGCCACCACCGATGCCGTCCCGACGAACACCTTGCCGAAGCTGGTCAGATCCACCGTGCCTACTTTCCGTCGGAGTTCAGGGACCCTTCGAAGTCCAGGGCCGATCGAAACGTATGCGGCGGGGGTGGCCGCTTCACGGATGGACGGTTAACGAAAGGTGAACAGGTAAGCCGGTCAGCGCGGGGAGTAGGCGGTATCCACGCCGACGACGGTGAATCCGAGCCCCCGATAGGTGTTGATCGCGGTGGCATTGTCGGACTCGACGTAGAGCATCACGGTCGGCTCGGGCAGATGCCCGAGCCGTCGCGCCAGAAACTCGAGTCCGAGCAGCGTCAGCAGCCGGCCCAGTCCGCGGCCCTGCGCCCCGGGGTCGACAGCCACCACGTAAACCTCACCCAAGGCCCCGCCTGCGTGATCGGCGTGCACCTTGGTCCAATGGAAACCCAACAGCGCGCCGGGATCCTCGTCGTCGAAAGCCAGGAAGATCCCATCGGGATCGAACCACTCCTCGACCGCACGCTCAGCAATTTCGGAATCAGTCCAGCCACCCTGCTCGGGATGCCAGGAGAAGGCGGCGTTATTGACCCGCAGCAACTCTGGGGTGTCATCGGGCCCGGCATAGGTCCGGACCGAGACACCTACGGGGACAACAGGTTCTGGTAGGTCACGTAACGGTCGGTGCATCTGGATCAGCTCGCGAACCGCCCCAAGGCCAACAGCGTCAGCGACTGCGCGGGCACCGGGTTGATTGCCGTGAGCCCAGAATCGCACCCGGCCACCGGTACGGTCGATCGCGGCGCGCACCAGTGTCGTACCGATACCGTGGCGCCGTGCATCGGGATGTACCACCAGTTCCGCGGTTGCGTCGCCATCGGCGCCGGGTGTCAGGTTGAGATAACCGGTGGCCGTGCGCGGGTCGTCCGGATCGGTTACCAGCAGGTGTTCGGTGCGCCGCTGGCCGAGTTCGCGCAGAACCTGCTCCCCCACAGGGGCGATTCCGTCGGCCCTCTGCGCCGCTGCGACGAGGCCGCGGACGGCCTCCTGCTCAGGCGCGGAAAGGGCGGTGCGCCAGTGCGCAGATGTCACTGGCCGGGCAGCGAATGCGACATGGCGCCCGCGGGGGTGCCCTCACGCTCCTCGGCACCGGTGTCGTGCTCGTCCAGAATGTCGGTGTCAGCGCTCGCCGATCGGCCGCGCGCCGGGCGCACCGCCTTGTAGCCCACGTTGCGGACCGTTCCGATCAACGCCTCGTATTCGGGTCCGAGCTTGGCCCGCAATCGCCGGACATGGACGTCGACCGTGCGGGTGCCCCCGAAGAAGTCATAGCCCCACACCTCCTGGAGCAGTTGCGCCCGGGTGAACACCCGGCCGGCGTGCTGTGCGAGGTACTTCAACAGTTCGAATTCCTTGTAGGTCAGATCAAGCGGGCGGCCGCGCAGACGTGCGGTGTAGGTGCCCTCATCGATGACCAGTTCGCCGAGGCTCACCTTGCCGACGCTCTCCTGGTTGGCCAGCCCGCCGCGCCGACCCACCAACAGCCGCAGTCGGGCGTCGATCTCGGCGGGTCCCGTAGCCGGGAGGAGGATTTCGTCGATACCCCAGTCCGTGTTCACAGCGACCAGGCCGCCCTCGTTGACGACGGCGACCACGGGTACCGACGCGCCCGTGGAACCGAGAAGCCGGCACAGCCCCCGCGCAGCCGCCAGATCCGACCGCGCGTCCACGAGCGCGATATCGGCCGAGCCGGCCTCAAGCAGCGAGGAAACCTCGGTGGGTGCGCAGCGCACGTGATGCGCCAGCAGAGCCAACGAGGGCAGCACCGAGTCAGGATTCGGGTCGGCGGTAAGAAGCAGCAGGTCCAAACTATGTCTCCAGGTTCGGGGTAACTCTAACCCGCGACCTGCTGTTACCCCGATTCGGACGGGGTGACATGGCGGTAAGCCACAATGACGGGGTGCGAAAGCTGCTGAGTGCCGCGGTGGTCTCAGTGCTGGCGGTGGTCCTGGTGGCGGTCAGCGTCGACACCGGCGCCGCGATCTACGCCGAGTACCAGCTGTCCCGCCACGTCCGGTCCGCCGCGGGGCTGCCGTTCGACCCGTGGGTGGCGATCCTGGGATTTCCGTTCGTTCCCCAGGCGCTGGGCCAGCACTACCGCGAGTTGGAGATCAAAGCCGGCGGCGTCGATCATCCCGTGGTGGGCAAAGTCACACTTGAGTCGACCATGCACGATATCGATCTGACGCAGGCCTCCTGGCTGATCCGCCCGGGCGCTGACCTACCGGTCGGCAAGCTCGAGAGCCGGATCATCATCGACTCGCGTCATCTGGGCGGGTTCATCGGAATCAAGGACCTCACGGTGGAAGCCCCGGCAGCAGACACCAACGACGCCACCGGCGGGACGACGGAATCCGGTATCTCGGGAAGCAGCGGCCTGATCTTCACCGGCACACCGACCAAGGCGGGCCTCGACAAGCCGGTGAGTATCACGGTCGACCTGTCCGTTGCAGGCCCGGACCAGACCACCCTGGTTTTCACCCCCACCGGCGTGGTCACCGGACCGAACACCGCCAACCGGGCTGTTCCCGACGACAAGCGCGCCGCGGTGCTGGGCGCCTTCGGCACCACCATGCCCGGACAGAAACTGCCATTTGGGCTTAAGCCCACCAGCGAAGGCGCGCGCGGTTCCGACATCATCATCGAAGGCATCGCCGAGGAAGTAATCGTCCGCCTCGACGGTTTCACACAATCATGAGTGCTCTTGTCACCGCGGGAGCGGCAATCGCCGCCGCCCTGGGGCTTGCCGGCGCGGCGGGCGCACTGCACAACCGGCGTTCAGGGGTACTGCGCGACATCACCGACCCAGCCGACCTCGACACCACCGGTGTGGGGCTCTCGCCGACGGCGCCGACCATCGTGCACTTCACCGCGGTGTGGTGCGGCCCCTGCGCCGCGGTCCGTCGGGTGATCGATCAGGTCTGCGCCGACCTGCCAGGGGTAGCTCACGTCGAGATAGACATGGACACCGATCCGGATGCCGCGCGCAATCTCTCGGTGCTGTCCCTGCCGACAACGTTCATCTTCGACGCCGCCGGCCGGCAGCGATACCGGTCGGCGGGCGTTCCGAAGGCAGGCGACCTGAAGGCGGCGCTGGAGCCCCTGTTGACCTGAGGACCCTCTTGCTGGGTAATATGACTCCCGTGTCAGCCCGCCTCGAGCTCATGCTCACCAAAAGCCGCACAGTTGATCTGTGCCGCATCGCGGGCTGTTGCTGTTGTTGCTGTAGCTGCTGAGTAGCCGCGGAACCGCACGCGTTCACCGCGCCTCTCACGCAGAACCCCACAAGTTCTGCACATTCAGCCACGCCCCAGCAACAGGAGTTCTTTCATGTCGACCACTATCGTTAACCAAATCTCCACGACCGACCAGGTAGACGTCCGCGGCCCGCGCTTTGCCGCCTGGGTCACCACCGCGGTCCTGCTGTCCGTGCTCGTGGTCTCGGCGTTCAGCACACCCGCCGCTGCGGTAATCCTCGCCGCGCAGGCCGCCGTCTTCGCCATCGGCGCTGCAGCGGGTCCGCGGCACCACCCCTACGGCCGCATCTTCGCCACTGTGGTGTCACCACGGCTCGGTCCGGTCACCGAACGGGAACCCGTCCCGCCTTTGAAGTTCGCCCAATTGGTAGGCCTGTTGTTCGCAGTCGTCGGGGTGGCCGGGTTCGCGTTCGGTGCGCCGTTGTTGGGCGTAACCGCCACCGCGCTCGCTCTGGCGGCGGCTTTCCTCAACGCGGCCTTCGGGATCTGCCTCGGCTGCATGCTCTACCCGCTGGTTACCCGACTGCGCCGCCCGCGGGGAGCCTGATCGTGGCCCGCTCCGATGTCCTGGTCTCCACTGACTGGGCCGAAGGTAATCTCGACACCCCCGGCGTCGTCTTCGTCGAGGTCGATGAGGACACCAGCGCCTACGACACCGGTCACATCGCCGGCGCGGTCAGGCTCGACTGGAAGACCGATCTACAGGACCCGATCAAGCGGGATTTCGTTGATGCCCAACAGTTCTCGAAATTGCTCAGCGAACGTGGGATAGCCAACGAAGACACCGTGATCCTCTACGGGGGCAATAACAACTGGTTCGCCGCCTATGCCTACTGGTACTTCAAGGTCTACGGCCACGACAACGTCAAGTTGCTCGACGGCGGCCGCAAGAAGTGGGAGCTCGACGGCCGGCCGTTGTCCACCGAACAGGTGCACCGACCCGCCACCAGTTACACCGCCCAGGCAGCAGATCACAGCATTCGTGCGTTTCGCGATGAGGTCATCGCCGCTATCGGTACCAAGAACCTTGTCGATGTGCGTTCGCCGGATGAGTTCTCCGGCAAGATCCTGGCGCCCGCGCACCTACCTCAGGAGCAGAGCCAGCGCCCAGGCCACATTCCCGGCGCAATCAACGTGCCCTGGAGTAAAGCCGCAAATGAGGACGGCACCTTCAAGTCAGACAAGGAACTGGCCACGCTCTACGCGGCAGCAGGCCTGGACGGCACTAAGGAAACCATCGCCTACTGCCGCATCGGCGAGCGTTCCTCGCACACCTGGTTTGTGTTGCAGGAGTTGTTGGGGCACCCCAACGTCAAGAACTACGACGGCAGTTGGACCGAATACGGCTCCCTGGTGGGGGCCCCGATCGAGTTGGGAAGTTGACCATGTGCGCTGCACCTCAGCAAGGACAGACATTGCCCGCCGGGGTTGATCTGGAGAAGGAGACGGTGATCACCGGCCGAGTCGTCGATGGCGCAGGACAGACCGTCGGCGGCGCATTCGTGCGGCTGCTGGACGCCTCGGAGGAGTTCACCGCCGAGGTCGTCGCCTCCGCCACCGGTGACTTCCGGTTCTTCGCCGCGCCCGGCACCTGGACGGTGCGCGCCCTGTCGAGGGTGGGCAACGGTGATATCACCGTGGCTCCGTCCGGTGCGGGTCTGACCGAGGTCGACGTCAAGGTCGCATGAGCGACACGACCGCCACATCGTGATGCGGCAGCGATAGACTCTTCGGCGTGGTGCTCTTCTTCGAGATCCTGCTGGTCATCGCGGTGGTGGTAATCACCTGGTTCGCGTTGTATGCGGTGTACCGACTCATCACCGACGAGTCGTGACCGACGGCGACATCTCCGGCAGCGCCGATCGCGCTGTCGCGGCCGCCGCCGAGCGGGCGAAGCAGACCGCCAGCCGCAACCTCCCGGTGTTCGACGATCTCCCGATCACAGACACCGCGAACCTCCGGTTGGGCGCCGACCTGCATGATGCACTGCTGGCTCTACTGCCCCTGGTCGGCGTGTGGCGCGGAGAGGGCGAAGGGCACAGCCCGCACGGCGACTACCGCTTCGGTCAGCAGATCATCGTCTCCCACGATGGGGGGGACTTCCTCAACTGGGAAGCACGATCCTGGCGGCTCGACGAGGCCGGCGAGTACCACAGTCCCGGCCTTCGGGAGACCGGGTATTGGCGGTTCGTCGACGACCCGACCGACCCGGGGGAATCGCAGGCAATCGAGTTGCTTCTGGCCCACTCCGCCGGCTACGTCGAACTGTTCTACGGCCATCCCCATACCCAGTCATCCTGGGAGCTGGTGACGGACGCGCTGGCCCGCAGCAGGTCCGGCGTGCTGGTCGGTGGCGCCAAACGGCTCTACGGCATCGTCGACGGTGGTGACCTCGCCTACGTCGAAGAACGGGTTGACGCCGACGGCGGTCTGGTCCCGCATCTCTCAGCCCGGCTAGCGAGGCATGTCGGATGACGCGGCTGGCAATCTCGGCGGTGATCGCTGCCGCCTTGCTGGTCGGCGGCTGCTCCTCGGAACCTGTCCCCCCAGAGCCCAGCGTCACCGGACTGCCCTCGGCTACGCACGGGTCGCTCGCCGAATGCCTGCATTCCCACGGCATTGATGAGCCCGCCACCGCGGTCCTCGGACCGCCGAGCGGGGTTGACCAGACGGTCTGGGAACAGGCCATGACAGCGTGTTCGACCTTGGGGCCCGGACCCGGCTCGTAGTCCCGGTCAGCGGGACCCGGCTCGTTAGTCCCGGTCAGCGGGACCCGGCTCGTTAGTCCCGGCCGGCGGGACCCGGCTCGTCAGTCCCGGTCGGCGGGACCCGGCTCGTTAGTCGCGGCCCGCACCGGTGACCCTGCGCAGGAACTGCCGGGTGCGATCCTGTTGCGGATTGGTCAATACCTCTGCGGCGGAACCGGATTCGATGATCCGGCCACCGTCCAAAAAGCACACCACATCAGCGACCTGGCGAGCGAACCCCATCTCGTGGGTGGCCATCACAATGGTGCGCCCCGACTCTGCTAGCTCGCCTACGAGATCAAGTACGTCGCCGACAAGTTCGGGATCCAGGGCACTGGTGATTTCGTCGAGCAGCAGCAATCGCGGGTCGTAAGCCAGCGCGCGCGCGATCGCAACCCGCTGCTGCTGTCCACCCGACAGCCTGTCCGGATAAGCGTCGGCCTTCTCTGACAACCCGACTCTGGCCAGCAATTCACGTCCTCGCTCTTCGGCTGCGATTCGACTGCTGCGATGCACAACCCGGGGGGCCAGTGCGACGTTGGCCAGTGCCGTCATGTGCGGGAAGAGGTTGAACGATTGGAACACCATTCCCATCGCGCGGCGCGCGGCATCTGCGTCGATGCGGGGATCGCTGATATCGGTCCCGTCCAGAAAAATCTGTCCGTCATCGATGTCCTCAAGCAGGTCCACGCAGCGCAGTAGCGTCGACTTTCCTGAACCCGAGGCGCCGATGAGGACAACGACCTGATGCTCGGCGACGTTGAGATCGACCCCGTCGAGCACCGTGCGCTCGCCGTAGCTCTTGACCAAGCCGCGCACAGACAGCACCGGCGACTCTGTCACAGGGCGCCCTGACGAGTGGCCGCGCGGCGCGATGCCCAATCGGCAAGTCTGGCCGACGGCACGGCAAGCGCGACGAACAACAGCCCTGCCACCACATAGGGAGTGAAGTTGTATGTGCCGGCGACTTGGATCTGGGCAGCACGTACGGCGTCCACGGCCCCGAGGACTGAGATGAGGCCGCAATCCTTCTGCAGCGCCACGAAATCGTTGAGGAGCGCTGGCGTGACGCGACGAGCTGCCTGCGGCAGCACGACCAGTTGCATGGTGCGCCGATAGTTCAACCCGAGCGACGTGGCGGCGGCGAGTTGAGAGGGATGCACCGATTCGATACCGGCGCGGAATACCTCGGCGACATAGGCCGAATACACCAGAACCAGAGCAAACCCTCCCAGCAGAACCGGATTGTTCGGAATCCCGGCAATCCGCAGGCCGGGCAGTCCGAATCCGACGAGATACAGGCAGATGATGAGTGGCAGTCCCCGGAACAGGTCGACGTAGCCGGTGGCGAGCGCGCGCAGCGGAAACCAGACCGGCCCGCGCAATGTCCGCACAGCCGCCAGCGTCAGTCCCGCCATAAGGATCAGGATTTGACACACGATCAGTACCCGCAGGTTGAGCCACAGCCCCTCGAGGATGGCCGGCAGGCTATCCCAGCCGACCCTCACGTTGAAAAACGAGCTTTTGACCCGGGGCCATCCCGGCGATGACGTCGCCGCAGCAAGTACGACCACGGCGAAAACTACCGTGGAAACCAGTGCGATCAGCGTTGAGCGTCGCGCTCGTGCCCGTCGAAAAGCGAGGCGTTCAGTCGCCAGGGTCGTCACTTGAGGTCAGGTGCGTGGCCGGCCTCGGCCAGCCACTGCTGTTGCAGCTTCGCCAGGGTGCCATTGGCGCGCAGCTTATCGACCGCATCGGACACGCAAGCGGTGAGTGTGCTGCCCTTGTCCAGAACGATCCCAAACTGCTCGGGTTTGTCACTGCCGGTGGGTAACTGGCCGACGATCTGGCCATCCGTGAGTTCACTCTGCACCTGGAACGCGGTCGGTAGATCCAGCACCAGCGCGTCAATTTGACCGTTGTTCAACGCCGCCTTCGCATCGTCGTTGTTGTTGTAGACCGCGACGGGATTGGTGGTGTTGAGCGCCTTGGCCGCGGCGTAACTGGTGGTTCCAACCTGCGCACCCAGTTTTAGCCCCCGTAAGCCGTCGACCGTGGTGACCGCAGCCGCGGGCGAGGACTTCAGCGTCACGACCGCCTGGGTGACGTCGTAGTAGGGCGCGGAGAAGTCGACGGCCTGCCTGCGTTCGTCGGTGATGGAGAACTCATTGAGGTTGGCGTCGAAGGTCTTCGGTCCCGGTGCGATCGCGGCGTTGAACGGTACCCGGACCCATTGGACGTCTGCGGCCCCGAAGCCCAGTTCCTCCGCAACCCCGTAGGCCACCGCCGATTCGAAACCCTTGCCGTTGGCGGGGTTGTCATCGGCGAACCATGGCGGGTATGCCGGCTGGTCGGTGCCGAAGGTCAGCACTCCGGCCTTCAGCGTCGCCAGCGAACCCTTGTCGCACTTTTCGCCGCCGGTGGCCGTCGATGACTTCTGAGGCTTTTCACCCGCCGGTGCACAACCGGCCAACACGGCCACGGAGATGAAGACGACACCTGTCATTAATCCTTTACGCATGGGCGGCATCATCGCCCACGATGGGCCGATGCGCCAGGAATAAACGCATAAGACATGAAGCGGCCCCCGAGCCTTGGTATCCAGGTTGGACGGACCGGGGGCTCGGGGGCCGGGTAGCTGCCTGGAATTCGCCAGCGCGCACAGAGCGCGGGTGATTTCCGGCACCTGGTGCTGCTAGCGGGCAGCCACCTCACATGTCCAAGAAGAACTACTCAAAATTCCGGACCACCTCCTTCCTTGTGTACCGAAGACCGTACCCGTGCGGAGATGGTCGTGCCAAGCATTTTTTTCACCCAGTCAGCGCTCACCGAGAACCGCGGCCTCGATCAGCTCAGACACCGCGGCAGTCAGCGGGGCCGGCGGTAACTGCCGGCCGTCCAGGGTGTGCACCCGCGCGGCCAGGGTGATACTCGATACCAGCCAAACCCCTTGCGCCGCATGGAGATCGGATGGCCGCAACCCTTGATAATCGCAGTCGTAGCCGTTTGCCCGGGCGACGTTGAATAGCGCCTGCTGGGTGGTCCCACGCAGGATCGGATACCACGGCGGGGGTGTGAGCAGGCAGGGTCGGCCATCGGCGCCCTCGGTGGCGATCACCACCGTCGAACGGGGACCTTCGAGGATGAAGCCGTCGGAACTGACGAAAATGACCTCGCCGAAGCCCCTATTTGCGGCGTGCCGAAGCGCGGCCATGTTCACCGCATACGACAGGGTCTTGGCACCGGCCAGCAGCCAGGGCATCGCATCGACCCCGACAGCCGGCAGCCCGCGCTCGAGCAGCATCGCCGACACACCGTCACGGCGGGCCGCCGCCGCTCGCGAGAGCACCGGGTTGATCATCAGATAGGCGGTCGGCTCTGAACCGGTCTCCCGGCCACGGCTGTACACCAGTCGCAGCGCACCCTCATCGGCCGTCTGCGCCGACCACTGGCTCACGGCTATCTCGATGGCTCGGCGCCAGACGGCCAGATCGGGCACCGGCAGTTCCAGCATCGCCGCCGAGGAAACCAGCCTCCGCAGGTGCGACTCGACCAGGCAGGCTTTGCCCGCGCGGACCAGCAGGGTCTCGAAGATACCGTCGCCGCGCACCGCCGCCAGATCGTCCGCGTGGAGCAGCGGCTCGGCCGGGTCACAGACTTCACCGTCGAGGGTGACGAGCACCGAGGGCCGGTCGGACATGGGCCATGAGCCTACTGGCAGGCCAGTAGAGTTCAGGTGTGTCAGCCGTCCCCACACCTGCCCACTCGTATGACGTCGGTGCGATCTGGCACTACGGCGATCCGTTCTCCGAGCAGCATGCCGCTGAGCATGACGCGGTGGTGGTGGACCGCTCACACCGTCCGGTGATTGCGCTGACCGGAGCCGACCGGCTCAGTTGGCTGCATTCGATCTCCACCCAGCACCTCACCGGACTGCTCGACGGCGCCTGCACCGAGAACCTGAGCCTGGACGGTCAGGGCCGCGTCGAGGATCACTGGCAGCAGACCGAACTGCCCGGGGTCACCTATCTGGATACCGAGCCGTGGCGCGGCGAGCCGCTGCTGGCATATCTGAAGAAAATGGTCTTCTGGTCCGATGTGCAGCCGGCCGCAGCCGATCTGGCTGTGCTGTCGCTGATCGGACCCAAGCTGGCAGACCCCGGCGTGCTCGCGGCACTCGGGCTCAACCGGTTGCCCGACGAGTCGACGGCCGTCGCGATTCCGGCACCCGGTGGCGGCTTTGTGCGCCGAATGCCGGCCGCGTCCGGCCAGGTGGAACTCGACCTGGTGGTGCCCCGTCACGATGTCGACGGGTGGCTGGGCAGGCTGACCGCCGCCGGAGTTCGCCGTGCGGGTATCTGGACCTACGAGGCGCACCGAGTGGCGGCGCGTCGGCCCAGGCTCGGGGTGGACACCGATGACCGAACGATCCCGCACGAGGTCAACTGGATCGGCCCACCCGGACAGGGCGCGGTGCACCTGGACAAGGGCTGCTATCGGGGTCAGGAGACCGTGGCGAGGGTGCACAATCTGGGCCGACCGCCCCGGATGCTGGTGCTGGTACACCTCGACGGTTCCGGTGAACGCCCGGCCACCGGCGATCCACTACTGGCTGACGGTCGAACAGTCGGTCGTCTGGGCACTGTCATTGACCACTTTGACCTCGGCCCGGTCGCGCTCGCTCTGGTCAAACGCGGCACTCCGGCAGGCACCGCACTGACCACCGGCGGTGAGCACCCGGTCGCGGCCGAGATCGACCCGGACTCGCTTCCGGCGGCCGACGCGGCCGGTGCCGGTCGAATCGCGGTTGAGCGGCTCCGAGGCGGGGGCAGCAGCTGAGATTCGCCGCTCGGCGAATGGGCCTGCGGACGCATCGGAACACGGCACGGTAAAGTGTCGTCAGGACACATACAACACTGATCGGGGCCGCCTGAACTTCAGGCCGCTCCGTTATTGCGCGAGGGGGTTCCCCCATGGGCCGCGGCCGGGCTAAGGCAAAGCAGACCAAGGTTGCCCGAGAGCTGAAATACAGCTCTCCGCAAACCAATTTCGAGCGGCTTCAGCAGGAGCTGACCGGGGCCGAAGAGGGCGACCCTCGCGGTGCGGTCAATGGCTCTGACGACTCATGGGACGACCAGGGAAACTGACGGCGCATCCTTCGCGGTTCGTCTAGAACCGGGGATGCTGTCCGACCACTGTGGTCCGAGGCCCGTCTTTTCCTTTTGTGACGCTTCCCAGCGTCCAGCAGTCCAGGTGCCGGGCAGTCAGGATCGCCAGTGCGCGGTCGACGTCGTCCGGTGCCATGACGGCGACCATGCCGATGCCCATATTGAAGGTCTTCTCCATTTCGGCACGGTCAACCCGGCCGCGCTGGGCGATCAAGCCGAAAACCGGTGCCGGGGACCAGCTTCCGCGGTCGATCTCGGCGACCAGTCCATGCGGAATGACCCGTTCGAGGTTGCCGGCCAACCCGCCGCCAGTGACATGGCAGAAGGTGCGGACCTTGGTTTCGGCCGCCAGCGCCAGACAGTCCTTGGCGTAGATCCGGGTGGGCTCAAGCAACTCCTCGCCGAGGGTGCGCCCGAACTCCTCGACGTGGCCGGCCAGGCTCATCCGGTCGATCTCCAGCAGCACCTTTCGGGCCAGTGAATACCCATTCGAATGCAGGCCTGAGGAACCCATTGCGATCAGGATGTCGCCGGGCCGCACACGTTCGGGTCCCAGGACATCGTCGGCCTCAACAACGCCGACGCCGGTGGCCGAGATGTCGTAGTGGTCTGGCTCCATGAGCCCGGGATGTTCAGCGGTCTCACCGCCCAGCAGCGCACAGCCGGCGATCACGCACCCGTTGGCAATGCCGGCGACGATCGCGCTGACCCGCTCCGGAACGGTGCGCCCGATCGCGATGTAGTCCTGGAGGAACAGCGGTTCAGCTCCGCACACCACCAGGTCGTCGACCACCATCGCGACCAGATCAAGTCCGACGGTGTCGTGCTTATCCATGGCCTGGGCGATGGCCAGCTTGGTACCCACGCCGTCGGTGGAAGCGGCCAGTACCGGTTCGCGGTAGCCCCCGCGCAACGCGAACAGTCCGGCGAAACCGCCCAGACCGCCGCGCACCTCCGGGCGGGTAGCCCGCTTGGCCAACGGTTTGAACAACTCGACCGCTCGATCGCCGGCCTCGATATCCACACCGGCCGTTGCGTAGGAGATGCGGCCGTCTTCCTCGCTCATCGGCGCTAAGGCTACCGGCAGTCGCCCGGCATCGGTCAACCGACGTTGCGGGTAAGCCATTCGCCCAGCGGCGCAGCGGCCCGGAGTGCGCTTACCACGCGTTCCTTGGCCTTGGCGGTGCCGAGCCAGGCACCCACCGGCCAGGTCTTCATCATCGCGATGCCCTTGTGCCGGAGCAGGTCGATGCGTGGATGGTCTTTGGCGATGCCACGCGGCGCGGTCTTCAGCACCTCGTGTGCCGTGGTTTGGTAACCGGACTTATGCAGGGCCGCGACGATCTCGGCGAGTTCGTTGCCGGACTTCTCGCGAGTGACGGCGGTGCGGTATCGCTGCAGCGCCGCTGGGTCCGGCATGTACAGCCCGGCACCTGTCGACAGCCCGTCGGCGGAAAATGAGACATACCCCGTGCCCAGCGTCGCTGCGCAGTTCGTCTTGTACGGGGTCTTATCGGCGCTGAAACGGACGTCCCGGTAGGGGCGGAACAGCTTTCCCGCACCGAATTCGTCGGCCAGTTCGGCCAGCAACTGCTCCATCGGGCCACGCACGTCCCGCTCGTAGACGGCCCTGTGCTCCTGCCAGTACACCTTGGAGTTGTCGGCCTGCAGGCCCTCATAGAATTCGACCGCCTCGACCGGCCATCCGCAGAACGTCATAGGGATCAGTGTGGCTCATGGCCGGCCGCGAATTTCCCGACGGTGCGCTCACGGCTGGCGGGATCCGCGCGGCGGAGGCGCCCACAGTATGTTGTTGTATGTCAGTTTAGAGCGACGAACGGAGGCGCGGGTGGCCGCGAAGCAGCTGCGGTGCCTGGTGACCGGTGCCACCGGCTACATCGGTGGGCGCCTGGTGCCGCGCCTGCTCGAAAGCGGGTTCGCGGTGCGGGCGCTGGCCCGAACCCCCGACAAGCTGGCGGGCGTCCCGTGGCGTGAGCGCATTGAGGTCGCCCGCGGCGACCTCAACGATCCGGTCTCGCTTGAGGCGGCATTCGACGGCGTCGACGTCGTGTATTACCTCGTGCACTCGATGGGTTTCTCCAAGGACTTCGCCGGAGAGGAACGTCGCGCTGCCCAGAATGTGGTGGCTGCGGCTCGGCGGGCCGGGGTGCGCCGCATTGTGTACCTCAGTGGGCTGCACCCTGAGGGCGCCGAGTTGTCGACCCATCTGTTGTCGCGCACCACCGTCGGCGAGATCCTCATCGCCTCGGGTATCGAGACCATCGTGCTTCAGGCCGGAGTCGTCGTCGGCTCAGGCTCGGCATCCTTCGAAATGGTTCGCCACCTCACCGACCGGTTGCCGGTGATGACCACGCCGAAGTGGGTGCACAACAAGATCCAGCCGATCGCCATCCGCGATGTGCTCTATTACCTGGTAGCCGCGGCCAACTGCCCGGTTCCGAAGTCCCGCGAATGGGACATCGGCGGGCCCGATGTCCTCGAGTACGGCGACATGATGCAGATCTACGCCGAGGTCGCCGGACTGCGGCCACGCCGCATTCTGGTGCTGCCGGTCCTCACGCCCCGCATCGCCTCGCTGTGGGTGGGGTTGGTGACGCCGATCCCCACCGGGCTGGCACGGCCGCTGGTGGAGTCCCTGCACTGCGATGCGGTGATGGACAACCACGACATAGACACGATCATCGAACCGCCGGAAGGCGGCCTGACGCCCTATAAGCGTTCCGTCTCCCTGGCGCTGGCCCGCATCGCCCGTGGCGATGTGGAGACCACCTGGAACACCGGAACCGCCGCGAACCTACCCAGTGATCCGGAGTGGGCCGGCGAGGTGGTGTTCACCGATACCCGCGCCCGGCACACATCAGTCAGTCCCGAGCAGTTGTGGAGGGCCGTCGAGCGCAGCATCCCGGCGCATTGGCGGGTCGAGGAACGCGAACCCGGAAAGGTTCTCAAATTGCGTGCCGAGCGACGTGGCCCCGGTGACCGATGGCTGGAAATGCGCGTCACCCCGGAAGGCACCGGCAGCCGCTATGAACAGCAGGCCATCTTCTACCCGCGCGGACTCGCCGGCCGGTTGTACTGGTTCGCGGGACGACCACTGCAGGCAATGGCATTGGACCGACGGGTGCGTCGGGTCACCTCAGCGGTGAGCTGAGCCGCCCGCACGTTTCACGGCCGGCTGAGCGCCGAGACGTTGTCGTTGTCGGCCTGCACGGCAGCCAGCATGTTCTCCACGACGTTCTTTCCGAGCGCATTCGCACCCGGTAGTTCAATCGGGTAGTTGCCATCGAAGCAGGCGCAGCACAACCGACTGGCGGGCTGCTCGGTTGCCGCAATCATTGCTTGCTGTGAGATGTAAATCAGGCTGTCGGCGCCGATGGCCTGGCGCACGGCCTCAACCATCTCGCCGTCATCGGTCTGGGTGCCCGGCGCGTTCGCGATGAGTTCGGCGGGGGTGGCGAAATCGATCCCGTAGAAGCACGGCCATTTCACCGGCGGTGATGCGATCCGAACATGGATCTCAACTGCGCCGGCTTCTCGCAGCATCCGGATCAGGGCCCGCTGGGTGTTGCCGCGGACAATCGAATCATCAACCACAACAAGGCGTTTCCCGCGGATGACCTCTTTGAGCGGATTCAGCTTCAGCCGGATACCAAGCTGGCGGATGGTCTGGGACGGCTGGATGAACGTGCGCCCGACGTAGGCGTTCTTCATCAGGCCCTGTCCGAACGGAATACCTGACTCCTGGGCGTAGCCCACCGCGGCCGGAGTGCCGGACTCGGGCACACCAATCACCAGGTCCGCGTCAACCGGCTTCTCCCGGGCCAATCGGCGGCCGATATCGACACGGGCACCATGCACCGAGCGCCCGGCCAGATTGCTGTCGGGCCGAGCCAGGTAGACGTATTCGAATACGCAGGCCTTGGGAGTGGGGGGCGCAAAGCGAGTGGAGCGGACGCCGTCGGCGTCGATGGCCAGCAACTCCCCGGGTTCGATGTCGCGCACAAAGGACGCGCCGACGATGTCGAGTGCCGCGGTCTCGGAGGCGACGACCCAGCCGCGGTCGAGCCGACCCAGCGACAGTGGACGCACCCCATGGGGATCGCGAGCGGCGTAGAGCGTGGTCTCGTCCATGAAGACCAGGCAGAAAGCGCCCCGAACTCCCGGAAGCAGTTCCAGGGCGGCCTGCTCGATACTGGAGTCGGCGGCCCCGCCAGCCAGCAGGGCGCCCAGGATATCGGAATCGGTGGTCGCAGCGCCGGGCATGTTGTGATTGATCAGGCCGACTTTCCTGGCCCGGTCGGCAAGCTCGGTGGTGTTGACCAGATTTCCGTTGTGTCCCAGCGCAACTCCGGTGCCGGCCGCAGTGTTGCGGAACACCGGCTGTGCGTTTTCCCATGTTGTCGAGCCGGTGGTCGAGTAGCGGCAATGGCCGATCGCGACGTGACCCGGCATGGCACCGAGGGTCTGCTCATCGAACACCTGACTGACCAGACCGAGGTCCTTGAAGACCAGAACCTGCGACCCGTCGGCCACCGCGATCCCGGCCGCCTCCTGGCCCCGATGCTGGAGGGCATAAAGGCCGTAGTAGGTGAGTTTGGCGACTTCCTCGCCCGGGGCCCAGACGCCGAATACCCCGCATTCTTCCCGGGGTGGGTCTTCCAGTGGGCCGGTCACGATATGGGCTGCTCCCTGACGGGTTTTTGGCTGGCTCGGTGTCGAGTGTACGGCCATCGGCGGCCAAAGCGGGAATCGAATCGCGCCGTGTCAGGCACCTCCGCTGTGACGCAGGCTGAGCAGCGGAAACCACGGCGAAATCTCGCCGGCGCGAGAGCCGGAGAGCCGCAGGCGCCCCGCCGCCACTGCCTCATCGAAGGTTGTCAAACCGGTCACCAGCAGCAGCCACGTACGCGGATCGGACTCCACCACATTCGGCGGTGTTCCGCGGGTGTGTTTCGGACCTGAAATGCATTGCACCGCAACGAAAGGTGGAATACGAACCTCGACACTGGAACCCGGCGTCAGCGCGGCCAACGCTCGAGCGCTGAGCCGAACCGCTTCAGCAATGTCGGTTCGACCAGGTTCGGCGGTGGTGTCGTCCCGGAGCCACCCTTCCAGGTTGACCACCGCTGCGCGGATTGCCTGCGGGTCGGCGCTGCCCCGGGTCGGTGTCATCCGAAGAGCCCGGGCAGCACTCCCTCGGATATCTGGCGCAGTTCGTCAAGTGTCACCGCGAAAAGGCCCTGTATCTCAACGGAATCCGAGCCGTCGTCCGAGACGCCGATCCGGGTTGCGGGCAGGCCCCGGGCTTCACACATCGCTCGGAACCGGCTTTCCTCGGTACGCGGCACTGCCACCAGAACACGACCGGCGGACTCGGAGAATAGAAAGACAAAGGGGTCAACGTCTTCAGGTAGCACCAGCCGACATCCGGTTTCGCCGGCCATCGCAGCCTCGACGACGGCCTGGATGAGACCGCCTTCACTCAGGTCGTGTGCGGCCGAGACCAAACCATCACGGGAGGCGGCGACGAGCACCTCGGCGAGCAATTTCTCCCGGGCAAGGTCGACCTTCGGTGGAACACCGCCCAGATGGTCTGCGGTGACTTGAGCCCAGATCGAGCCATCGAACTCGTCGCGGGTGTCGCCCAGCAATAGCAGCGTTTCACCCGGTTCAGCGCCAAGTGCGGTCGGCAGCCTCCGGCGCACATCGTCGATCACCCCGAGCACACCCACGACCGGAGTCGGCAGGATGGCCGTTGCCCCGGTCTGGTTGTAAAAGCTGACGTTGCCACCGGTCACCGGAATACCGAGGGCGGCGCAGCCGTCGGCCAGGCCGCGGACGGCCTGGGCGAACTGCCACATGACACCGGGATCCTCCGGGGAGCCGAAGTTGAGGCAGTTCGTGACCGCGATCGGGGTTGCGCCGGTGACAGCGACGTTGCGGTAGGCCTCGGACAGGGCCAGCTGCGCTCCGGCATAGGGATCAAGCTGGGTGTAGCGGCCGGACGCGTCGGTCGACACCGCAATGCCGCGCCCGGTGGTCTCGTCAATGCGCAACACCCCGCCGTCGGCGTGCTCGGCCAGCACTGTGTTGCCCCGGACGTAGCGGTCGTACTGCTGCGTGATGAACGCCCTGCTACACAGGTGCGGACTACCCAGCAGCGCAAGCAGAGTGGCGCGTAACTCGTCGGCGGTCTGTGGTCGTGGAAGTTTCGCACTGGTGTCGGCGATCAGTGCATCCTGGCCGTCCGGTCGCGCCATCGGCCGCTGGTACACCGGGCCCTCGTGGGCGACCGTGCGGGGCGGGACGTCGACGACGACATCCCCGTGCCAGGTGATCTTCAGCCGGTCACCGTCGGCGACCTCGCCGATCACCGTCGCCAGCACGTCCCACTTGCGGCACACCGCCATGAACTTCTCGACATTCTCCGGTGCCACCACGGCGCACATACGTTCCTGCGACTCGCTAGAGAGCACCTCGGCAGGATTCATGTTCGCCGCACGCAGCGGAACCCGATCCAATTCGATGGTCATTCCACCATCACCGGCGGATGCCAATTCTGATGTGGCACAGGATAATCCGGCTCCACCGAGATCCTGGATACCGACCACCAGGTGGGCGGCATACAGCTCAAGGCAGCACTCGATCAGCACCTTCTCCATGAACGGATCGCCCACCTGGACGCTGGGCAATTTCTTGCGACCGGTGCCGCTCTCATCACCGGAGAAGGTATCCGATGCCAGCACCGACACTCCGCCGATACCGTCCAAACCGGTACGCGCACCGAACAGGATGATCTTGTTCCCGGCTCCCGAAGCGAAGGCCAGGTGCAGGTCCTCCTTACGCAGCACGCCCACACACATCGCATTGACCAATGGATTACCGGCATAGGAGGCGTCGAACACCGTCTCGCCGCCGATATTGGGCAGGCCGAGGGAGTTGCCGTAACCGCCTATCCCCCGCACCACGCCGTCAAGGACGCGCCGGGTGTCGGGGGCGTCGGCGGCGCCGAAGCGCAGCTGGTCCATCACCGCGACCGGCCGTGCCCCCATCGCCATGATGTCGCGAACGATGCCGCCGACTCCGGTGGCTGCGCCCTGGTACGGCTCGACATAGGAGGGGTGGTTGTGCGATTCGACTTTGAACGTCACCGCCCAGCCGTCCCCGATATCGACCACTCCGGCGTTCTCCCCGATACCGGCGAGCATGCCGGCGCGCATCTCATCGGTGGTGGTCTCGCCGAAGTAGCGCAGGTGAACCTTGGAGGACTTGTACGAGCAGTGCTCACTCCACATCACCGAGTACATGGCCAGCTCGGC
>JBAXIA010000021.1:0-29433 GCA_037138615.1 Mycobacteriaceae bacterium | reverse complement strand
CCGCACACCTCCTACGACCACGACTTCGCCAAGTACCCCCTCTCCGGCGATGACGAGGAGGGTCGCAGCGCACTGCTGCACCGGCGCATCGATGTCGACTACAACGGCTGGTGGATGTGCATGATCCCGCGTCAGGTCGCCGAAGAACTGGGTCAGCCGTTGCCGTTGTTCATCAAGTGGGACGACGCTGACTACGGGTTGCGCGCCGGCGAGCACGGCTACGGCACAGTGACCATGCCCGGCACAGCCATCTGGCATATGGCATGGAGCGACAAGGACGACGCAATCGATTGGCAGGCGTACTTTCACCTGCGGAACCGACTGGTGGTCTCCGCCATGCACTGGGATGCACCGGTGCGGGGCCTGCTGCTCAGTTCGTGGAAGGCAACCCTTAAGCACCTGCTGTGCCTCGAATACTCGACGGTGGCAATCCAGAACAAGGCCATCGCCGATTTCCTCGCCGGCCCTGAGCACATCTTCTCGATTCTGGAGTCGGCGCTCCCGGAGGTCCGCGCGATGCGCCAGAACTACCCGGACGCGGTCGTTATTCCCGGTGCCACAGCACTACCCGCGCCCAGCGGGCGAACCAAAGTCCACAAACCTCCGGTAGCACTGCCCGCCATCGGTCTACGGCTTGCGCGCGGAGTCATTCACCAACTCCGCAGAGCGAACCCGGATCACCATCAGCGGCCGCAACTCAATGTGCCCACTCAGGATGCGCGCTGGTTTTTGCTGTGCAAGGTGGATGGCGTGACAGTGACCACAGCTGACGGTCGCGGAGTGGTCTACCGGCAGCGCGACCGCGCCAAGATGTTCGCCCTTCTACGGGCGTCATTGCGCCAGCACATCCAGTTGGCTCGCAGGTACGACCATCTGCGCAAGGTCTATCGCGAGGCATTGCCGGTGCTGTCCAGCCAGCAGAAGTGGGAGACTGTGCTGTTCGATGAATCGTCGGTCGGTGGCTGACGTAGTTGGCCCGCCGAGTGGCGAGGTGGCGGTCTTGATCGACGTGCAATCGAAGCTGTCCGCACCGCCTGTCGTAACAGCGGCGCGGGTGATGTCACATTTCGGTGAGCACGCGGCCGGCTGGGTCGGTCTCTCCGCGGCGGGTGCCCTGCTGGCACCGGGGCGCCGTCGTGAATGGCTGCTCGTCGGGGTGGGTTCGGTCGCCGCGCACGCCGCGTCGATTGTGATCAAGATGGTTGTTCGACGCAGGAGACCGCATCACCCCGGTATCGCAGTCAAGGTGGCAACGCCAAGCTCGTTGAGCTTCCCATCGGCACACGCGACCTCCACTGCAGCCGCGGCTATGCTGCTGAGCCGTGCCACCCGGTCTCCACTGCCGCTGGTTCTGGTGCCGTTGATGGGGGTGTCACGGTTGGTGCTCGGCGTGCACTATCCGACGGACGTGCTCGCCGGGGTCATCGTCGGCGCCACCGTCGCGCGGACAGTTACCCATCTCGCCGGCCCGCACAAGGAGACGCCACGTGAGCGACCATGAGTGAGGCGCGGGTCGCCGGTCCGCCGAGCAACCTCTTCGCTGCCATCATCAAAGCCATCCGTCCTCGCCAGTGGGTGAAGAACCTACTGGTATTGGCCGCACCGCTGGCCGCTCTCGGTGGCGACGCCAGTTACGACTACCGCGAAGTGGCATTCAAGGTGGCGATTGCGTTCGCCGTGTTCTGCATGGCGGCCTCGGCGATCTACCTCGTCAACGACGCACGAGATGTGGAGGCGGACCGGGCCCATCCGACCAAACGGTTCCGGCCGATCGCAGCCGGCGTGCTGCCGGTCGGGCTTGCATACGCGATAGCGACTGCGCTCGGCATCGCGTGCCTAGCGATCTCGTGGTGGCTGACCCCCCACCTTGCCTTGGTGATGGCCGTCTACCTCGCCGTTCAACTGGCCTACTGCTTCGGGCTCAAACACCAAGCAGTACTTGATATCTGCATTGTGTCATCCGGCTTCCTCATCCGTGCGATCGCCGGTGGTGTTGCCGCTGGTATCCCGCTTTCGCAGTGGTTCCTGATGGTGATGGCCTTCGGGTCACTGTTCATGGCGGCCGGCAAGCGCTATGCCGAATTGCAACTGTCCGAGCGCACCGGCGCCAAGATCCGCAAGTCGCTAGAGAGTTACACCAGCACCTACCTGACATTCGTCTGGACGTTATCGGCCACGGCCGTGGTGCTCTGCTACGGACTGTGGGCATTCGAGCGCGACGGCAAAACCGGATCGTGGTTCGTCGTCTCGATGATCCCGTTCACGATCGCCATCCTGCGTTACGCGGTGGACATCGACGGTGGACTCGCTGGCGAACCGGAGGAGATCGCCCTGCGCGACCGTGTGCTGCAACTGCTCGCGCTGACCTGGATCGGAACCGTCATTGCCGCCGTCGTCCTCGGTTAGTTCGCCGGCTGCCAGCCCCGGCGAACTTCACACCGACTCGCCTGAAACCCGTTCGGGGCTCCGCGCCTGGCCGGCGTACCCCTACACCGCATTCACCAGGATCAGCCTGTGGGCCACTGTGGTGATCGTCTCCGCGTTGTGGGCATGGGGCGCGTGGCAGCGACGCTGGATCGCAGATGACGGACTGATCGTGCTGCGCACCATTCGAAACCTGTTGGCGGGCAACGGTCCAGTGTTCAACTCCGGCGAGCGGATCGAGTCCAACACCTCGGCTGCATGGACCTACCTCACGTACTTCGGCAGCGTGATCGGCGGGCCGATGCGCCTGGAGTATGTCGCGCTGGCGCTGGCGCTGGGTTTGAGCGTGGCCGGCGTGGCGATGGTCATCGTGGGCACCGCCCGGTTGTATGCACCGAGCCTTTCCGATCGGCGTGCGCTGATCCTGCCGGCAGGCGCTCTCGTTTATATCGCGATCCCGCCGGCGCGTGACTTCGCCACCTCCGGTCTCGAGAACGGTCTGGTGACCGCCTGGCTGGGTCTGCTCTGGTGGATGATGGTGTGCTGGGGGCAGGCCCGCGGGAGTCGGCCATTGTTCAGTGCCGCACTGGCATTCGTGGCCGGGTTCAGTGTTCTGGTGCGGCCGGAGCTGGCACTCATCGGCGGACTAGCACTGGCGATGATGCTGATCGCCACCCGGGACTGGCGAGGCAGGGTGCTGATCCTGGTAGCGGGTGGACTGCTGCCCGTCGGTTACCAGATCTTCCGGATGGGCTACTACGGGCTGTTGGTGCCGCAAACTGCGCTGGCCAAGGACGCCTCCGGCAGCAAGTGGGGCCAAGGACTGATCTATCTGAACAATTTCACTGCGCCCTACGCGCTGTGGATTCCGCTGGTGCTCCTGATCGCGCTCGGGCTGCTGTTGCCGGCCGGGCAGGGTCGTCGAACCCGGGCCCCGGTCGACCAGACCCGGTCGGCCGTATGGGTGCAGCGTCCGGTCGTCGTCGTCGTCTTCATGCTTCTCAGCGGTGTGTTGCAAGCCCTGTACTGGATTCGGCAGGGCGGTGACTTCATGCACGGTCGGGTGTTGCTGGCGCCGGTGTTCTGCCTGCTGGCACCGATTTCGGTGATACCGGTTGTGGTCGCCGACGGCACCGTGTTGACCATGTTCAAACCCGGTAGGGGGCATCTGCTGGGTAGAGCCACCGCGGCGTTGTGGCTGGGGCTGGCAGGTTGGGCCCTATGGGCCGCCAACTCACCGGGCATGGGCTCTGACGCCACCCGCGTGACGTACTCCGGGATCGTCGACGAGCGCGAGTTCTATTCTCAAGCCACCGGTCACGCGCACCCGTTGACCGCCGCCGACTATCTCGATTACCCACGCATGCGCTCGGTTCTGGTCGCCATCAACAACACCCCGGACGGTGCACTACTCCTACCGTCCGGCAACTACGACGTGTGGGATGTGGTGCCTGCCCTGCCGCCCCCGCCGCCACCACCGGGCATACCGATGGATAGCTGGCGTCGCGAAATAGCTCCACACACAGTCTTTTTCACCAACCTCGGCATGGTGGGCATGAACGTCGGACTTAACACCAGGGTCATCGACCAGATTGGCCTCGTCAACCCGCTGGCTGCGCACACGGCGCGTCTGGAGGATGCCCGCATCGGCCATGACAAGAACCTGTTCCCGGATTGGGCAGTCGCCGACGGGCCGTGGCTCAAGGAACGACCCTATATCCCCGAGTATCTCGACGAGGGTTGGATTCGGGAGGCAGGTATCGCGCTCAGCTGTCCGCAGACAGTCGAGAAACTCGAGTCGATCCGCGCGCCCATGAGCGTGCCCCGATTCATCGGTAACCTGCACCACGCTCTGGAGTTCACCCGCTACCGGATCGACCGGGTACCCAAGTACGAGCTGGCGCGCTGTGGGCTGCCCCAGCCGGCGCCGGAAACTCCTCCGTACACCGGGCTCCCGGCGACCGGGCCCTGACCGCGGACGACGACGAGCGAGGTGGGGTCACCGGGGTCGGCTGACCCGGTGGCGACCATCAGCACCAATACCGGAACCGCCCGGTGGTGGGTGTGATTCACTACGATTCGGCGTCCGGTCGGATAAGCGACCGGGATGAGTCGACGTGAGGTGGGTATGAGCAGTCTGCTGAACCTGTTCCGGATCCTGTGTGTCGCGGTCGTGACCCTGGGCGGATGGGGTGCGATGGCCCCGGCTGCCACTGCCGCCGGCGTCGAATACCTGATGGTCCCGTCGGCGGCCATGGGCCGTGATATCCCGGTCGCTTTCCATGCCGGTGGCCCGCATGCCGTGGTGCTTCTCGACGCGTTCAATGCCGCCCCTGATGTCAGCAACTGGGTGACCTTGGGCAACGCCATGGGCACCCTGGGCGGCACGGGGCTGTCGGTGGCTGCCCCGGCCGGCGGCGCATACAGCCTCTATACGAACTGGGAACTCGACGGCAGTAAGCAATGGGAGACTTTCCTAGCCTATGAGCTGCCCGACTGGTTGGCGGCCAACAAGGGCCTCGCGGCATTCGGTCATGGCATCGTCGGTGTATCGCAGGGCGGCCTGGGTGCGGTGACCATGGCTGCCTTCCATCCTGATCGCTACCGCTATGCCGGCTCGATGTCGGGCTTCCTGACCCCGTCGAACACCCAGCTCAATGGCGCCATCTCGACCGGCATCAACGCCAGCGGTGCGAACGTCGACGCCATGTGGGGCGCACCCCAGCTGGGCCGGTGGAAGTTCCATGATCCCAACGTGCATGCCAACCTGCTGGTGGACAACAACACCCGGCTATGGGTGTACAGCCCGCAAACCGTGGTCTGCACCGATCCGGCCGCGATGATCGGTTTCTGCGATCAGGCCCAGGGCAGCAACCGCACCTTCTATGCGCACTACCGGGCCCTGCGCGGGCACAACGGTCACTTCGACTTTCCCGTCTCGGGCAACCACGACTGGGGGAGCTGGTCCGCCGAGCTCGGCGCTTTGGCGGGCGATCTCGCGGCGGCCATCGGGTAGGGAACTGTTAACCATCCGCAACATCGCATTTGTCCGTGCACTTTCGCTGAACCGGTACTCTAGAGCCGTGCAACGCCGGTTTAGCGCGTCACTCAGCAAACTTTCAGCCCGGGGCAGGTGGCCTCTCGGGGTGCCCTCGCATTCGCTCTTGGCCGCGGGCGTCATCGCCGGAGTGGCATGGCTGCCCGCTGGCTGCGGGTCGGGTGCGGATCTGATGAGTACCGTTGCGTTGCCGTCCCAGCAGTCCACCGGCACCGCTGACGGAGCTGATATGGGTCTGTCGACCGAGGCGGGCCCGCAGTCCGGCAAGCTCGACCTGACCCCGGCCCAACGCGAGTATCTCGCCGATCTCACTGCGGCCGGTGTCCACCCCTCCAGCGAGTTACGCGCCCTCAGTATCGGCTCTTATGTGTGCCAGGCCCGTGGCGCCGGGCAGGGCGACGATGCAGTCCGGGATTATGTGGCTCCGATGGTTCGCAGTGATGTCGCGAAATCCAATGCCTCAGCGCCTCAGTCGGCCTCTGTCATCCAGGCGGACGCCGCCATCGACGACTACATCCGCATAGCCGGCCAGCGACTCTGCTGAGATATGGCCCGCAAGTCCCGAAAGACTGACCGCCGCAGGCGCCACCGGATTCTCGCCCTGATCGCCGCTGCAGCGGTCGCCGTCGTGGTGGCGTTGGTAGTGGCGATCATCGTGATCATGGTGCGTCGGCCCGAACCGGCCACGACGGCCATCCCGCCTACCGCCGTGCCACCCACCAGCCAGCCCGGGTACAAGCCACGCCCGGCATTCCAGGACGCGAGCTGCCCCGATGTGGACATGATCGCAATCCCGGGGACCTGGGAGTCATCGCCGACCGATGATCCGCTCAACCCGACACAGTTCCCAATCGCGTTGCTGCGCAACGTAACCGGACCGATTGCTGAACAGTTCGGCCGCGACCGGGTCGAGGTCTACACGGTCCCGTACGTCGCCCAGTTCCACAATCCGTTGTCGGCGGACAAGCAGACTTCCTACAACGACAGTCGCGCTGAGGGCACCCGGGCAGCTGTCGCGGCAATGACCGCGATGAATGACCGCTGCCCGCTGACCAGTTACGTGCTGGTCGGTTTCTCCCAGGGCGCGGTGATCGCCGGGGATATGGCTAGCGATATCGGCAACGGACGCGGTCCAGTGGATGAGGACCTCGTTTTGGGCGTCACTCTGATCGCCGACGGTCGCCGCTACCCGGGTGAAGGTCTCGACGTCGGCCCCAACCCACCGGGTCAGGGTGCCGAGATCACCCTGGCCGAGGTTCCGACCCTGTCGGCGCTGGGTCTGACGATGAGCGGTCAGCGCCCGGGCGGTTTCGGCGCCCTCAACAACCGGACCAACCAGATTTGCGGGGCTGGCGATCTGATTTGCGCCGCCCCACAGTCCGCCTTCAACATCACCAACCTGCCGGAGACACTCGGGGTGCTGGCCGGTGGTGCCGGACAACCGGTACACGCGATGTACAACACGCCGGAGTTCTGGAACCTCGACGGTCAAACGTCGACGTCGTGGACACTGAATTGGGCGCGTGACCTGATCGAGAACGCTCCTCGGCCGCCGCATGGTTAGTCCGGCGCGCCGATAGCAATGCGATTTGGCTGCGAGACACCAGTGGGACTAACATTAAGAAGTAAATAAGACCTGATGAAAGCCCGTCCGATGGGGATCGCCGATGGCGCTCTGCGGGACCGCCGCCTACCGCGGCCCGACACGGAATGTGTTCTGACAGGAGAGTGGTATGCCGTTCCATAACCCGTTTATCAAGGACGGACGGATCACCTTCCCCGAGGGCGCCAGCCTCGTCAAGCATGTCGAGCGGTGGGCCAAGGTTCGTGGCGACAGGCTCGCCTACCGTTTCCTGGACTTCTCCACCGAGCGCGACGGTGTTGCGCACGACCTGCGCTGGGCGGACTTCAGCATCCGCAACCGCGCCGTCGCCGCCCGTCTGCAGCAGGTGACTCAACCCGGCGACCGGGTGGCGATCCTGTGTCCGCAGAACCTGGAGTACCTCATCGCGTTCTTCGGAACGCTGTACGCCGGCCGAATCGCGGTCCCGCTGTTCGACCCGTCCGAACCCGGTCACGTCGGTCGGTTACACGCCGTACTGGACAACTGTCAGCCGTCGGCGATCCTGACGACCACCGAGGCCGCCGAAGGGGTTCGCAAGTTCTTCCGTACCCGGCCGGCCACGGAGCGCCCCCGCGTCATCGCCGTCGATGCGGTGCCCGATGAGGTCGGTGCCGGCTGGGTGCAGATGGACGTCGATCTGCAGACCATCGCCTACCTGCAATACACCTCTGGATCCACCCGCATTCCCACCGGTGTTCAGATCACCGAACAGAATCTGGCCACCAACGTGGTGCAGGTGATCGAGGCACTCGAGGGCGAGGAAGGCGACCGCGGCGTGAGCTGGCTGCCGTTCTTCCATGACATGGGCCTCATCACCGCTCTGTTGTCGCCGATGATCGGCCACTTCTTCACCTTCATGACTCCGGCAGCATTCGTACGGAGGCCGGGCCGCTGGATTCGCGAAATGGCGCGTAAGCCGGAAGACGAGGGCGGCGTCATCTCGGTCGCCCCGAACTTCGCGTTCGACCATGCAGCGGCACGCGGCGTGCCGCGCGACGGTGAGCCGCCGCTCGATCTGTCGAACATTAAGGCCATCCTCAATGGCAGTGAGCCGATATCGGCGGCCACCGTGCGTCGATTCAACGAGGCCTTCGAGCCATTCGGCTTTCCTGCCCGCGCCATCAAACCGTCCTACGGCCTTGCCGAGGCGACACTGTTCGTGTCCACTACTCCGGCCGGTGAATCGCCCAAGATTGTTACCGTCGACCGCGACGAACTCAACGCGAATCGCTTCGTTGAGGTGCCCGAGGATTCGCCCAACGCCGTAGCGCAGGCATCGGCCGGCAAAATCGGCGTTGCGGAATGGGCTGTGATCGTCGACTACGAGACCGCGAGTGAGTTGCCCGACGGGCAGATCGGTGAGATCTGGATCAGTGGCCCGAACATGGGTACCGGATACTGGAACAAGCCTGAGGAGACCATCGCGACGTTCCAGAACATCCTCAAGTCCCGGATAAGTTCGTCACACGCACAAGGTTCGGATGACGCCGCCATATGGGTGCGCACCGGAGATCTTGGCGCCTATCACGAGGGCGACCTCTACATCACCGGCCGTGTTAAAGACCTTGTCATCATCGACGGCCGCAACCACTACCCGCAGGACCTTGAGTACTCCGCCCAGGAGTCCAGCAAGGCAGTACGCACAGGTTTCGTCGCGGCATTCTCAGTGCCGGCCAACCAACTGCCCGATGCGGTGTTCGAGAATGCCCACTCGGGTCTCAAGCGCGATCCCGATGACAGCTCCGAACAGTTGGTCATTGTGGGCGAGCGGGCGGCCGGCTTCCACAAGATGGAAATCGAGCCGATCGCCGATGCCATCCGCGCGGCGATCGCCGTCCGGCACGGTGTGACCGTGCGTGATGTGCTGATGACGCCGGCCGGGGCGATCCCGCGCACATCCAGCGGCAAGATCGGTCGTCGCGCCTGCCGATTGGCCTACTTGGACGGCAGCCTCCACAGCGGGAAGATCGCCAACGCCTTCCCCGACGAGGTTGAATGACGATCGAAGGCCCCTCATCCGGCGCACATACCTCGTCTGATGCGCCCGATTCCCTCGAGCCTGACGAGCCGATCGCTATCGCATCCGGAAACCCAGTCGTACCCGAGAACCCTGACGCACCTGGAAAAGAACTGAGTCCCGCCCGCGCCGACATGTCGGTGCCCGAGATGCGCGGATGGCTGCGTAACTGGGTGGCAGAAGCCACCGGCCAGTCACCCGATTCGATTGACGAGTCCACTCCAATGGTTGAACTGGGGCTGTCGTCGCGGGATGCCGTGGCTATGGCGAGCGATATCGAGGATCTGACCGGGGTCACCCTGACCGCGACGGTGGCCTTCCGACATCCGACGATCGAGTCGCTGGCGACGGTGATCGTCGAGGGTGAGCCGGAACTCGAGGCGATAGACCCCGACGAGGACTGGTCCCGTACCCGCGAAGTCGCCGATATCGCGATCGTCGGGTTGGCGACCCGGTTCCCCGGCGATATGAATACTCCCGATGCGATGTGGGAGGCGTTGATTGAGGGCCGCGATGCCATCACCGACCTGCCCGAGGGTCGCTGGGCGGAATTCATGGACGAGCCCCGGTTGGCCGAGCGCATCGCCAAAGCCCGCACGCGCGGGGGATACCTCCCTGACCTGAAGGGTTTTGACGCCGAATTCTTCGCATTGTCGAAGATGGAGGCGGATAACCTTGATCCGCAACAACGGATGGCTCTCGAACTGACCTGGGAGGCCCTCGAAGGCGCCCATATTCCGGCTTCGAGTTTGCGGGGCCGCAGCGTCGGAGTGTTCGTCGGCAGCTCCACCAACGATTACAGCTACCTGGCGATGATGGACCCGCGCACCGCGCATCCATACGCGATCACCGGCACCGCAAGTTCGATCATCGCCAACCGCGTCTCCTACTTTTTCGATTTCCGCGGGCCGTCCGTGGCTGTCGACACAGCCTGTTCGTCATCGCTGGTCGCCGTGCATCAGGGTGTTCAGGCGCTGCGGACCGGTGAGGCCGACGTGGTGGTTGCAGGCGGGGTGAACGCCCTGGTGACTCCGGCCGTCACGCTGGGCTTCGACGAGGTCGGCGGCGTTCTGGCACCTGACGGACGGATCAAATCGTTCTCCGCCGACGCCGACGGCTACGCCCGCTCGGAGGGGGCGGGCATGCTCGTGCTCAAGCGACTCGACGATGCCCGCCGCGACGGCGATGAGATCCTGGCTGTCATCGCCGGCAGCGCGATCAACCATGACGGTCGATCCAATGGCATGTTGGCACCCAACCCTGATGCGCAGGCCGATGTGCTGCGCCGGGCTTATCGCGACGCCGGGATCAACCCGCGCACCGTCGATTACATCGAGGCACACGGTACCGGCACCATCCTCGGCGACCCGATCGAAGCCGACGCGCTCGGACGTGTTGTGGGCCGCGGCCGCGACGCCGATCAACCCGCATTGCTCGGCGCGGTCAAGTCCAATGTAGGGCACCTTGAGTCGGCAGCCGGTGCTGCCAGCCTGGCCAAAGTGGCACTGGCGTTGCACCACAACAAGATTCCGGCCTCGATCAACTACACCGGCCCCAACCCCTATATCGACTTCGACGCGGTCCGGCTTCGGGTGGTCGAGACCGCCACCGATTGGCCGCGCTACAGCGGACACGCCATCGCCGGTGTATCCGGCTTCGGATTCGGCGGCGCCAACGCACATCTGGTGTTGCGCGAGGTACTGCCCGAGGATTTGATCGAACCTGAACCAGAAGCTCAACCTCTACCGGAGCAACCAGCAGCCTCCGAGGCCAATGCCGTGTACGTCGGCGGCATCCGGATGGACGAGTACGGCGAGTTCATCGACTCCGAAGACAGCGATGGAGATGGCGATGATGATTATCACCATGGTGACGTCGCCGAGCCCGCACTGCCCGGTCTCACCGATGAGGCGCTGCGACTATTGGCGATCGCCCGAGAGGAACTCGACTCCGAGGAATTGCCCGTTGCCGTTGTGCCGTTGGCAGTTTCAGGTTTTCTGACCTCACGCAAAAGGGCCACCGCCGCCGAACTCGCGGACTGGATCGACAGCCCGGCCGGCCGGGATTCGTCACTGGAATCAATCGGCCGCTCGCTGTCCCGGCGCAATCACGGACGTTCCCGTTCAGTCGTCATGGCCCATGACCACGACGAGGCCGTCAAGGGCCTGCGTGCGATCGCCGACGGGAAAGCCAGCCCACTGGTGTTTAGCGCCGACGGACCTGTCACCAACGGCCCGGTGTGGGTGCTGGCCGGATTCGGTGCCCAGCACCGCAAAATGGGTAAGAGCCTCTACCTGCGTGATGAAGTCTTCGCTGAATGGATCAACACAGTCGACGCGCTGATTCAGGATGAGCTCGGCTACTCGATCGTCGAACTGATTCTCGATGATGCACAGGACTACGGCATCGAGACCACCCAGGTCACTATCTTCGCTATCCAGGTCGCACTGGGAGAGTTGCTGCGTCACCACGGCGCGAAACCTTCCGCGGTGGTTGGCCAGTCACTGGGCGAGGCTGCTGCGGCCTACTTCGCCGGCGGCCTGTCACTGGCTGACGCCACCCGCACCATCTGCGCACGGTCGCACCTGATGGGTGAGGGCGAGGCGATGCTCTTCGGCGAGTACATCCGGTTGATGGCACTGGTCGAATACTCAGCCGACGAGATCACCGAGGTGTTCACCGACTTCCCCGATCTCGAAGTGTGCGTCTATGCCGCGCCGACTCAGACCGTGATCGGTGGGCCGCCGGAGCAGGTGGACGCGATCATTTCCCGTGCCGAGGCGGAAGGGAAGTTCGCCCGTAAGTTCCAGACGAAGGGCGCAAGCCACACCACCCAGATGGATCCCCTGCTGGGAGAGTTGGCGGCCGAGTTGCAGGGCATCACCCCGTATCCGCCTGTGATCGGCTACTTCTCCACGGTGCATGAGGGTGGCTATATCAGGCCGGGTGGCGAGCCGATTCACGATGTCGATTACTGGAAGAAGGGCCTGCGGCACAGCGTTCACTTCACCCAGGGCATCCGCAACGCAGTCGACAGCGGGTACACGACATTCCTCGAACTCGCGCCGAATCCGGTGGCACTCATGCAGGTCGGTCTGACGACGGCTGCCGCCGGACTTCATGATGCTCAGCTGATCGCCACCCTCGCCCGCAAGTCCGATGAGGTCGAATCGGTGTTGGCGGCGATGGCGCAGCTCTACACCTATGGGCACGACCTTGATTTCGCGACACTGTTCACGCCGGCGTCGGGCCCGGAAGACTATGCGGACATCCCGCCGACACGGTTCAAGCGCAAGCCGCATTGGCTGAATGCACACTTCTCAGCTGACGGTTCTGGGATCCTTCCCGGCACACATGTGGCTATGCCAGACGGTCGGCACGTGTGGGAGTACGCGCCGCAGGGCCCGACGGATCTGGCCGCGCTAGTGAAAGCCGCTGCGGTACAGGTACTTCCGGATGCCTCCCTGGCCGCTTCTGAGCAGCGCGCCGTTGCAGGCGATGGAGCGCGATTGGTGACGACGCTCACCCGTCACCCCGGCGGAGCGTCGGTACAGGTACACGCCCGTATCGACGAGTCGTTCACATTGCTCTACGACGCCATCGTCAGCCGATCCGGCGCCGTGTCGGGCTTGCCTGCCGCGGTGGCGACCGGTGTCGCGGTGAGCGCTCCACCGGCGTTGGCCGAATCGGTCGACGAGAGCGCCGACGCCGATATCCTGCACGACAACCTTGCCGCCGGTGCAGGGGTGGCCGCCAGCCTGGGCAAGTGGTCGAAGGATTCCCCAGAGACGGTGCACGACCGGTTATCGACGATCGTCGGCAGCGCTATGGGGTACGAGCCCGAGGACCTTCCATGGGAGGTTCCGCTGATCGAACTCGGGTTGGACTCACTGATGGCGGTGCGAATCAAGAACCGCGTCGAGTACGACTTCGATCTGCCGCCGATCCAGCTGACCGCGGTCCGAGACGCCAATCTCTACGCCGTCGAGAAGCTCATCGAGTACGCGATCGAGAATCGCGAGGCGGTGTCGGAACTTCACGAGCACCAGAAGACGCTCACCCCGGAAGAGATCGCCGCCGAGCAGGCAGCGATCGCCGCTGGCGAGGTGCCGCCGGAATTGGCCGCCAAACTTGCCGCTAAACATCCGGAACTGCACTCGGATGTGCCTCCTCCGCCTACTAACCCGGCCGGCCCGAACGCTCCTGAGCATCCTGAACAATCGCCGGCTGCTAGCGCCGGGAAGGCCCTGAGCCAGCATGCGGTCGTCGAGGCTCTCGGCACCGATGTCCCGCCACGGGAGGCTGCCGAGCGCATCACGTTCGCCACCTGGGCCATCGTCACCGGGAAATCACCGGGCGGCATTTTCAACCAACTGCCGAAAATCGATGAAGAGACCGCAGCCAAGATCGCCGCGCGACTCTCCGAGCGGGCCGAGGGCACCATCACTGCCGGGCAGGTGAAGGCCGCCACGACGATCGAGGAACTGGCCACCGACGTCCGCGAGTATCTCGAGGCCGGTGAACTTGAGGGGTTTGTGCGCACTCTGCGGGCGCCGAAAGAAGGCACCGACTGTGTGCCGGTATTCGTTTTCCACCCGGCCGGTGGTTCAACGGTGGTTTACGAACCACTGATCAAGCGACTGCCGCCGGACAACCCCGTGTACGGACTCGAACGGGTCGAAGGTTCCATCGAGGAACGGGCTCAGCAGTACGTGCCCAAGCTCCTGGAGATCGGCGGCACGGGCCCGTTCATCCTGGCCGGCTGGTCGCTGGGCGGGGCGCTCGCCTACGCCTGCGCGGTCGGACTCAAACGTGCCGGCGTCGAGGTGGCGTTCGTCGGGCTGATCGACACGGTTCGGGCCGGAGAAGAAGTTCCGCAGACCAAAGAGGAGATCCGCGCCCGGTGGGACCGCTACGCGCTGTTCGCGCAGCGGACGTTCAACGTGGAGATCCCGGCGATCCCCTACGAGCACCTCGAGAACCTCGATGACGAGGGGCAGGTCCGTTTCGTGCTCGACGCCGTCAAGGCCAGCGGTGTGAACATACCGGGCGGCATCATCGAACATCAGCGGACCTCTTACCTGGACAACCGTGCGCTGGACACCGCCAGTATTGAGCCGTTCGACGGGCACGTGACCCTGTACATGGCCGATCGCTATCACGATGATGCAATCATGTTCGAACCGCGCTACGGCATCCGTCAGCCGGACGGCGGATGGGGTCGGTTCGCATCCGATCTGGAGGTTGTGCCGATCGGCGGTGAGCACATCCAGGCTATCGACGAGCCCTATATTGCCAAGGTGGGGGCTCATCTCAGCGAGGCGATCACCCGTATCCAGGGTGAGGCGATCGCAGTGCAGCAGAAGATCCCGGGGCAGGAGAAGTAGCCGCAGTGACCGACAAGACCAACGCCGAACTGCTGGCCGAGTTACGCGAGAAGCTCGAGCAGGCATCCGAACCCGGCGGTGCGGTCGCGGCCGCGAAGCGCGACAAGCGTGGCATCCCGAGTGCCCGGAACCGGATTCACGCACTGCTCGACCCAGGCAGCTTCTTGGAGATCGGCGCACTGGCCCGCACCCCGGGCGACCCTAACGCCCTTTACGGCGACGGTGTGGTCACCGGGCACGGCACCATCAATGGACGGCCAATCGGTGTCTTCTCACACGACCAGACGGTGTTCGGTGGCTCGGTGGGCGAGATGTTCGGCCGCAAGGTTGCCCGTTTGATGGAGTGGGTCGCCATGGTCGGCTGCCCAATCGTCGGTATCAACGACTCCGGCGGAGCCCGCATCCAGGACGCGGTCACCTCGCTGGCCTGGTATGCCGAACTGGGCGCCCGCCACGAACTGCTCTCCGGTGTGGTGCCGCAGATTTCGATCATTCTCGGCAAGTGCGCCGGCGGTGCGGTGTATTCACCGATCCAGACCGACCTGGTTATCGCGGTGCGCGATAAGGGTTACATGTTTGTCACCGGACCTGATGTCATCAAGGACGTCACCGGAGAGGACGTGACCCTGGACGAACTCGGCGGCGCCGACTATCAGGCCCGATACGGCAACATCCACCAGGTCGTCGATTCGGAGACCGAAGCGTTCCAATACGTGCGGGACTTCCTGGAGTTCCTGCCGCCCAACACCTTCGACGATGCACCGGTGATCAACCCCGGCTTGGAGCCCGAGGTCACCCCGACCGATCTCGAACTCGACACCATCGTGCCCGATGCCGACAACACGGCCTACGACATGCACGACATACTGCTACGGATTTTCGATGACGGCGACTTCCTCGACGTCGCAGCCCAGGCCGGTCAGGCGATGATCACCGGGTTCGCCAGGGTCGACGGACGGCCGGTCGGTGTGGTGGCCAACCAGCCGATGATGATGTCCGGGGCGATCGATAACGAAGCCTCCGACAAGGCGGCCCGTTTCGTTCGGTTCTGCGATGCGTTCAACGTGCCCCTGGTATTCGTCGTCGACACCCCCGGTTTCATGCCCGGTGTCGAACAGGAGAAGAACGGGATCATCAAGCGTGGCGGCCGGTTCCTCTACGCAGTCGTCGAGGCCGATGTTCCGAAGGTGACGATCACTGTTCGCAAGTCCTACGGTGGGGCGTATGCGGTGATGGGGTCCAAACAGTTGACCGCCGATCTCAACTTCGCATGGCCGACCGCGCGCATTGCTGTCATCGGGGCCGACGGTGCCGCGCAGCTGTT
The DNA here is from genome assembly GCA_037138615.1 of Mycobacteriaceae bacterium. Taxonomy (GTDB): domain Bacteria; phylum Actinomycetota; class Actinomycetes; order Mycobacteriales; family Mycobacteriaceae; genus Mycobacterium. The sequence continues at coordinate 13,599 of JBAXIA010000021.1, read as the reverse complement.
GGTCAAGCGTTTCCCCGATCCCGCGGCGCCCGAGGTGCAGAAGATCCGCGCCGACTTCATCGAGGGCTACAACCTCAATATGGCGATCCCCTACATTGCCGCCGAGCGCGGCTTCATCGACGCCGTGATCGAGCCGCACCAGACCCGGCTGACGCTACGTAAAGCCATGAGGCTCCTGCGGGACAAGCAGATTCAGCGCGTTGCGCGCAAGCATGGACTGATCCCGATCTGATGACCACCGATTCGACCAACCCTGTCGAGCCGAGGCTATACATCTTTCCTCACACCGGCGGTTCGGCAGAGTTCTACCTGCCGTTCGCCAGGGCATTCACTGGCGGTACGAAATGCGTTGCGGTGCAGTACCCCGGCAAACGCGCCGGCAAGGATCTCTCGCAGTACACCAGCATCCCGGAAATGGCCGATCGCCTCTGCGTGATGCTCAAACCCGAGGAGACGCCCGCGGGTGAGGTGGCGTTCTTCGGCCACAGCATGGGAGCACTGCTGGCCTTCGAGGTCGCGCTGCGCTTCGAGCAGGCGGGCAATCCCATTGCCGCGCTGTTCGTCTCGGCCGCAGCCGCACCCGGACTTCTGCGCCGCATCGCCAATCTACAGGGCTCGGATGCCCATCTGTTGAGCACGGTCAGCGAGGTCACCGGTGCCAACCCCGAATTCCTCAACAACGAAAAGTTCGCCGCGACGCTGCTGCCAACGTTGCGTGGACTCAAGGCCGTCACTGGCTACGAGAGCCCGCCGGAGGCGAAGGTTTCCTGCCCGATCCACGCGATGATGGCCGACAACGACGAGTTAGGCACTGAGGAACTGATGTCGCCGTGGCAGCAGCGGACCACCGCGACTTTCGACCTAACGGTCTTCAGCGGCGGTCACTTCTATATGAACGACAACCTGCCGCAACTGGCCCAGTGGATGGAGGAGCGGGTTCTACAGGCAGGCGCGCGCAGCCGGCGACGCCCCAGCTGAGATTTAGCTAAGAGCATACGAGGTGCCCGGGAATCGTTTGCCACGCAAATCTATGAATAGACAGGAACCAGGCTGTCTAGCCGGTAGGTAAAGGATAAATGCACAGCTCAGATCAGTTTTGACTCTGGTCGACCACTCAGTAATTCACTTCGCAGCAAATATTTTTAGTGTGCTCCAAAGCCGCTCAACGAAGGTAATCTTGCCGCCCGGCCGGGCGAGTATTACACTAAGCTGATAGATTGGGGGAGCGACGAGCACTTCGGGTTGGGTGCTTTGAGCGCTGAGTTTTGGCTTGCGACCGGCCTCGATGTTTTCGTCAGTCTCCGGATCTGCGATCCACGGGTACCCCACCCGGACCGGTACACCGATAGCGAAGAGGTTGATCAGCATGATGCAGACCGATCTATCCCTACCCGCTCTGCTACTGCGCCGTGCCACCGAAGAGCCGGATGCAACCGCATACATCTTCATGGACCCCGAGGTGACCGGCACCGGCGAGGCGGAGGTGCTCACCTGGGCTCAGCTGTACCGCAAAACACTGGTCCTGGCCGAAGAGTTACGTCTACACGGTGCCCCCGGCGATCGAGTCGCGATTATGGCGCCACAGGGCCTGGACTACATCGTGTCTTTCCTCGGAGCGCTGCAGGCCGGTCTCGTTGCCGTCCCACTGTCAGTGCCGCAATTCGGCGTGCACGACCAGCGGGTGGCCTCTGCGCTGGCAGACAGCCAGCCCGTCGTGTTGTTGACCACTTCATCTGCTGTCGCTGACGTCAACAAGTACGCCTCAGGCCAGGGCGGCCGTCCCGCGCCGGCTGTGATCGAGGTCGATCTGCTCGATTTCGATGAGACTCGCGTGCTGGACACGACCGACCACTCTCGCTCGGGGCCGGCGTACCTGCAGTACACCTCTGGCTCGACCCGCACGGCGGCCGGCGTGATCGTCTCGCACCACAACGTGACGTCAAATGTCGAGCAGATCATGCTCGATTACTTCGGCACCACCTCGCTGCCGGAGGAGACCACGGTTGTGTCCTGGCTGCCCTTCTTCCACGATCTCGGGTTGATCATGGGTGTCTGCTCACCTCTGGTAACCGGGCGCAAGGCTGTGCTGATGAGCCCGCTGGCGTTCCTGCTGAAGCCCGCAAGCTGGATCCAACTGATGGCCAAACACCCTCACTGCTTCTCAGGTGCACCCAACTTCGCCTTCGAACTCGCCGCGCGTCGAACCTCAGATGCCGATATGGAAGGCCTTGACCTAAGCCGCGTGCACGTGATCCTCAGCGGTGCCGAGCGTGTGCACTCCGCCACGGTCAACCGTTTCGTCGCCCGCTTCGCCAAGTTCGGTCTCAAGGACAGGGTGGTCCAGCCCTCCTATGGGCTGGCCGAGGCGACGCTGTACGTGGCCACGCCCGACGTCGCTGATCCGGTTCGCACTGCGCACTTCGACCTTGCGAAACTAGCCGCCGGTGTCGCGCTGCGCTGTGCGGCCGGCCAGGAGGCCAGCACTGAACTCGTCACCTATGGCCCTCCGCGGGCCTACCCGGTCCGCATCGTCGACCCCGAGACCGGGATCGAGATGCCCGAGGGCTCCATCGGCGAGATCTGGGTTCGCGGCGACAACGTCGCGCTGGGCTACTGGCAGAAGCCTGAGCTCACCGCCAGTGTCTTCCGCGCTCAGATCAACAATCCGTCCCCGGGAACCCCTGCCGGGCCGTGGCTGCGTACCGGTGATCTCGGCGCACTCTCCGATGGTGAGTTCTTCATCATGGGCCGACTCAAGGACCTGCTGATCGTCGACGGCCGAAACCACTACCCCGATGACATCGAAGCCACCATCCGGGAGATCACCGGGGGCCGAGTGGCCGCGATCGCGGTCGAGGACGACTCCAGCGAGAACCTGGTGGCGATCGTTGAACTCAAGCCGGCGGGTGCCGACGAACAGGACTCGCAGCTGAACACTGTCAGCCGCGCGGTGAAAACCGCGATCTGGAAGGAGCACAGCCTTCGCGTTGGCGACCTCGTTCTGGTGTCGCCCGGATCGATCCCTATCACTACCAGCGGCAAGATCCGTCGGTCATCATGTGCTGATCTTTACCGCGGCGGCGAATTCAACCGGTTAGATATAGCGGTATGACCCAAGAGGGAGACGCCCACGCCGAACTTCGTCACTGGCTGGTCGACTACCTCATCACGAATCTCGGATGCAGTCCAGAGGAGATCGATCTCGACGCTCCATTCAACGAACTGGGCGTCGGATCACGTGATGCCGTCGTCCTGTCCGGTGAACTGTCCGAGCACCTCGGTCAGCCGGTCTCCCCGGTCGACTTCTGGCAGAACCCCACGATTAACGCCCTTGCCGGTGCGCTTCTCACCGGAGATTCGGAGGCTGTCGGCGCCGTGCCCGGTGTTACCGCCGGCATAACGAATGAGCCGATCGCGATCATCGGATTAGGTTGCCGGCTGCCGGGAGATATTCACGGCCCGGACGCGCTGTGGGATTTTCTGGCCGCTGGTCGCTCGGCAGTCGGCACAGTGCCCGACGGCCGCTGGCAGGCGTTCGACGACGGTACGCCGAAAACGGGAGCGGCGTTAGCGCACACGACCCAGTGGGGTTCATTCCTCGACGACATCGACGCCTTCGACGCCGAATACTTCAGCATCACACCGCGGGAAGCCGACCGGATCGATCCGCAACAACGGCTGTTGCTCGAGGTCGCCGTGGAGGCATTCGAGCATGCCGGCATACCGGCCGAAACGCTGCAGCGTTCCCAAACCGGTGTATTCGTCGGTTCTTGTGTGAGTGAATACGGCTACCTCGCCTCGCGTGACTTGAGCAAGATCGACGCCTGGACCGGAACGGGTGGTGCCCTAAGCATCATCGCCAACCGGCTGTCCTACTTCCTCGACCTGCGGGGCCCCTCGCTCACCGTGGACACCGCGTGCTCGTCGTCACTGGTCGCGGTGCACCTGGCCTGCCAGAGCCTGCGTACAGGTCAATCGGAACTTGCGATTGCCGCCGGGGTGAACCTGATCCTTTCGCCGGTCGTGACGCGCAGCTTTGATGCGGCCGAAGCGATGTCGCCCACCGGCGCCTGTCATGCTTTCGACGCGGCCGCTGACGGATTTGTCCGCGGCGAGGGCTGCGGGGTCGCCGTGCTCAAACGGCTCTCCGACGCGATTCGCGACGGCGACCAGGTCCTCGCGGTCATACGTGGCTCAGCGGTTAATCAGGACGGTCGATCCAATGGTCTGATGGCGCCGAACCCCGCCGCCCAGGCTGCGGTGTTGCGCGCCGCATGTGCCGATGCCGACGTACAGCCGTTAGAGGTCGACTATGTCGAGGCGCACGGCACCGGCACGCTACTTGGCGACCCGATCGAAGCCCGTGCCCTCGGGGCGGTCTACGGGCGGGGCCGGCAGCCGGATGCGCCACTGCTGGCCGGCGCGGTCAAGACAAATCTCGGCCACCTAGAGGCAGCCGCGGGCATCGTCGGCCTGATCAAGGCAACCCTGGCGGTACAGCGTGGCATGATCCCGCCGAATCTGCACTTCGATACTCCGAATTCCCACATTCCCTTTGACCAGCTGCGCTTGAAAGTTGTTGCCGAAGAGACAGATTGGCCGGATACCGGCCGTCCGCGTCTCGCGGGTGTGTCATCGTTCGGCTTCGGTGGCACGAACGCCCACATCGTGCTTGAGCAGGCACCCGAGATGAGCGAGCCGGGGCGGGCGACGATCTCGCCGGTAAGCACTTTGGTAGTCAGCGGAAAGAGCACAGAGCGTATGGCTGAGATGGCCAACACCCTGGCTGACTGGATGACCGCTGCGGGCGCGCAGGTGCCACTGGCCGATATTGCGCACACACTTAATCACCATCGGACTCATCACCCGATTTTCGGCACGGTGTGCGCAACCGAACGTGATGAGGCAGTGGCTGGCCTCCGTGCGCTGGCGGCAGGGCAACCCGCAACCGGTGTCGTGGGCCCGCATGCCGGAGAGTGCGGTTCGGGCACGGTTTTCGTATATTCCGGCCAGGGTTCCCAGTGGGCGGGAATGGGACGACAGTTACTGGCTGACGAACCGGTATTCGCGGCAGCCGTCGCGGAGTTGGAGCCTGACTTCGTTGCGCAGCTGGGTTTTTCGCTCCGGGATGTTTTGGCCAACGGAGAGCCGGTGGAAGGCTCGGTACGGGTCCAGTCGGTGTTGGTCGGTATTCAGTTGGCGCTGACGGCGCTGTGGCGCTCCTACGGTGTTGAACCTGATGCGGTCGTCGGCCATTCGATGGGCGAGGTCTCCGCTGCAGTGGTTGCCGGCGCACTGAGCCCGGCTGAGGGATTACGGGTCATCGCCAGCCGATCGCGGTTGATGTCTCAACTCACCGAAAAGGGCGCGGTAGCGCTGCTCGAGCTTGATTCTGCGGCCACCGAGGCACTGATCGCTGATCACCCTGGAGTGACGGTGACGGTCTATTCGTCCCCGCGCCAGACCGTCGTTGCGGGTCCGACCGAGTCGGTCGAGGCCGTCATTGCCGCAGCCCGGGAGCAGAACGTGTTCGCCCGGAGGGTGAATATGGAGGTGGCGTCCCATACCGCGATGATGGACCCGATCCTCGACGAGCTACGAACCGCGTTGGCTTCTATGGCGCCGCAGGTCCCGCGGATCCCGGTCTTCAGCACCGTCGATCAGGCTGATCCTGCGGCGTTGTTCACCGCCGACCACTGGGTGGCCAACGTCCGCAACCCGGTCCGGTTCAGCCAGGCGATCGCGGCCGCCGGTGCGAACCACTGCACCTTCATCGAGATCAGCCCGCACCCCGTTCTCACCAGGGCGACTTCGGACACGCTCGATGACCCGGACGTCGGCAATGCGCATCACCACAGTCTCGGCACACTGCAGCGTGACGCCCACGACACCCTCGCATTTCACACCAACCTCAATGCGACGCATACAGCGCGCGCACCGCTCGGTGCACACCCGCCGGAGCCGCACCCCGTCATCCCGACTACTCCGTGGCGTCACACTCGACACTGGATCGACATGGCACCGGCGTTGTCCAGTGCCGGATTCAGTGGATCCAGCCGGAACGGCAAACGTCTGCTGCGACCGGAGGACAGCCCCGTCCCGGCAGACTGGCTGTACGAGTCGACGTGGCAGGTCCGCGCGATACCGGCAGCCCATGCCGCGATCGCCGGGCCCTGGCTCATCATCGGCGATGCGGACCTAGGCACCGAGCTTGGTCGGGGATTGGCGCACTGCAGCGAGAGGGCTGTGCTGCGCGCCGCGCTCACCGAGGTCGACAACGTGGTGTTCGCGCCGCCCTCCACCGGTACCCTGCTCGACACCGAATCGGCCTACGACCTTTTCAACGAGGCCAGAGCCCTTGTCGAGGAACTCATTTCGATGTCTTCGCCGCCGAAACTGTTCATCATCACGCGCAACGCCCAGCCTGTTACCGAAGGCGACCGGGCCAATGCGACCCACGCTGTCCTCTGGGGGCTGGGCCGCACGCTTGCGCTGGAGCACCCCGAAATCTGGGCGGGCTTGATCGATGTCGATGAGTCGATGCCTGCGGCGTTAACTGCTCGATGTGTCCTCGCCGAGGCTCAGGCCGGCGACGGTGAGGATCAAGTGGTGTATCGGGCAGGCACCCGCCATGTGCCGCGTTTGGAACATGTCGCTCCGTGGTCGGCATCGACGGAGGTGATCGGCCCCGACACCAGCCATCTGGTCATCGGAGCCACCGGCCATATCGGTCCGCACTTGATCCAACAGCTAGCTGACATGGGTGCGGGAACGATCGTGGCCGTGTCGCGAAACCCAGGTGGGCGGCTCAACGAACTCGCCCAGCGACTCTCGTCGGCGGGGACGACCCTCATCGAGGTCGCCGCTGATGCCACAGACGAAGTTGCTATGTCGACGCTCTTTGAACGGTTCGGTTCCGATCTGCCGGCCCTTGAGGGCATCTACCTGGCGGCCTTCGCCGGCGGACCTGTGGCGTTGTCCAGCATGACCGACGAGGACGTCGCCACTATGTTCCGTCCAAAGTTGGATGCCCTCGGTGTAATGCACGCGCTGTCGCTAAAGAGGGATATCCGCCATTTCGTGCTGTTCTCGTCGATCTCCGGTCTGCTCGGATCGCGATGGCTCGCCCATTACACGGCGACCAGCACCTTCCTCGATACCTTCGCCTACGCGCGCCGAAACCTCGGGCTCCCCGCCACCACCGTGAACTGGGGGCTGTGGAAATCGCTGGCCGATCTGCAATCGGACACCAGCCAGGTGACCTCGGATTCAGGACTCGTGCCGATGTCCGATGAGGTGGCCATTCGCGCGCTGCCGATGCTGATCAGTCCGGATGCGCCGGTGCGTTCCACTGTGGTGGATGCTGATTGGCCGTTGCTGGCCGCGGCATATCGCACCCGCGGCGCGCTGCGCATGGTTGACGCCGTACTAGCCGAAATCGATGTATCGAATGCGGACCTGCCGGAGAGCGAGTTCGCGAAAGCTTTGCGCGAGTCTGTGCCGGGGCGACGTCGAGAGTTACTCGCCGAGCACATCGGAACGTTGGCCTCAGACGTGATGGGACTATCGTCGGCGGACACTTTGGATCCGGAGGTCGGTTTCTTCCAGCTGGGTATGGATTCGCTGATGAGCGTCACGCTTCAGCGTGGCCTCAGCGCGAGCCTCGGCATTACGCTGCCCGCGACGGTCATCTATGAGTACCCGACCATCTCCGCGCTCACCGACGCACTGTGCGAGCGGATGGGTTACCCGCTGGCGGATGATTCGCCGGCCGCCGGCCGACCCGGCCTCGGGGCTCGTGCCCAGCAGCGCGCCCGAGCCCGCCAGGGAGCCCAGGCGGGTAGACGGAAAGGACGTGTGGTGTGACCATGGATAACGCCAACGCAGCCGCGTCGAATGAGTTGCCGCCCAACGCGATTGCGGTCATCGGAATGGCTGGCCGCTTTCCCGGGGCGGACTCGCTGGCTCAGTTCTGGGACAACCTGCGCCACGGTGAGGAATCGATCACCACACTGTCCGAGGAGGTACTCACGGCCGCCGGGGTCAGTGCTAAGACAATTGCCGATTCCGCTTACGTCCGCCGTGCGGCCATGCTCAACGGGATTGACGAGTTCGACGCCGACTACTTCGGGATCACCCCGTATACCGCGCGAATGATGGATCCGCAGCAGCGGTTGTTCCTGCAGACCTCCTGGCACGCCCTGGAGGACTCCGGATACGACCCTGCCACCTATGACGGGACGATCGGCGTTTTCGCCAGCAGCACCTCCAGCGGCTACCTGATGGACAACCTGATGTCGCACCGCGACACCAGGAAGCTGGTCGGTGAGGGAATCACCGTCGAGATGTTCAACCTGGTGCTGCTCAACGACAAGGATCATCTGGCAACTCGGGTGTCACACGAACTGAACCTGCGCGGGCCGAGTCTGTCGGTGCAGACCGCCTGTTCGTCGTCGCTGGTCGCGGTGCACCTCGCATGCCAGAGCCTGCTGGCCGGCGAATGTGATTTGGCGCTGACCGGTGCCTCGGCGATCCGGGTTCCTCATCACGCCGGGTACACCTTCGAGCCGGGTGCCATGATGTCTCCCTCGGGTCACTGCCGACCATTCGACGTTCGGTCCGATGGCACCATCTTCGGCAGCGGCGTTGCCGCGTTGATCCTCAAACCGTTGCAGGCCGCACTTGAGGACGGTGACCGGATCCACGCAGTCATCCGCGGCTCAGCGATCAATAACGACGGCTCGATGAAGATGACCTATGCCGCGCCCGCCGTCGCAGGTCAGGCCGAAGTCATCGCCGAAGCGCATGCTGTCGCCGACGTCGACTCCTCGACAATCGGGTTTGTGGAGACCCACGGGACCGGCACCCCGCTGGGCGACCCGATCGAAATCGAGGCGCTGCGACAGGCTTTCGAGCTCTCCGCAGTCACACGGTCGAGCCCGTGTGTTCTTGGTTCGGTGAAGTCAAACATCGGCCACCTCGATGCGGCATCCGGAGTCACCGGCCTTGTCAAAGCCATCCTGTGCCTGAAGAACAAGGCCATTCCGCCGACCGTGCACTACACCGCTCCCAATCCCGAACTACACCTTGAGGACACGCCGTTCGTGGTGGCGAACGTCTACACGCCATGGGAGTCCGACGTTCCCCGCCGGGCCGGGGTCAGCTCCTTCGGCGTGGGCGGCACCAATGCGCACGTCGTCCTCGAGGAGGCGCCAGAGCCTGCCTCAGTCGCCGCCGGCCCGGATGGTCCGCAGGTTCTGCTGTTGTCGGCCCGCACCCCCGGGACACTCGACGATGCCAGGTCCGCACTGGCCGCCGAACTCGCCCGCGACGAAAATCTGTCACTGTCCGATATCGCGTTCACGCTGGCCAGCCGGCGGCAGCACGAGGTCAGGATGGCGGCCGTGGTGGCCGACCGCGCCGATGCATGCGCCGTGCTGGCCTCCGCCGAGCATGAGAACGTCTCGATCGGCCACTGCCCGGCGGGCGTACCACCCGGTGCGGCGCAGGTGGCGTTCCTGTTTCCCGGTCAGGGCGCCCAGCATGTCGGCATGGCACGCGGCCTGTACGACACCGAAGCTGTGTTCCGGGAGAACTTCGACCGCTGCGCCGTCGGCTTCGCCGAAGAATTGGGCATCGACCTCAAATCCGAGGTGTTCGACGGGGACGGACTGGAGCCCACCAACCTGGCCCAGCCGGCACTGTTCGCGGTGGAATACGCGCTGGCGCAGTTGGTCATGTCCTTCGGCGTAGCTCCGACGGCGCTTGCCGGACACAGCATCGGCGAACTGGTGGCCGCCACGTTGGCGGGAGTCTTCGACCTGGACACTGCGATCAGGGTCGTCTCGATGCGGGCACGCCTCATGCATGAGGCACCTCCCGGCGCCATGGTTGCCGTGGCGGCAAGTCCCGACGATATCGCCGCCCATATGACCGCCGACGTCGACCTCGCCGCCATCAACGAATTCGGAAGTTGCGTGGTTGCCGGTCCCGTGGAGGCCATCCGCGACTTCACCAATCGCCTTGCCGCCGAAGCTATCGTGGCCCGGCGGGTCCGCACCTCGCACGGGTTCCACTCCCAGGCGATGGATACGGTCCTGGAACCCTTTGCCGAATTCCTCTCCGGTCTTACCCTGCACGCGCCTCGAATCCCGATGCTCTCCAATGTGACCGGTACCTGGATGACGGACGCGGAGGCCACTGATCCGAATCGCTGGGCCCAGCACATCCGGTCCACCGTCCGGTTCGCCGAGAATGTTTCGGCATTGCTCGACGATTCCGATCGGGTGCTTGTCGAGGTCGGACCCGGCGGAAGTCTCACCGGTTCGGCCGTGCGTCTTCCCGGATGGACCCAGACCCACCGCGCGGTCCGCCTGATGCGCCATCCAGTACAGACCCGCGACGATCGGGACGCCTTCCTGCTCGCGCTGGGGCAACTGTGGGCTGCCGGCGTCGAGGTGGACTGGACCAGGTTGTACGGCGAGCATCCGCAGCGCGTCACGTTGCCCGGCTATGCCTTTGCGCGCCAACAGCATTGGATCGAACCGGATACCGCCGCCGTGCGGGCGATCGGCGCGAGCGGTCAGGGCGGCGCATCGGCAACCGAGGTTTCGTCGACCAACGGTCAGGGCGGTGCACCGGTGGACGCCCGTGCACAAATGCAGGCGACCCTGCAGCGAATCTGGTCGCAGTGCCTTGGGGTGGAATCGGTTGCGCCGGGAGACAATTTCTTCGAGATCGGCGGTGACTCGCTGGTTGCGATCGGCGTCGCAATGACCGCGTCGCACGAAGGTGTCGAACTCACCCCCCAGGACCTCTACGACAACTCCAGCCTCAGTGCACTGGCCGACGCCCTGGTCGCGCGCCAGGCCGCCGGCGGACTGGCCAGTCAGGACATCGGCGATCTGGATCCCCAGATCCCACCGAACATCCTGCGCTTCCTGGACAACGGACTTGCCGAGCCTGGTCGCTGGCGGGTGCCTCTGGTGCTGCGCCTGGATTCTCGGGTGAGCGCGGCCGATGTGACGGCGGTTCTGACCGCGGTGGTCAATCACCATGACGCCCTGCGCATGCGGGTGGCCGACAACGCTGGGATCTGGGAGCAGCAGATCAGTGAACCCGACGATTTCGCCGATCTGACCGAGCGGGCACTGCCGGCCGCGGCGGGGCCGGGTACCGGTGCGGAGCGGGACGCGCTGCTGGGGATCGTCGAGGACATCATCGCAGCACAGGATCTGAGCAGCGGGCCGCTGACGGCCGCCTATGTCGTCGACGCGCAGGCAGAGCCACGGTTCCTGGTGCTGACTCTGCATGCGATGGTCGACGACCCCACCTCGCGGGAGGTCTTGGTGACCGACCTGCTCACGGCGTTCGGTCAGCAGTTAGCCGGCAGTGACATCGCCCTGGAACCAGCGACCACGAGTTGGCGGGAGTGGTCGCAGCGCTATGCGGCGCTGGCCTCCCATCCCGCGGTGCTGGAGCGGCGAAACTATTGGATCAATACGGCGAGGATGGCGTCGTTGCGGTTGGCCGGGGCAGGGGAAGCCGGCTCGCCGGGGCCCGGCGATCTGATCAGAGTGCCGACGGCGCTGACCCCCGATCAGACGTCGCAGATCGACAACGCCCGGCGGCTGCTGCAGGCCTCGACCGAGGAGATACTGCTGGCTGCGCTGGCGCGCCGGCTAGCGGTCACCCTCGGCGACGGTGTCGCTGCGGTTGACCTTGCCGGCGCCGGAAGGTCGGTGCTACGTCCGGAGGTGGACTTCCGCCGGACAGTCGGTGGGTTCTCCCCGATCTACCCGATCGCATTGCCGGTGATGGACGCGGCGAGTGCCAGCTCAACCCAGCTTCTCGCCGAGGTCAGCCAGATCGTGAAATCCGTTCCCCACCAGGGGATTGGATATGGGCTGCTGCGTTATCTGCACGCCCCGACCGCCGCGGTGCTCGCGGCCGCAGGCGATGCGGATATCTACCTGTCCTACCTCGGCATGATCCCGGAGTGGCAGCAGGGCGATGGGCCCGTGCAGTTCGACAGCGATTCCGAACTGACGGTTCGCCAGACCCTGCCCGGTCTTGGCCACCCGCTGGAACTGCGGGCCTATCGGCACGGCGGCGTGCTGCACGTGGACTGGTGGTACGACAGCCGGTCAGTGCCTGCCGAATCCGTCGCGGACCTCGCGGAGCACTTCCCGGCCGCCCTGATGACGCTGATCGGCGAAGCGATTGCGGGTGGTGGGGACAGCGACGACAGCGACGACGAGGACGAGGCGCTCGCCCTGATTGATCTGTCGGCCGCCGTTTCCGACGATGACAAGTAGGTAGTCAAAGCCATGGCAGAGTCTGGCAAGGGCGTTGATGTCGAGGGCATCGGCAAATCGTTCGGGTCAGTGGATGCGTTGCGGGACATCTCCTTCGATGTTGGCCGCGGCGAAGTCGTCGCACTGCTCGGCCCCAACGGCGCCGGTAAGACGACAACCGTGGAGATCCTGTCGACGTTGACCAAGCCGGACCGGGGCCGCGCCCGCGTGGCCGGCCATGACGTCGTCACCGACCCGGCGATGGTGCGTCGCTCGATCATGCTGACCGGTCAGCATGTGGCACTCGACGAGATGCTGACCGGGTACGAGAACCTGGTGATGTTCGGCCGATTACAGGGACTCGGCAAGCCCGACGCCTGCGCCCGCGCCCGCGATCTGCTGCGGGAGTTCGATCTCGAACATGCCGCCGGACGGCGGGTCGGCACCTACTCGGGTGGTATGCGCCGTCGTGTGGACATTGCCTGCGGGTTGGTGGTTCGCCCCGAGGTGGTGTTCCTGGATGAGCCGACCACCGGGCTGGATCCCCGCAGCCGGCAGGCGATCTGGGAGTTGGTCACCACCTTCAAGGCCGCCGGGATCGCCACGCTGTTGACCACCCAGTACCTTGAGGAGGCCGACGCGCTCAGCGACCGGATCATCGTGATCGACCACGGCGCCATCGTCGCCCAGGGAACCGCCGACGAACTCAAGGAACGCACCGGCGGCACCTTCTGCGAGATCGTGCCGCGCGATCCCGCTGACGTCCACGCCGTGGCCGATGCGTTGGGACCGCTGCTCCCGGAGTTCAGTCGGGCCGCTTTGACCCCGGAGTCGGACCGCGTGAGTCTGCCCGCCCCCGAGGGGCCGCGCACGTTGAGTGCCGCGCTGGCGCGGTTGAGCGCGGCGAACATCGAGCTGGCCGATATCGCGTTGCGCCGACCCTCGCTTGACGACGTGTTCCTGTCGCTGACCGGATCTCCGGTCGGTGACCGAGACGGAGAACGTACATCCAGTGAGGTCCTGTCGTGACGGCATTGACGACGGCGCGACCGGTCCCGTCGAGCCTGCAGCAGTGGTGGGTGCTGACTTCCCGGCTGATTACGCCTTCCCTGCGCAACGGCGAGGTGGCGGTGGGTGTGGTCGTGTCGGTGGCTGCGACGGCGAGCCTTTACATCCCGTTGAATCGGCTGATGGACGGCCCTGACCTGAAGATGAGCAGCTACGCGCAGTACCTGGTGCCGCTGATTGTGTTGCAGGCCATCGCCTTTGCGTCGATCTCGACCGCTTTCCGGGCCGCGACCGA
>JBAXIA010000020.1:0-29810 GCA_037138615.1 Mycobacteriaceae bacterium | reverse complement strand
GGGGGAGGCTGCCCTGGGACCGACGATTAGGAGCCGGAATTGCGCGGGAATGACGCCTCGTCACCGAGAGTCGCCATCACCGGGTCCTTGGCGGGCGCGGCAGGTGCACCGCCGAGCGCCGAGTTCGAGATCTGGCGAAACGGGGTTCGCCAGACGGTGCTGGCTCAGATCGCTGATTTCGTCGACACCGAGTGCGTGCCACAACTCGACCGCACCGGAGTCGATATCGCTTCCGAGGTCCTGGTCCAGTTCGCCGATGCCGGTAAGTGCCTGCGCTCGACCTTCATGTACCTGGGCTGGCTGAGCGCAGCCGAGGCTGACGGGGCGGCCCTTCGGGCCTGTGCCGGACTGGAGTTGCTGCAGGCCTTCGCCCTTCTGCAGGACGATGTCATGGACGACTCCGCACTGCGCCGCGGCCGGCCAGCCGCGCACGTGCAGTTCGCCCGGTGGCACCGCGACCACGGATTGTCCGGATCGCAGGCTCGCTTCGGCGCATCACTGGCAACTCTGCTGTCGGACCTGTGCCTGGTGTGGGCCGAACAGATGATGCGCGAGAGCGGTGTGGGACAGGACGCACTGTCGCGGGCCTGGCCGCACTACGACGCGATGCGCGTCGAATTGGCTGTCGGTCAAATCGCCGATGTTGCCAATGACGCAGGGGCTCTGCCCGACCTGGATACCGTGCTCGACCTCGCCCGCCGCAAGTCCGGCAACTACACGGTGCGGCGTCCCCTCGAAATCGGCGCCGCGATGGCAGGCGGCCACGAATTCATCGACGCCCTGGGCCGCTACGGGAACGCGGTCGGCGAGGCATTCCAATTGCGCGACGACATTCTCGGGGTATTCGGCTCGCCCGCGGTCACCGGCAAACCGGTCGGCGGTGACCTCGCCGAGCGCAAGGCCACCAGCGTGGTCGTCGCGGCCCGGCAGATGGCCGACACCACCATTCGCCGGCAGTTCACCGACCTGATGAACGCCGGGGAACTCACCGAGTCAGATATCGCCCACTGGCGCAACCTGATCGTGGCCACTGGCGCCCCGGACTGGATCGAAGAGCTGATCAACGAGCGCGTCGCCGAGGCCATCGAGTACATCTGCGATGTCCGAATCGACAACTGGGTGCAGTCGGCATTGGCTGATATGGCCTCGGTGTGCACACGGCGAGTGACCTGAGCAAGAGGAGTCAATAATGCGAACTGTCCCCGGTAAAACCGATCACGTGGTGGTAGTGGGCGCCGGTCTGTCGGGGCTCTCGGCGGCCCTTCAGTTGGCCGGGCAGGGCCGCTCGGTGACCGTTGTGGAGCGGTACGGGTTCCCGGGGGGGCGGGTAGGTCAGGCAGATATCCGGGGGTACAAGATCGATACCGGCGCGACCGTGCTGACCATGCCCGACATCATCGAAGACGCATTTAACGCCGTCGGTGCGTCCATGAGCGACTACGTCGAACTCATGCCGTCCGACCCCGCCTACCGTGCCTCCTTCGCCGATGGCAGTGTGCTTGATGTCCACTCCGACGCCGCCGCGATGACGGCGGCCATCGAGGAATTCGCCGGCCCGGCCCAGGCTGCCGGTTACCAGCGGCTGCGGGACTGGCTGACCGAGCTCTACAAGCTGGAGATGGACGGATTCATTGCGTCCAACTTCTCCTCACCACTGTCGCTGCTGACCCCGCAGCTTGCCCGGCTGGCCGCCATCGGCGGCTTCCGCGGCTGGGAGAAGATGGTGAGCCGTTTCATCACCGATGAGCGCCTACAGCGGATATTCACCTTCCAGGCGCTCTACGCCGGCGTGCCGCCGCAGCAGGCGCTGGCTGCGTATGCCGTGATCGCCTACATGGACACCATCGCCGGGGTGTACTTCCCGCGCGGGGGCATCCGGGCCGTGCCCGAGGGGCTGGCTGCCGCAGCGGCCGATGCCGGGGTGCAGTTCCGCTATCGCACTACGGTGACGGGCTTGGAACGGTCGGATTCGCGGGTCACGGCGGTGTGCACCGACTCCGGTGACCGGATCGCCTGTGATGCTGTGGTTCTCACCACCGAATTGCCACTTACCTACGAGTTGCTTGGCCGGACGCCCCGCCGTCCGATCAAGTTCCGGCCCTCTCCGTCATGCGTGGTCATCCACGCAGGCGTGCCCTCGGTCCAGGGTGCGCTGCAACACCACAACATCAGCTTCGGCGCCAACTGGTCGAAGACTTTCGATGAAATCATCGATCAAGGGGTGTTGATGAGTGATCCGTCGCTGTTGGTCACCATGCCTACGGCTGTCGATCCGACACTGGCGCCGGCTGGGCGTGACCTCCTCTTCGTGTTGGCCCCGTGTCCGAATCTCGAAGTGGGCAAGGTGAATTGGGCTGCGCAGGGCGACACCTATGCCCGCCAGGTACTGGCTAAGGCCGCCGAGCGGCTGTTGCCGGGACTTGACCAGGATGTCGATGTGCTCGACGTCGTGACCCCGGCCGACTGGGCGCGTCAGGGAATGTTGGCCGGCTCGCCGTTCGCACTGGCGCACACCTTCTCCCAGACCGGACCGTTCCGTCCGGCCAACCTGGTGCGCGGTATCGACAACGTCGTGCTAGCCGGATCTTCGACAGTTCCGGGAGTGGGTGTACCGACAGCGCTGCTGTCCGGGCGACTGGCTGCCGAACGGGTCACCGGAGCTATGGCGGATCATTCCACCAGAACGATCATCAGTTCATCAAAGCAGGTTGGGGCATGATCAACACCGAACTGCATGCCGCCGGGATATCCGACGAGCGCTTGCGCAATTCCTACCGCTACTGCCGCATGCTCAACGCCGAGCACGGGCGCACCTACTTTCTCGCCACCCGCTTGCTAGCCCCATCGCAGCGGCCGGCCGTGCATGCCCTGTACGGCTTCGCCCGCTACGCCGACGACATCCTCGACGATCTGAATTCCAATGCCACGGTCGCCCAGCGGGAGGCACGCCTCGAGCAGTTGGCGTCGAAGTTCTTCGACGGTGCCGATGACGCCAGTGAGCCGGTGCTGCCCGCCGTCCTTCACACCGCACGCACCTATCGCATACCGCTAAACCTGTTCGACGATTTCCTCACCTCGATGCGGATGGATCTGACCGTCACCGACTATCCAGACCGCCCGGCGATCAATCACTACATGCGGGGCTCGGCGGAGGTGATCGGGCTGCAGATGCTGCCCATTCTTGGCACCGTTGGGCCGCTGTGCGACGCCGAGCCTTGCGCCGAGGCGCTCGGCCAGGCTTTCCAGCTGACGAACTTCCTGCGCGACATCAACGAGGATCTTGATCGCAACCGGGTCTATCTCCCCGCGGATGAACTCGCGGCTTTCGGGGTGGACCGCGAGTTGCTGATGTGGTGTCACGACAATGGCCGCACCGATCCCCGCGTGCGCAAGGCATTGGCCGCACAGCACGAGATCACCCGTCGCATCTACCGTGAGGCGCACAAGGGCATCGCTCTGCTGGCACCGCAGTCGCGGCCATGCGTGACGACGGCGTTCACGCTCTACTCGGAGATTCTTGACCGCATCGAGGACATCGACTTCGCAGTTTTCAGCGAACGGGCCTCGGTTGGTCTGGGCCGCCGGATCCAGGTGTTCAGCGGAGGATTGCTGCGAGCCAGGCGGGCTCGGCGGGCCGCAGCCACCTCGAGAGGTGGACTGTCCCAGGGCGCTTCCTGATGGACCGTTGGCAATACCTGCTCCTTCTGGGCGGCTGTGTGCTGATCACCTTGCCCCTGGAGTTTTTCGGTGACGGGGTCTACCGCCAACCGATGCGTCTGTTGCGTTCGCTGGCACCCGTCCTCGTGGCCTTCTTCGTCTGGGATGCGATCGCGATCGCCCTACATGTGTGGCATTACAACCCGAAATATGTGAGCGGTATCACCGTGCCGTTCATGCCGCTGGAGGAACTGCTGTTCTTCGTCGTGATCCCGCTGTGCGGGCTGCTGACCTACTCGGCTGTCAACGCAGTCCTGGGCATACTTCGCGGATTACGTGACAAGACTGTCGATCGGAGCCCACAGTGATCGGGCTGGGCTACACGGTTCCCGCGATCATTTCAGTCCTGGTGGTGTGTGTGTTGGAATTAGCGGTATTGCGCACCGGGCTTTTCCGCAAGCCCGCCTACTGGATATCAATGGTGATCGTGTTCGCGTTTCAGATTCCGGTCGACGGCTGGCTGACGAAGCTGTCCGCACCAATCGTCATCTACAACGAACGGCACACCTCGGGTCTGCGCTTCCCGTGGGATATCCCGGTGGAGGATTTCCTCTTCGGCTGGGCGTTGGTGACCGGGGTACTGCTGCTGTGGGTTAGACAACGACCGGACTTGGAGGACAGCTGATGGCGGGTGTCGGCAATACGGGCCTGCCGAAAGCAGAAGTCCCCGGTGCCTTCGATATCGGCGCCGGCGCCTATGACCGGTTGGTCGGTGCGAACCCCGGCTACCACGATCATCTGCGGATCTCGGCGCGCCGACTGCGGATTCCCAACGGCGGCCGCGGTCTGCGACTGCTTGACGCCGGATGCGGAACAGGCGCTTCCACCGCTGCCCTGCTGGAGGCCGCCCCGCACGCCGAGATAGTGGCCGTCGACGCCTCGGTGGGCATGCTCGAGCAGGCGGCCGCCAAATCCTGGCCGGATTCCGTCCAATTCGTCCACACCCCGATCGAGGCGCTTGCCGAGGCTGGAGTTCACGGTCCGTTCGACGGAATCCTGGCGGCATATCTACTACGCAACCTGGCCGACCCGGATGCGCAGCTCCGCAGGTTCGCTCAATTACTGCGCCCGGGAGCCACCCTGGCCGTGCACGAATACTCGGTGCGTGACTCCCCGGCAGCGACGGCCATCTGGAACGCGGTCTGCTGGGGCATCATCATCCCGCTTGGCTGGCGGCAGACCGGCGACAGCACCCTTTATCGCCACCTGTGGCGCAGCGTGAACACCTTTGACGGAGCCTCCGGATTCCAACGGCGTCTGGAGGCAACAGGTTTCATCGGTGTGCACAGTGAGACAGTGCCCGGCTGGC
Source organism: Mycobacteriaceae bacterium (assembly GCA_037138615.1). Lineage (GTDB taxonomy): Bacteria > Actinomycetota > Actinomycetes > Mycobacteriales > Mycobacteriaceae > Mycobacterium. Next base: position 24,784 of record JBAXIA010000020.1, on the reverse strand, counting down.
AACGCAATATCGTGCACACCTTCTTGGGGGATGCTCCAGGGGATGCTCCACGATGAAGGATCCGCGCCGGGTTGCTCACGCGGCACCGCGTGGACTCCCGCATGCCAGTGCCCTGCCGTCGGTCCCGCATGTCGTCATCATCGGCGCGGGCATCGCCGGGCTGGCTGCTGCCGCCGGACTGGCCGAGCGAGGTGTATCCGTGGATGTTCTGGAACGCCAATCAAACCTCGGTGGGCGCGTCGCAGGATGGACCGAATACCTTGACGACGGTACCGAGACCACCAACAACCGTGGGTTCCACGCGTTCTTCCGCCAGTACTACAACCTGCGCGCACTGCTGCGACGTAGCGACCCGCAACTGGAGCGGCTCCGGGCGGTCGAGGATTATCCACTCATCGACGGCGAGGGTAGGCGCGATACCTTTCGTGGGCTGCCCAAGTCTCCGCCGTGGAACGCATTGGTGTTCGCGCTGCGGAGCCCGACATTCCGGTTCAGTGATCTGGTGCGGATCAACGCCGGTGCGGCGGCACCGCTTGCAGCGGTGTCCGTTCCCGGCATTTACGACCGACTCGACCACCTTGATGCGGAAACCTTTCTGACCGATATCAACTTTCCGCTTGCTGCCCGCCATCTGGCGTTCGAGGTGTTCGCTCGCAGCTTCTTCGCCAAGCCGGAGCGTCTGTCGGCGGCAGAACTGGCGGCGATGTTCCACATGTACTTCCTGGGATCCAGCGAGGGGCTGGTATTCGACGTCGCCGATTCGAACTTTGACACCGCGCTGTGGAATCCACTCGGGGAGTATCTGGCGACTCAAGGCGTGAAAATCCACACCGGAGTCTCGGCCTCATCGGTCACACCAGGCGGGAGCAAGAAGCTTCAGGTGCAGACCGACGGCGGGAGCCTGATCGATGCCGACGGTGTTGTGCTGGCCACCGACGTAGGCGGCCTGCAGCAGATCGTTGGCGCATCAATGGGATTGGGCGATGATGACTGGCGGAAGCAGGTCGCGGCCATGGAAGTCGCCCCGCCGTTCGTGGTGCAGCGATTGTGGTTGGATCGACCGGTGGATGCGGGACGACCCGACTTCCTTGGTACCGGCGGGCTGGAGCCGGTCGACAACATCAGCGTGGTCAGCAACTACGAGCGTCAGGCCGCCGACTGGGCCCGCACCCATGGTGGCTCGGTGGTCGAGGTGCACTCCTACTCGGTTATGGATCCGCCACCATTCGAGGGTTTGCGGGAGAAGATGCTGGCCCGACTGCACGCGATCTACCCGGAGACCGCCCGGGCCACCATCGTGACCGAACGCATTCTTTTCAAGCAGGACTGTCCACTGTTCTCGCCGGGTTCGCATGCCCGCCGTCCGACGGTCGACACTCCGGTGCCGGGCCTGATGCTTGCCGGTGACGGAATCCGGATCGACCTGCCGGTAGCCTTGATGGAACGTGCCGCCACCACCGGTTGGACTGCGGCCAATCGGCTGCTGTCAGGGTGGGGAATCAATGGGCACACGTTGTACACAGTTCCGGTGAAGGGGCGCTCGCCCGTACTGCGCCGGCTTGCAGAGAGAGGCATGCGCTGAGATGAGTCTGTGGTCTCGGGTAGCAGACCGCATCCCGAAGGACTCGCCGATGAAGGTTCTTCCGAAAATCGGCTGGGCCGAGCAGACACCGACCTTTCAGCAGGCGGAGCCCGCGATCATCGATGCCGCGCTGCAGCGCGCGCACCGGCGTCCCAGCGGTAACTGGTATGTGTTCGGCGCCAGCACCGACGTCCGCGCCGACCGCCCACTCGGCACTCAGGTCGCGGGTAAGGAGATCGTCGCCTGGCGTGACGAGCGTGGTGGCCTGCATGTCGGCCCGGCGGCCTGTCCGCACCTCGGAGCGGATCTGGCGACCGGAAAAGTGGATTGCGGTGCGCTGGTCTGCCCGTGGCACGGGCTGCGACTCGATGGTGGCCGTGAATTCGGCTGGAAGCCGCTTCCGGCCTACGACGACGACATCCTGGTGTGGGTACGGCTGGATGAGGTCGGCGGCGAAGCGCCACTGGACACCCCTGTGTTGCCGATGCGACCCGGCGGCCCTCAACTCGCCGCGGTCACCCGGCTGGAGGGAGCATGCGAGCCCGGCGACATCATCGCCAACCGGCTCGACCCGTGGCACGGCGGATGGTTCCACCCCTACTCATTTGCCCAACTAGAGGTGCTCAGCGCGCCGCCAATTGATGCCGACGAGGACTCCGACGTCTTCACGGTGGCCGTGACCTTCCACCTCGGACGCATCGGTGTACCGGTGATCACCGCCTTCAGCGTGCCCGAACCGCGAACCGTCGTGATGCACATCGTTGAAGGCGAGGGTGTCGGCAGTGTTGTGGAGACCCACGCCACCCCCTTGGGTCCGGGACCGGACGGACGTCCTCGCACGGCAATCACCGAGGCGGTGATTGCGGCCTCCGGTCGCACTGGATTCCAGCTGTCGCTGCTGGGTGCCCCATTACTGCGTCCACTGATGAAGCTCGGCGCCACCCGACTGTGGCGCGACGATCTTGCATACGCTGAACGTCGATATGCGTTGCGCACCAAGGAGACTCAATAATATGGCTAAACGTGTTGTGGTGTGGGGAACTGGATTCGTCGGTAAGATGATCATCCCCGAGGTGCTCAGCCATCCTGAGTTTGAGCTGGTTGGGGTGGGCGTCAGCAACCCGGCCAAGGTTGGTCTCGACGCCGGTGAGATCTGCGGGCTGCCGGCTGTCGGCGTCATCGCCACTGATGAGATCGATGCGCTGATCGCACTCAAGCCCGACGCGCTCGTGCACTACGGGCCGACAGCTGCCAAAGCCGATGCCAACATCGACGTGATCGGGCGGTTCCTGCGGGCCGGGATCGACGTCTGCTCCACCGCGATGACGCCGTGGGTGTGGCCAAAGATGCACCTGAACCCGCCGAACTGGATCGACCCCATCACACAAGCCTGTGAGGCGGGCGGCGCGTCATGCTTCACCACCGGCATCGACCCGGGGTTCGCCAACGACCTGTTCCCGATGACGTTGATGGGCTTGTGTTCACAGGTGCGCCGGGTGCGCGCCTCGGAATTGCTGGACTACACCAACTACGAGGGCGACTACGAGTTCGAGATGGGAATCGGCCGCGAGCCGGAGTTCACCCCGCTTCTGCAGAACAGCGACATTCTGGTGTTCGCATGGGGTGCGACCGTGCCGATGATCGCCCACGCCGCCGGTATCGAACTCGACGAGATCACCACCACATGGGACAAGTGGGTCACCCCGGCCGAACGCACGACCGTCAAGGGCGTGATCCCGGCAGGCAATGTTGCGGCGGTGCGGTTCACCATCAATGGCGTGTATCGCGGCGAAACGCGCATTCAACTCGAACATGTCAATCGGATTGGCCGCGATGCCGCTCCGGATTGGCCGTCGGGCGACAAGGACGACGTCTACCGCGTCGACATCGAGGGAACACCCAGCATCTTCCAGGAGACCGCATTCCGCTTCACCGACGGCTCCGGACGTGACGCAGCCACCGCCGGCTGCCTGGCCACCGGTCTGCGCGCGTTGAACGCCGTGCCGGCGGTCAACGACCTGCCGCCGGGCTGGGTTACCGCGCTGGATCTGCCCCTGATTCCGGGTCGCGGCACCATCCGCTGACGGTGATCAGTTTCGTCGGCGGCGGTGCAGCAGCAGGCCCACCGCGACCCCGACCACCAGCATGGCGCTCAGCAGTAACCACATCGGTGACTCCACGGTGATCCAGAGCAGATGAATCATCTGCCGGTCCCGGTTCTGGCCGATGAACACCGCTGCCAGTGCGACCAGGGCGATAGCCGCCCAGTTGTGCAGCGCGAAGCGGGCGATCACTCCTCCGGCCGTTCTTGTGTTCTCATCAGCGGCCATATCTGCCTCCCCGTGTTGGCTCTTGAAGATCAGACGGTAGCCGGTGGCGCACGACGGTATGTTCGTATCCGGGCCGAGGAGGAGGAACTGTTGACGCCGAATTGGCATTGCGTGGGGAAGAAGCGGAGTTCGTGAAAGCCGTCAGTTGTACCCACGGCACCCTGTCCGTCGTCGACCTGCCGGACCCGCGTCCGAGCGAAGGTCAGCTGGTCCTGGATGTGCGGGCCTGTGGGATCTGCGGCTCAGATCTGCACGCCAAAGATCATGCGGACCAGTTGACTGATGTCATGGCCGAGATCGGCTATCGCGATTTCATGCGGGGCGATACCCCGACGGTGATGGGGCACGAGTTCGTCGGAGTGGTCGCCGAACGTGGAACGAAGGTCCCGAAGGCGCTTAAACCCGGGATGACGGTGGTGTCCTTCCCACTGGTTCGCTCGCACGGCGCGGTGCAACTGACCGGACTGTCCCCGTTGGCGCCGGGTGCCTACGCCGAGCAGGTTCTTGTGGAGGCGTCACTGACCTTCCCGGTGCCCAACGGGTTGTCCGTCGATATGGCGGCCATGACCGAGCCGATGGCCGTGGCATTGCATGCGGTGCGTCGCAGTGACATCAAGAAAGGCGATACCGCAATCGTCATCGGGTGCGGACCGGTCGGATTGGCGGTGATCTGCCAGCTCAAAGCCCGCGGGGTGGGCAGTGTCGTCGCCAGCGACCTCAGCGAGGGCCGCCGCGCGCTGGCACTTCGCTGCGGCGCCGACATCGTCGTGGACCCGGCGGTCGATTCGCCGTATGAGAAAGCGGCGTCGAAGGGCGTCTTGACCAACATCCCCGACCTTTATGAACTTGCGCTGGGCACGATGGGCAAGCTGCGCAAGCTACCCGGCTGGTCGCATCTCTACCGCGCGGCGGATGCAGCCGGTGCGGCCGGGCCGAAGCGACCGGTGATCTTCGAATGCGTTGGCATACCGGGGATGATCGACGGTGTGCTGGCCGCGGCACCACTGAGCTCTCGGGTGATCGTCGTCGGGGTGTGCATGGGCGCTGACACGATCCGGCCGACAATGGCGTTGAGCAAGGAAATCGACGTGCGTTTTGTGTTCGGGTACACCCCCCTGGAGTTCTACGACACCCTGCACATGCTGGCCGATGGAAAGCTCAACGCCTCGCCACTGCTCACCGGCAAGGTGGGACTCGGCGGAGTTGCGGCGGCGTTCGAGGCCCTCGGTGACCCGGATCGGCACGCCAAGATACTCATCGACCCCCGTAGCGCTACGACCCAGCTTTGAGCGCGCGCATCTGGCGGTAGACAACGCCGACCGATACCACGGCGACTGCGGCCAGAACAGCGAAAGACAGGTCGGCGCCGACCGCATCGTGGCAGACACCCGCGAGGATCGCTCCGAACGCGGCGAAAGGTCCCCAGGATAAGTTCACCAGGAATGCGGTTTCCCGATCGTCGCCGCCGAGCGACTCGACGCCGTCGCCGACGAGCGCGAATCCGGGACCATCCACCAGCGAGAACAACGAACCTGCGACAGCGATCAGCACAACCAGTATCACTCGCTGGTGGATCGGTATCAGCATCGACATCGTCGTGGCGGCAAGCAACATCAGGACCAACAGTGGCCGACGGCGTCCCCACTTGTCGCTCATCCGGCCGAGCACTGGTTCGAGGATCGCGGTGATCAGCGCCATTCCGCAGAAGGCAATGCCGATCATCAACGCCGAGGCACCGGCTTCATCGAGGCGGAACGCGCCGGACACCACGATTACTCCGCCACCGAAGGCGGGCAGACTCGTGATCCAGAGGCCGAGGCGCACCCGTCCGGAGCGTAGATGACGGCGTATGGCGGCAAGATTCACCGCCGGTGTGCCTGCGACGGTCGGGAGGCGCAATAGCAGTGCCGTGACAGCCAACGGGCCTGACACCAGCAGACCGAAGACAGGGATACGCCCGAATACCGTTGCGGTGGTGCCGATTAACGGTCCTATCGCGGCACCTGCGTACGAACCGCTATAAATTGTGCCGATGGTGGCACCCCGGTGCTCGTCGCCGACACCGGTCATGGCCAGGGCGATGCCGCCGGTATAGATCGCGACGCTGCCGAAGCCCACCAGCCCGCGACCGGCGAACAGGAGGCCGTCCGGACCACCTACCGCAAAGCACAGTGTCCCCGCCGCAACGCAGGCGGTGCCGATCACCGTCGTCATGCGCGGGCCTACTTTCGAGCTGAGTTGCAACGCGGGATACGTGCCGACCGCGAACCCAACTGCGAAGACCGCGACCAGAACACCGCCCAGGGTGTGGCTCAAGCCGAACTGTCTGGCGATTGACGGCAACATCGGCGCAATCGTGGCATTGACAAGTGACTCGGTCAGCGCGGCCAGAGCGCAGACCAGAACGACATGCCGTCGGTGGATTGATCGCATAGTGCCTCGGCTTTTGGTCCAGTTGCCTCTGGCCACCGGTCGATTCAGTGGCCTCTGGCCACCGGTCGATTCAGTGGCCTCTGGCCACCCAAGCGTCGTAGTTCACGATCTCTCCGCCGATGGTCGTCGTGTCACCGTGTCCGGTGTAGACGACGGTGTCGGCCGGCAACTTGCCGAGCTTGTCCTTGATGGACCCGAGGATGGTTCCGAAGTCGGAGAACGACCGTCCGGTGGCACCCGGTCCACCCGCGAACAGAGTGTCACCGGAAAACACCGCACCCAGGGCCGGCGCGTAAAGGCAGGTCGATCCAGGGGAGTGCCCCGGGGTGGCGATGGCATGCAACTCGATACCGTCGGCTTTGAGTACCTGACCGTCCTGAAGGGCACGGAATGGCTTATCGCCGTGGGTCGTCTCCCACAGCATGGTGTCGGCCGGGTTCAGAAAAACCGGTGCGTCAAGATCGGCGCTGAGTTGCGGCGCGACGGTGATGTGATCGTTGTGGCCGTGCGTGCACACCACCGCGACGACGTGGCGACCGGCCACCGCGTCCTCGATGGCCTTCGCATCATGTGCCGCGTCGATCACGATGACCTCTGAGCTGTCGCCGATGATCCAGACGTTGTTGTCGACATCCCAACTGCCGCCGTCGAGAGCGAAGGTGCCGTGGGTGACAATCCGCTCAATTCCGCTCTGATTCGCACTCACAGCACGACCACCGAGCGCAGTACCTCACCGGCGTGCATCTTGTGGAATGCGTCCTCGATGCCTTCCAGCCCGATTCGTTCGGAGACGAACTTCTCCAACGGCAGGCGTCCCTGGCGGTACAGGTTGATCAGGGTGGGGAAGTCGCGCTCGGGAAGGCAGTCGCCGTACCAGGAGGACTTCAGCGACCCGCCGCGGGCGAAGAAGTCCACCAACGGCATCTCTAAGCGCATATCGGGTGTCGGAACGCCAACCAGCACAACGGTTCCAGCCAGATCGCGGGCGTAGAAAGCCTGCGTCCAGGTTTCCGGTCTGCCGACGGCGTCGATCACCACATCCGCGCCGTTGCCGTCGGTCAGCTCTTGGATGGCCTCCACGACATCACCGGCACGGGCGTTGATGGTGTGGGTGGCACCGAACTCACGGGCCCACTCGAGTTTGGTGTCATCGGTATCGACGGCGATAATCGTCCGCGCCCCGACCAGTTTCGCACCGGCGATGGCCGCGTCTCCCACCCCGCCGCAGCCGATCACCGCCACCGTGTCGTCGCGGCTCACCGCACCGGTGTTGATCGCCGCGCCGATTCCAGCCATCACGCCACAGCCTAGAAGTCCGGCGACGGCCGCATCGGCCTCGTCATCGACCTTTGTGCACTGGCCCTGGTGCACAAGGGTTTTGTCGGCGAACGCGCCGATGCCCAATGCCGGCGTCAGTTCGGTGCCGTCGGTGAGCGTCATCTTCTGGGTGGCATTGAACGTGTCGAAGCAGTACCACGGTCGGCCGCGCTTACAGGCCCGGCACTCTCCGCACACCGCGCGCCAGTTGAGGATCACGAAGTCCCCCGGGGCGACCTGAGTGACGCCCGCACCGATCGATTCCACGACACCGGCGGCCTCATGGCCGAGCAGGAACGGATAGGAGTCGTTGATCCCGCCCTCGCGGTAGGTCAGGTCGGTGTGGCAGACGCCACACGCGTGCACCGCGACAACCACCTCGCCCGGACCGGGATCGGGAATCACAATATCGACGAGTTCGACAGGTTGGCCTTTACTCCGCGAGATCACACCGCGCACTGTTTGACTCATGGGTCAAACGATAGTCGGGCCGCTATCGCCGGGACAGGGGGATACGGTGGCGGCGATGTTTGACTCCCTTGACCTGATCGCCGACTGGCCGGTGTCGGCCGCCTCGGCCGCCGTGGTGGGTCCAACCGGAATGCTCGCCAGCCGCGGTGACCTGACTCGGGCCTACCCGCTGGCGTCGGTGACCAAACCATTGGCCGCGCGGGCGGCTCAGGTGGCTGTCGAGGAAGGCGTGGTCGACCTGGACACTCCAGCCGGCCCGCCAGGCGCCACGATTCGCCATCTCTTGGCGCACGCCTCCGGGCTGGCGATGAACACGGCCGAGGAACTTGCCTGGCCCGGCACCCGGCGGGTCTACTCCAACTACGGATTCGCGGTGCTGGCCGAAACAGTGGAGCAGCACTCCGGCATCGAGTTCGACCGCTACCTGACCGAGGCGGTCTTCGATCCACTCGGTATGACCGCGACGCGGCTTGACGGTGGCGCGGCTGCGGCAGGTTTCGGCGGAGTCTCCACGGTGGCGGACCTGGTGGCCTTTGCCGGTGACCTCCTACGGCCCCGCACGGTGTCCGCCCAGATGCACGCCGAGGCCACCGGTGTGCAGTTCCCTGGTCTGAGTGGGGTCCTACCGGGCTTCGGGGTTCAGCGACCCAATGACTGGGGCCTGGGTTTCGAGATTCGCGGCGGTAAGACTCCGCACTGGACCGGCAGTACCAATTCGTCCGGTACCTACGGGCATTTCGGGCAGACCGGGACGTTCGTCTGGGTTGATCCGGTCGCCGACCTGGCTTTAGTGGTCCTGACGGACCGGGACTTCGATGAGTGGGCGAAACCGCTGTGGCCTGCACTATCGGACGAAGTCCTGAGAGAGTTCATCTCGGACTAGCGCAACAGGGGTACCAGGGGGCACAATAGACCCGTACGACACAACTGCATCTTCGGAAACACCAGGTCGTCGGGGAAGACGTCCCTAGTGGAACCGAAGGAGTAAGTGATGCGTACGTCGAATCAGTTCACCGACGTTACGACGGGTGTGGTGTATCTCCACGCCTCGCCAGCGGCGGTATGTCCCCATGTCGAGTGGGCGTTGTCGTCGACCCTGAGTGCCGGCGCCAATCTGAAGTGGACCCCGCAGCCCGCCATGCCCGGACAACTTCGCGCGGTGACCAACTGGGTCGGCCCGGTGGGCACCGGGGCGCGGCTGGCCAGTGCGCTGCGGTCGTGGTCGGTCCTGCGCTTCGAGGTCACCGAGGATCCAAGCCCCGGCGTGGACGGTATCCGGTTCTGTCATACGCCTCAGTTGGGGCTGTGGAGCGGGGCGATGAGCGCCAACGGCGACATCATGGTGGGTGAGATGCGGCTGCGATCGCTGATGTCCGAGGGTGCTGACTCGTTGGCGGCCGAGTTGGATACCGTGCTGGGTACAGCCTGGGACGAGGCGTTGGAGCCCTACCGCGACGGTGGCGACGCCGGCGAGGTGAGCTGGCTCAGCCGGGGAGTCGGTTAACCCCGGGTACGATCGCCCCGACGAAAGAAGGGGCGCAGTCCATGTCCGAGCGTGCCCGGCACTGGTTGCAGGCCGGCAGTCACTTCTCGTGGGTTCCGCGCGAGCCACTTCAGCACACTGACAGCCTCGATATCTTCCATGCCGAGTTCGGTGACCGAGAGGCACCGCTTCTGCTCATGGTGCACGGGTTTCCGACGAGCAGTATCGACTGGCAGGACGTCGCAAGCGAACTCAGCGGCACCCATCGGGTGTGCGTGCTGGATCTGCCAGGGTTCGGTTTCTCCGATAAGCCCGCCGGCGAGACTTACACACTGCGTCGCGACAGCGAACTTCTTGCGTACTACGTCGAAGAAATTCTCGGCGCGAGCACCGGTGCCGTCATCGCTCATGATCGTGGCGACAGCGTGGCGCTGGCGTTCACCATCAGGTGTGCGGCAGATGAATTCGCTTTCGAACCGACCAACCTGGTGCTCAGCAACGGCAATATCTTTCTGCCATTGTCGAACCTCACCGACTATCAACGGCAGCTGTTGGATCCGCGGACAGCGCCATCACTGGACTTCATGACCGCGGAGATGTTTGCGGCCGGGCTGGGACTGAGCATGTTCACCCCACCTCGGGCCCCGGATGATCCGGTGATCGCCGCACTGGCGGACACTTTCGCGTACAACGACGGTATGGCGGTCATGCACGGCACCATCCAGTACCTGGTGGAGCGTGCAGAGAACGAGCGACAGTGGCTGGACAGCCTGGCTGCGCTTCCGGTCAAGACCACCTTGATCTGGGGCCTCTGCGATACCGTCGCTCCGCTGCGGGTCGCGGCTCATGTGTGGGATAACTACCTGGTGAACAAGCCGGGCGCCAACGAGTTCTGGGTGCTACCGCGCGCGAACCACTACCTGCAGAATGATCAGCCGCACGAGTTCGTAGCAGTTCTGGAAGCGACTTTGTCCGACACCTCACCAATAGAACCCGGACCGCTGTCCCCGGAAGTGGGCGCGCCGGTATTCGTCGACCGCTCGCGTGCTCAATTGCCATTGGCCAGTGAGGTTTTCAAACTACAGCAGGGTTAGTGAAAGGGATTCCGTTGAGCAATCTCGGCAAGGAGTTGCCCTCGCGCGCACGCGTCGTCATCATCGGCGGTGGTGTGACCGGGTGCAGCATCGCCTATCACCTTGCGCACCTGGGCTGGACCGATGTTGTCCTGCTCGAACAGCATGAGCTCACGGCGGGAACGACCTGGCATGCTGCTGGCCTGATCACCTCAGCGGGTATGACTGATGAGACTGCACTCTTCTTCAGTCGGTACTCGCGCGACCTTTATGAGCGCCTCGAGGCGGAGACCGGCCACTCCACCGGGTTCAATCCGGTCGGCCACGTCAGCCTGGCCACTAACCCGCAACGACTGGAGGCACTGCGCCGCTCCTCGGCATGGATGCACGGATTCGGTGTCGCCGAGCATGAGATCAGCGCGCGCGAACTGCAGGAGATGTGGCCGTTGCTAGACACATCGGACGTGCTGGCCGGCTTCTATGTGCCCGATGAGGGCCGTGCCGACCCGGTCGGGGTTGCCACGTCAATGGCCAAGGGCGCCAAAGCTCTGGGTACCCGTGTCATCGAAGGCGTCAGAGTCACCGGTGTCGAGACCAAGTGCGGTCGGGTGAGTGCAGTGCTGACTGATCAGGGTCGGATCGAGACCGAGATCGTTGTCAATGCCGCCGGCATGTGGGCTCGGCAACTCGGCGCGATCAATGACGTCTGCATCCCACTGCAGGCGGCCGAGCACTACTACCTGATCACCGATGCCGTGCCGGGCATGGACAAAGACCTTGCGGTGATCGAGGATCCGGAACGCTACGGCTATTACCGGCCCGAGGGCGACGGCATGCTGGTGGGGTTGTTCGAACCGGTCGGTGCGCCGTGGTCGCTGGACGGTGTCCCGGACAGCTTCGCCTTTGGCACGATGCCGCCGGACTGGGACCGGGTGGGTCCGTACCTGGGTACCGCGCTGGAGCGGATCCCGTCGCTGGCTGAGGTCGGCGTCAGGTTGTTCTTCTGCGGTCCGGAGTCCTTCACGCCGGATATCCGGCCGATGCTGGGGCCCGCGCCGGAACTGGACGGCTATTTCGTTGCGGCGGGGATGAATTCGCTGGGCATCTTGATGGGCGGTGGTATCGGCAACGTGATGGCGCACTGGATCGTCGACGGCGTTCCGCCGGTGGACGTTACCGGCTACGCCATTGACCGGGCTGCCACCCACGAGACGTCCCGGCGCTTCCGCGCTGAGCGGACCGTCGAGCAACTCGGTGTGCTGTTCGGTGACGCGGTTTGGCCGGCCTGGAAGCCTGGCTCGGCCCGAGACGTGCGCCGGTCGGTGCTACACGACCGACTGGTGGCTGCCGGTGGGCATTTCAACGCCTCGGTGGGTTGGGAGTTTGCCGAGTGGTACGACACTGACGGAGCACACCCGCAGTCCACGCTGGACTTCGCCAGGCAGGCGTCCTTCGACATCGTGGCCCGCGAGCACCGGGCGGTACGTGAGGATGTCGGCGTTCTCGACATGAGCCTGATGGCGAAGTTCCTCGTCCAGGGTCCTGATGCGGCAAAGGTGCTCGATCGGCTCTCGGTCAGTGTCATCGACCGCGAGATCGGACGGCTGGTCTACACCCAGTGGCTGAACAGCGCCGGCGGTATCGCCACCGATCTGACCATCACCCGACTCGGCGAGGAGAAGTTCCTCGTCGTCACCTCTGATCTCATCCACCGCCGTATCGAACCCATGATCCGCCGCGAAACCCGCTGCGACGAAGTCGTGGTCGTCACCGAGACCACGTCCGCGACAACGCTGCTGTCGGTGCAGGGACCGAAATCGCGGACCCTGCTGTCCCGGCTCACCGATACCGATCTGTCCAATGCCGCATTCCCGTATCTGTCGGCCAAACAGATCCACGTCGGTTATGCGCCGGTGCTGGCGGCTCGGGTGACCTACCTCGGCGAGCTCGGCTGGGAGTTGCACATCCCCACCGAGTACGCGGTCGGTGTGTATGACGAATTAGCCTCCGCCGGTGCCGATCTGGGTTTCCGCCCGGTCGGTCTCGCGGCGATGTCGAGCCTTCGGCTGGAGAAGGGGTACCGGGATCTGGGTGTGGACATCGACAATACCGATAACCCGATCGAGGCCGGGCTGGGATTCACCATCGCGTGGGACAAGCCGGGTGGTTTCGTCGGTCGCGATGCTCTCCTGGAGTTCAAGGCTCAGGGCACTCCGCATAACCGGGTCGTCAGCCTGTTCGTCGACGACGAGAACGCCGACCTGTTCGGCAATGAGCCGGTCATGATCGACGGGAAGTGGGTCGGTTATGTCCGAGCCGCGGCCTACGGCCACACCCTCGGTGGTCCGGTCGGGCTGGCGCAGGTGGCCAACGAGGGCGGTGTCACCGGGGACTGGTTACGCGAGCAGTCGTTCACGGTTCATACCCCGCACGGCGATCGTCCGGCGCGGCTGCAGATGGCGCCGTTCTACGATCCGGCGCGCACCCGGATCCTCGCCGACTCCTAGGGTGCCGGGCGCAGTATCTTCAGTGCGCCGGGCACGGCTGATATCTCGACCGGAAGTGCGCATGCGTACTCGCCGTCGGCATAGGCATTGATTCCCGGGCACTCGACGGTAATCGTGCGGGCCCGGTCGGTGATCACTTCGTCGAGTTCCACATGGGTGCCCTTGAACACGGTGGGGAACAGCCGCATGAGCTTGGTGCGTGAACCGGATCGGATCATCGTGATATCGAGTAGTCCATCAGCGTGGTCGGCGCCCGGACAGATCAGCATGCCGCCGCCGTAACTGCGGGTGTTGCCGAACGCCGCCAGGGTGAGATCGGTGACGATCTCGCGTTCACCGTCGAGTACCAACCGAAACGGCAGCAACCGCAGCTTCGAGATCTCGGCAATGATTGCCAGGTTGTAGCGCATCCGGCCGTGCGGCCAGCTCATTCGATTGACACGGTCGCTGACCAGCGAATCGAACCCGGTTGCGGCGATGGTGCCGAACCAGGTTCCGGTGCCGTCGGTACCCCGGATATGTCCGAGGTCGATGGTCTCGGTCTGGCCCGCAACGATCACGTCGACCGCCGCCGCCGGGTCACCGACCGGCAGGCCGTATTCGCGGGCGTGGTCGTTTCCGGTGCCGGCCGCGACGATTCCCAATGGAATATCGCTGTGCGCCAACGCCTGCAGCGCCAGTGATATGACACCGTCACCGCCGACGACCACAAGGGCATCGGTGCCGTGGGCAAGTGCATCGTCAACCAGTTCGCGGGCGTGAGCGGGGTCACGGCCGACGATCGCCGTGACGTCGACACCGCACTCCTGAAATCGGGCGAACGCCCGTTCGGCCGCGTGTGGGGCGTTGCCATGGCCCGCCATCGGGTTCGTCAGCAGCGTGACGCGGCCGATCTCGGTCATGGAATGAGCTTGCCCGGGTTGAGGATTCCAGCCGGGTCCAGAGTCTGCTTGACCGCGCGCAGCACCTGCACACCGAGATCGCCGATCTCGGCAGTCATCCACGGTCGGTGATCTGCACCGACCGCATGGTGATGGGTGATGGTGCCGCCGCCGGTGACGATTGCCTGTGCCGCTGCAGCTTTGGCGGTATTCCACTGTTGCGCGGCATCGCCGTGTTGACCGGCGACCACGGTGAAATACAGCGAAGCGCCGGTGGCATACACATGCGAAATGTGGCACATGACCAGAGCGGCCGTACCGCTTTCAGCGAGAGCAGTCGTCAGCGCTTCGGTGACCGCGGACTTGAGAACCGCGAGATTAGACCACGTTGTGGCGGTCTCCAGGGTCTCGCACAATGCCCCGGCCGACAGCAGTGCGTCGCGCAGATAGGGGGCGTCGAAACGGCCGTGCTCCCAGGCCTTTGCAGGGCCGGTGCCCAGGGATGTGCCGCCGCGGGCTGACAGCAGGGCGCGGGTCTCGTCATGCCGGCTCCGGGCATGGTCAGCGGTGCCTTCGAACACCGTGATCGCCAGGCAGCCACCGGTGATGCTCTGCTCACCGATGCTGCCGGTGGTGGCCAGGTTGATACCGGTCTCGATCTCGTCGGAAAGCCTGAGAACGGTAGGTCCGGTGCCGGTCTGGACGACAGCGCGCAGGGCGTCGGCGCCGGTGGCGAAGTCCGGGAACGACCACGCCTCGTGCCGCACGCTCGCCGGAATCGGATGAATCCGCACCCGTACCCGGGTGATGATGCCGAACACACCTTCGGACCCGGCGAACAGTTCGCGAAGGTCCGGCCCGGCCGCTGAGGCGGGCGCGCGGCCGAGATCCAACACACCCGCCGGACTCACCACCCGCATCCCGCGGACCATCTCATTGAAGCGGCCGTAGCCGGCGGAGTCCTGACCGGAGGACCTCGTGGCGGCGAAACCGCCAATGCTGGCGAAGCGGAAACTCTGGGGGAAGTGACCGAGGGAGAAACCGCGCTCACCGAGCAGACGTTCGGCTTCCGGACCGGTGACGCCGGCGCCGAGTTCGGCCTCGCCCGAGATGTCGTCGAGCCAGTGCAGAGCGTCGAACCGACGCAGATCGAGCGTGATGATGGTGTTGAATCCGTCCCGTATCGGGTCCAGCCCGCCGACCACGCTCGTTCCGCCGCCGAACGGAACCACCGCGATGCGCTGCTGGGTGCAGTAGTCGAGGA
The DNA here is from genome assembly GCA_037138615.1 of Mycobacteriaceae bacterium. Taxonomy (GTDB): domain Bacteria; phylum Actinomycetota; class Actinomycetes; order Mycobacteriales; family Mycobacteriaceae; genus Mycobacterium. Next base: position 9,443 of record JBAXIA010000020.1, on the reverse strand, counting down.
TCGCGAAAACTTCGTCCTCGCTACCGGGCAATACCACTGCATCGGGCGCATCCTGGCGAATCTGCTTGCGCCGCAACAAATCCAACGTGGACTTACCGCCGGCATGGAGCAGCCGATCACGGTCATCAGTGCGCACGTAATCGCTACCGACGATGGCGGCCAACCCATCGCAGTGATCCGGCGCCAGGGCACTGGGGGATAGCTGAACCTCGTCGATATCGGGTGCGGCGATTTCGGAGCCGGTCACACCGAGTGCCTGCTCGAGCAGTGCGCGAATACCGGCAGACAGCGGTTTGGCCAACCCCGGGTCACCCCAGCCGTCCCAGGCCATCGGTGGTAACAGGTGATTTCCGGCGCCAGTGTCGACCATGGATTACAGTATTACAGATGTTGTCAATCAGTAACGCCGAGTCGGTGGATGTCGGCGACCGGATACTGACGGCCGCGGCCAGTTGTGTGGGCGACTTCGGCCTGCAACGTGTCACGCTGGCGGAGATCGCCCGCCGGGCCGGGGTGAGTAGGCCGACGGTGTACCGGCGTTGGCCGGACACCCGGACCATCCTGGCTGCACTGCTGACCGACCGGATCATCGGAGCCTGGCGCGAGGTGCCGATGCGCGGGATGGGCCGTGACGCCCTGGTGCAGCGGATCACCGCGGTGGCGGGTCGACTGCGGCGCGATGAACTCGTCCGTACGGTCTTACGCTCGGCGCCAGAACTGGCGATGGTCTACATCTCCGAACGGTTGGGCACCAGCCAGCAGATGCTCATCGATGTCGTTGCCGAGGAACTGCGCAAAGCCCAGGCCGACAACAGTGTCCGCCGAGCAGATCCCCGTGCGCTGGCGGCCATGGTTCTGCTGATCGCCCAGTCCACCATCCAGTCCGGTCAGATCGTCGAGCCGATCCTCGATGCCGACGCACTGGGCGTCGAACTGTCCCACACATTGAACGGATACCTGTGCCCGTGAGCGATCTCACCGTCCTGAACGCAGCCCGCCGCAGTGCCGACCTCAGTGCCGTGGGCTCGGGCGGACCGGTAGACGTCATCGTGATCGGCGGCGGTATCACCGGCGCCGGCATCGCGCTCGATGCCGCCAGCCGCGGCCTGTCGGTTGTGCTGCTGGAAAAGCATGATCTCGCCTTTGGCACGAGCCGATGGAGCTCGAAGCTGGCACACGGCGGTCTGCGGTACTTGGCCAGCGGCAATATCGGTATCGCTCGCCGCAGCTCGATTGAGCGCGGCATCCTGATGTCCGTCAATGCACCGCACCTGGTCAAGGCGATGCCGCAACTGGTGCCGCTGCTGCCGTCGATGAGCCGGTCGCAGCGGGCGCTGGTGCGAACCGGATTTCGGGCTGGCGATGTGCTGCGCGCACTGGCCGGCACCCGGTCCTCGGTCTTGCCGCGGCCCCGCCGAATCAGCGCAGAGCAGGCGGTGGCGATGGCCCCGACCGTGCGCCGCGAAGGACTCGACGGTGCGTTGCTGGCCTACGACGGACAACTGATCGACGACGCCCGGCTGGTGGTGGCTGTGGCGCGAACTGCCGCCCAACATGGCGCGCGTATCCTCACCCGCACCCGCGTCTCGTCGGCCACCGGAAACTCGGTGAACGTCACCGATGAGTTGACCGGAGAGTCGATGGATCTGCCGGCCCGCGTGGTGATCAACGCCGCGGGGGTGTGGGCAGCGGAGGTGGACTCCTCGATTCGGCTGCGACCCAGTCGCGGTACGCATCTGGTGCTCGACGCGTCATCGTTCGGCAATCCGACGGCGGCACTGACGATTCCGATCCCGGGGGAGACCAACCGTTTCGTCTTCGCCCTGCCGGCGCAACTCGGCCGGATTTATCTGGGGCTCACTGACGAAGAGGCGCCGGGTCCGATACCGGATGCGCCGGAACCGACCTCAAGCGAAGTCACATTCCTGCTCGACGTCGTGAACACCGCGTTGCAGACCTCACTGACCACCGCTGACGTCACAGGTGCCTACGCCGGCCTGCGGCCGCTGATTGATGCGGGGGAAGGCAGGACGTCCGACCTGTCCCGCGATCACGCAGTGCTGGAATCCGACTCAGGGCTGTTCAGTGTCGTCGGCGGCAAACTCACCGAATACCGGCATATGGCCGAGGATGTCCTCGACCGCGCGATTACCGCTCGCGGGCTGACGGCGCAGCCCTGCCGCACGCGCAACCTGCCATTGGTCGGTGCTGCGGCAAATCCCGTGGCAACGCAGCGCAATAGCGGCATTCTTCGAACCAGCGGGGATCTTCCGAGTTCGCTGGTGGCTCGCTATGGTGCGGAATCTCGGAACGTGGTTGCTGCCGCGCGTTGTGAGCGCCCAGCTGAGCCGGTGGCCGAGGGCATTGACGTGACGCGTGCAGAATTCGAATTTGCCGTCACGCATGAAGGCGCACTCGATGTCTCCGACATCCTGGACCGGCGCACCCGTATCGGGTTGGTCACCGCGGACCGGGAGCGCGCAATTGACGCGGCTCGGGAGTTCCTCGCCTCTGCTTGAGTAGACGCGCGGGAAGCCCGTGGCCTACAGCGGGATGTTCTTGTGGCGCCCGCGCCGTGCCGGAGCCTCGGCCAAGGTCTGGGTGAGCTTGCTGCGGGTGTGGGCGGGGTCAATCTTCTCGTCGACAACACCGATCTCGATGGCCGCGTCCACACCACCGGCGATGCGCTCATGCTCCTCGGCCAACTCCTCATGCAGCGCATCACGCTCGTGATCGGGTGCAGCAGCGAGTTTGCGCTTGTGCAAGATTCCGACCGCCGCCTTGGCGCCCATCACAGCGACCTCTGCATCCGGCCAAGCGAACACCTTGGTTGCGCCCAGTGAACGGGAGTTCATCGCGATGTAGGCCCCGCCATAAATTTTGCGGGTCACGAGGGTCACTCGGGGGACCGAGGCTTCACCGAAGGCGTGCAGGAGTTTCGCGCCGCGGCGCACCACACCGCCCCACTCCTGATCGACACCGGGCAGGTAACCGGGCACATCGACGATCACCACCAGTGGAATCCCGAACGCGTCGCAGAGTCGGACGAAACGTGCCGCCTTCTCAGCGCTCTCGGAGTTCAGGCATCCGCCGAGACGTAGTGGATTGTTCGCCAGCACGCCGACGGTGCGCCCGGACAGCCGGCCCAGACCGACAACCATCGATGGAGCCCACTTGGACTGGAACTCCTCGAACGGCTCGTCGGAGTCCAGCAGCGCTTCGACGAGGGGATGCACGTCGTAGGCTCGCCGCGCCGAGTCCGGCAGTAGGGCGTGCAGATCGACATCGCCGGCCTCGGCCTTGGCGCGGTCGAAAATACCCTGCTGGCAGAACAATCCGACCAGCCGGCGCCCGCGGGCATAGGCGTCGGGTTCGTCGTCGGCGACGATGTGGCACACCCCGGACTTACGGTGGTGGGTGTCTGGCCCGCCGAGGGAGGCCATGTCGACGTCCTCGCCGGTCACGCTTCGAACAACGTCGGGCCCGGTGACGAACACTCGGCCCTCCGGTGCCATCACGACCACATCGGTCAGCGCGGGCCCGTAGGCCGCACCTCCGGCGGCGAAGCCGACCACCAGGGAGATCTGCGGGATGTAGCCGGAGGCCCGGATCATCGCCTCGAACACCAGGCCGACCGCGTGCAGTGCCTTGACACCCTCGGCCAGTCGGGCGCCACCGGAGTGCCAGATGCCGACGATCGGGCTCTGCTCCTCGATCGCGAGGTCATAGGCGTTGACGATGTGGCGGCAGCCGTCCACGCCCATGGCACCGCCCATGACGGTGCCGTCGGTGCAGAATGCGATGGTGCGCAGTCCGTTGACGGTGCCGGCCGCAGCCAGGATGCCGGATTGGTCGCGCTCATGCAGCAGTTCGATGTTGTCGTCATCGAAGAAGGCTCGCAGCCGCAGTAACGGGTCACGCGGGTCGAGCGATTCGCCGACCGCCTCAGGGGCCATGATCGTCATCTATACCTCCTTGTGCGTGCCGGATATCGGTGGGGTGCCTTTTCGCTCTTCGTTTTTCAGTACTTCCCGAAGGCGATGGCGACGTTGTGTCCACCGAATCCGAACGAGTTGTTGATCGCGTACTGGTAGTTACCCGACCGGGGTTCCCCGGCCACCACGTCCAAGTCGATCTCCGGATCGAGGTTGTGCAGGTTGCGTGTCGCCGGGATCACGCCGTCGCGCAGAGCAAGTACGGTGAGAATGGCTTCCACCGCGCCGACGGCTCCCACTGAATGGCCCAGTGCTGATTTTGGCGCGTAGACCGCGGGCCGGTGGCCGCCCATCGCAGTGTTGATGGCCCTGCCCTCGGCGACATCACCGACGTTGGTTCCGGTCGCGTGAGCGTTGATGTGGTCGATGTCCTGCGGCTTGAGCCCGGCGAGCTGGATCGCCCGGGTCATTGCCTGGCCGGCCTGGATGCCGTTGGGATCCGGCGCCACGATATGGAAGCCGTCCGAGGTCACTGACGCTCCCATGATGCGGGCCAGGATGGTGGCGCCGCGGGCCTTGGCGTGCTCCTCGGTCTCGATAACCATCAGTGCGGCGGCTTCGCCGAAGACAAATCCGTTGCGGTCCCGGTCGAAAGGACGGCAGGCACCTGCCGGATCGTCGTTGGTGTTGGACAACACGATGCGCATCTGGGCGAAGGCCGCGATCGGTACCGCCTCGATCTTGGTTTCGACGCCACCGCAGACCGCGATATCGGCCTCGCCGTAGACGATGTTGCGCCATGCGTTGGCGATCGCCTCCGAGCCCGATGCGCACGCCGAAACCGGAGTGCACACGCCGGCCTTTGCGTGAAGGTCTAGTCCGACCACGGCGGCCGGGCCGTTGGGCATGAACATCTGCACCACCAACGGTGAGACGGCGCGCAACCCCCTGGACCGCATGCCGTCATAGGCAAAGAGCAACTCCTCCGACGAGCCCATCCCGGTCCCGATGGACACCATCAGCCGGCGGGTGTCGACTTCGGGCGAACCAGCGTTCTGCCAGACCCGCCTGCCCAGCACGGTTGACATCTTCTGCAGATACGACAGTCGGCGCTTCTCCACCCGATCCAGATCAGACTCGAAGTCCTCCAGCAGGTGTCCGCCGATCCGCACCGGGAGGTTGTATTCCTCGACGAACGGGTCGTCGAGTGTGCGGATTCCACTTTGTCCGTCGAGCAGCATCTTCCAGGTGTTCTCAACGTCAACCGCCAACGCGGTCGTCATGGCTATGCCAGTCACGACCACGTCGGGGAGACCGTTGCCCGTAGTCAGCGGTGCCATTACCCGGATCGTTCCCTTCTCGGTACTGCCCGACGGTCTAGTAGCGCCCGAAGGCGAGTGCGACGTTGTGTCCGCCGAATCCGAAGGAGTTGTTGATCGCATACCTGTAGTCGCCGTAGCGCGGTTCGCCCGCGACGACATCCAAGTCGATCTCAGGATCGGGCGTCTCGTAGTTCAGCGTGGGCGGGATGACGCCGTCACGCAGGGCGAGCACCGTCAGAATCGACTCCAGCGCACCGACCGCTCCGATTGAGTGACCCAGCGCTGACTTCGGCGCGTACACCGGGGCATGCTGCACACCGGCGACCCGGATGGCATTGGCTTCCGCCACATCCCCGATGGAGGTCGATGTGGCGTGGGCGTTGACGTGGTCGATGTCCGCAGGCGAAAGTCCTGCCGTTTCCATTGACCGCTTCATGGCGCCGCCTGCCCGCAGACCATCAGACGCCGGAGCCACCATGTGGAAGGCGTCCGAGGTGATGCCCGCACCCAGCAGTCGGGCCAACGGCTTGGCGCCGCGGGCCTTGGCATGCTCCTCGGTTTCGATGATCATCATCGCGCCGGCCTCGCCGAAGACGAACCCGTCGCGTTCCTTATCGAACGGACGAGACGCGGCGGTCGGATCCTCGTTGCGGGTCGACATCGCGCGCATCATCGAGAACGCCGCGATCGGCAGCGCCTCTATCGTTCCTTCGACGCCACCGCAGACGACAATGTCGGCGTCACCCATGACAATGTGTCGCCAGGCGTGGGCGATTGCCTCCGACCCCGATGAGCAGGCCGACACCGGGGTGATGACCCCGGCGCGGGCGCCCAGTTCGAGACCGAGGACTGCCGCGGCGCCGTTCGGCATGATCATTTGAACGGCCAGTGGCGACACCTTGCGGATACCGCCCTCATTCATCAGGTCATAGGTTTCGACGATCTTCTCGCCACCGCCCAGGCCGGTTCCCATAACGACCGCGAAGCGGTCCGGGTCGACCTCGGGCTTACCGGCCGACTCCCACATCTTCATGCCGAGATACTTCGACAGCCGCTGGACATACGACATGCGTCGCAGGTCCAGTCGGCCCATGTGGTCGTCGACCGGATCGACGAGATGCCCGCCGATCCGCACCGGCAGGTCCCACTTGGTGATGAAGTCATCCTCGAGGACCCGGATTCCGCTTTCGCCGGCCAACAGGGCCTTCCACGTGCTGTCGATGTCAGCACCGAGTGCCGTGGTCGCCTCGACGGCGGTCACCACGACATTCGGGAAGCCGCCGTTAGCAGTGGAAGGCCTGGTCACTTGTCTGTACCGAACTTGTCGCGCAGGGCGGCCGCAGCCTCGGGGTTCTCCTGCTCAAGCTTCTGGATGTAGGCGACGACGTCGCCCACGGTGCGCAGGCCGGCCAGATCCTCATCGGGGATCTTCACGCCGTACTTATCCTCGGTCTGAACCGCGATCTCGACCATCGACAGCGAGTCGATGTCGAGGTCATCGACGAACGACTTTTCCATGGTGACTTCGGAAGGCTCGATACCGGTCACCTCTTCGATGATCTCGGCGAGACCGGCGATGATTTCATCCTGCGTGGCGGCCACAGTGTGGCTCCCTTCATATGTTGTGTTGCTGGGTAATCGGTTGTGTTACTTGATAAATCGGTGGTCGTGCTTCTTTATGCGGTTGTCCTGATCGGTGCCGGCGGGTCAGAGCCCGGACAATCCGTTCAGATCTGCGGGTGTCTTGACGGCGTGCGTTGCGACGCCCCGAAGTTCTCTTTTGGCGATACCGGTAAGAGCGCCCGCGGGGGGGAACTCGATGATCGCCGTGATGTTAAGTGCGCGGATCGTGTTGTTGCACAGGTCCCAGCGCACCGGACGGGTTAGCTGCGCGACGAGCTTTTCCATGGCGTCGGCTGCCGAAGTCAGTGGCTGGCCGTCGAAGTTGGACAGCAGGGTGGTGGCCGGATCATGCGCGGCGACCTCGGCGGCTGCGGCTGCGTACCCGTCTTGGGCCGAGGCCATGTAGTGGGTATGGAACGCCCCGGCGGTGGCCAGCTGGCGCACCCGGGCGTTGGCAGGAGGATCCTCGGCCAGCTTCTCCAACGCGGCGACTGCACCGGCAGCCACGATTTGCCCTGCGGCGTTTCGGTTGGCAGGGATCAGGTCGAGGGCTTCGAGCCGCGCGAGCACCTCGTTTTCGTCGCCGCCGAGCACGGCGGACATGCCGGTGGATTCGGCCGCACAGGCCTTGGCCATTTCGGCGCCGCGCACTCCGGCGAGTTTGATGGCGTCATCCTCGGAGATCACCCCGGCCATCGCGTAGGCCGCGATCTCACCGACCGAATGGCCTGCGATGACAGTGTCGGCGGCGGCCGGAAGGCCGCGCTCAGCCAGCAAGGAATGGGCTAGGAGCGTGGCCGCTACCACCAGCGGCTGGGTGATCGCGGTATCGGTGATCTCCTCAGCGGTCGCGACGGTGCCAAGTCGGGCCAGATTGAGGCCGCTGATCTGCGACCAACGGTCGATGCGGTCAGCTGCGCCGGGGAGGGGCAGCCACTCGGCGAGCATGCCGGGAGTCTGGGAGCCCTGTCCGGGCGCGAGCAGCGCGATCACATCTCTAAGAGAACACTGTGATTGCCGTTTTGCAGGGTGTAAAGGATTATGAACCTTGTCTTAGGTTTTTGTGGGATACCTACAAATCACCCCGCGGATGCGATGTTATCGAGACCGTCCTGCGATCTAGCCCTCATCAGAGGTGTGATGGCCAGACCCGACCAGGGGCGGGGTGAGCTGTGTCACCCAGGTGTTTGCTCTGTTCTGCGCGGCCGTCTGCTGCGGTGTTGGGTAATCGAGCCGCCCAACCGTGGTGGCAACCCTCAAAATATAGGCGTCCCTGGGCACTGTGGGATCGCGTCCGGTGAAGTCGGCGATCCGCTTGAGGCGGTAGCGCACCGTGTTTGGATGAACGAACAATTTTCGTGCGCAGGCCTCGATTGCGCCGCCGCTGTCGATGTAGGCGTCCAGTGTCTCGGCGAGCACCGGACCCGCATCGGCCAGCGGTCGCATGACCTCGTTGTACAGGGCCGCCACGGCTGATGCATCGCCCATCAGCGCACGTTCGGGCAGCAGTTCCCGGGCCGGCACCGGCCGCGGCGCCCCGTTCCACCCGACTACCGCATTCATTCCGGAAATCGCCTCGCCTGCGCTGTGATACGCCGCGGTGAGCATGGGTGCCGTGGGCCCGATCACGACCGGGCCCGGGGAAAAAGCCGTGAGCAGGTCGTTGAAGAACCGGTCGGTGGGTGTCAGCGGACCGGAGATTATCGCGATCAGCCAGGTGCCGTGCACGTCGGCCAGCGCCGCGCGGTCGTGCCGTTGCGCGATCTCTCGGATGTCCTCGCTCGCCAGGTCTTCGCGCCCGAGCGGCGGTGTACCGACCACCACGGTCGTGGGCGCGGTGGTATCCCAGTTCAGCGCCGCCGCGCGGGACAGCAGCTCCGGGCCGCTATCGCCGCGGACCACCGCATCGACCACGCTGGCCTCCATCCGGCTATCCCAGGAGCCGCGCGCCTCGGCGGCGTCCGCATAGGCGGTCGCGGCCGCGAATGCCAAGTCGCGGCTGTAGCGCAGGATGCCAACTGTCAGAGCTGTCAACTGCTCCTCGGTGCGCGCCAGCATCGGGACCACCTCCTCGAAGAACTCCATCGTCACTCGGACCATGTCGACGGTCTGGGCCAGTGCGATCTTGCGGGTCAGGTCCTGCGGAACCAGTTCGAAGGCCTGAGCGGTATAGCCCACCTCACTGGACGGGTCGCGCATCCATTCCACGAAATTGACCACTGAGGCCTGGACGACCAACTGCACACTGGCTCGCTGGGATGCTTCCAGTTCGCCGAAGAACGGCAGCCGTTCACCCATGACGTGTACCGCCTGGGTGGCCAACCGGCCCGAGTACTGCTTGAGCCGGCGCAGTGTCGGCTCCGGAACGTCGCTGAGCAGTTCCATCGGCGACCGGGGCCGCTCAGATTGGGGATTGTCAGGCACCTCTAAAAGCTACGCCATTATTTAGCTGTAACCACCAAAAAGACTGCCAAACAGGGTCGTGGCCTAAGCCACTCGGGGTCCGATGGTCGTGGCCTAAGCCACTCGGGGTCCGATGGTCGTGGCCTAAGCCACTCGGGGT
>JBAXIA010000019.1:0-29861 GCA_037138615.1 Mycobacteriaceae bacterium | reverse complement strand
CCGGGGTTGGCCAGCCCGGGGTTGGCCAGCAGAGTGCGCAGATCGCCCTCGACTTCCGGGGCCGCGACGAACAGTAACTCGTCGCCACCCTCCAGTGGCTCGTCCTGCTCGGGCACGATGACCCGCTGGCCGCGCAGGATCGTCACCAGTGCCACATCACGAGGCAGGGCCAGCTTGCGGACCGGGCGGCCACCCCACGGGGTGTCTTCGGGCAGCGTGATCTCCACCAGGTTGGCGTGGCCATGACGGAACTCCATCAGCCTTACCAGATCACCCACGGCGAACGCCTCTTCGACAAGTGAGGCGAGCATCCGGGGAGTCGACACCGCGACATCCACGCCCCATGCGTCGTCGAAAAGCCACTCGTTGCGCGGATCGTTGACGCGCGCCACCACCCGGGCTACCGCAAACTCGGTTTTGGCCAGCAGCGAGAGCACCACATTCGCCTTGTCATCGCCGGTTGCGGCGATCACCACGTCGAATTCCTCGAGGTGCACCTCTTCCAGCAGACTCAGCTCGCAGGCGTCGCCGAGGCGCCAATGCACGGCCGGGATCGCGTCGATGTCGACGTGATTGGCATTTCGCTCGATGAGCGTCACGTCGTGGGAATTCTCCACCAGTTCCCGGGCGATCGAACGCCCGACGGCGCCCGCGCCGGCGATGGCAACCTTCATTCCCCGACCCCTTCCGCGGGCGGCTGCGCGGCGATCGCCAGCGCCTCCGCGGCGTGCCCGGACACCGCCGCCAGATAGACCTGGTCACCGGCTTGGATCACAGTTTTGGGTTCGGGCAGCACCCCGGTGCCGAAGCGGATCAGGAACGCCACCCGCGCCCTGGTGACCTCCTCCAGGGAGGTCACCCGATGGCCCATCCACGAATCGTGCAGGGTCACCTCGATGACCGCGACCGTACCGGTGGGATCGCGCCATTTGGCGGTTTCGCCGTCGTGGGTGATCGCGTGCAGGAGCCGGTCGGTGGTCCAGGGCACGGTGGCCACGGTGGGGATACCCAGGCGCTCGTAAACCGCCGCCCGCTTGGCGTCATAGATTCGGGCCACCACCCGCTGCACGCCGAACATCTCCCGCGCCACCCGGGCCGAGATGATGTTCGAGTTGTCTCCGGAGGACACCGCGGCGAATGCCTCCGCGCCCTCAATCCCGGCGCGCAGCAACACTTCCCGGTCGAAACCCATACCCAGCACATGTTTGCCGGAAAACTCTGGGGAGAGCCGATTGAACGCTGTCGGGTCGCGGTCGATGACCGAGACCTCGTGTCCGATCCGGGATAGCGCGTCGGCCAGAGAGGCGCCGACGCGACCGCACCCCATCACCACAACCCGCACGTGAGGTCCTCTCGGGTCTGTCGCGGGCGGCCCACCGGCGGGCCGCCCGGTAAGGGGAACGCTACCGGCATTGGGGGCAAGGCTTACTCTTGGCTCTCGTGTCCAAGCTTTCGAAGATGACGCGGCGTCTTCTCCTGGGACAGCCGTTCCGCAGCGACAAGCTGAGCCACACCCTGCTACCCAAGACCATCGCCCTGCCGGTCTTCGCCTCCGATGCCCTGTCGTCGGTGGCCTACGCGCCGGAGGAGATCTTCCTGGTCCTGTCGGTCGCAGGATTGTCGGCCATCTCGATGGCGCCCTGGATCGGCCTGGCCGTGGCACTGGTGATGCTGGTGGTGGTGGCGTCCTACCGCCAGAACGTCCACGCCTACCCGTCCGGCGGCGGCGACTACGAGGTGGTCACCACCAACCTCGGGCCTACCGCTGGGCTGACGGTGGCCAGCGCGTTGCTTGTCGACTACGTGCTGACCGTGGCGGTCTCGATGGCCTCGGCGATGTCCAATATCGGCTCGGCGGTCCCGTTCATCGCCCACCACAAGGTGGCATTCGCGGTCACCGCGATTGTGCTGCTGACCGCAGTCAACCTGCGCGGGATCCGTGAATCGGGCACCGCGTTCGCGATTCCCACCTACGCCTTCATGATCAGCATGTACCTGATGCTGATCTGGGGTTTCGTCCAGATCTATGTGCTGGGCCACGATTTGCAGGCCGAGTCGGCCGGATTCGAACTGCGTTCCGAGCATGGCGACGTGTTGGGTTTCGCGTTGGTATTCCTGGTGGCGAGGGCGTTCTCGTCCGGCTGCGCGGCGCTGACCGGTGTGGAAGCGATCAGCAACGGCGTGCCGGCGTTCCGCAAGCCCAAATCGCGCAACGCCGCCACCACCCTGGCCCTGTTGGGCGGAATCGCGATCACGCTGTTCCTGGGCATGATCGTGTTGTCGATGAAGATCGGCGCGAAACTGGCCGAGCGCCCCGCGGAACAGCTGATCGGGGCACCGGCGGGATACCAGCAGAAGACACTGGTGGCCCAGCTGGCCGACGCGATCTTCCGCGATTTCCCGCTCGGGCTCTACCTGATCACCGGCGTTACCGCCCTGATCCTTGTTTTGGCGGCCAACACCGCGTTCAACGGCTTTCCTGTGTTGGGATCAATCCTGGCCCAGGACCGCTTCCTCCCGCGGCAGCTGCATACCCGAGGTGACCGGCTGGCATTCTCCAACGGCATCGTGTTTCTGGCGCTGGCGGCGATCGCCTTCGTCGTCGCTTTCGGGGCCGAGGTGACCGCGCTCATCCAGCTCTACATCGTGGGCGTGTTCGTGTCGTTCACGCTCAGTCAGATCGGGATGGTGCGGCATTGGACCCGCCTGCTGCGGACTGAGGAAGATCCGGCGGAACGCCGCCGGATGATCCGCTCGCGAATTATCAACACCATCGGTTTCATTGCGACCGGTGCGGTGCTGATCGTGGTTCTCGTCACCAAATTCCTGGCCGGCGCATGGATTGCGATTCTGGCGATGGGCAGTCTCTTCATTTTGATGAAGGCGATCAACAGGCACTACGCCGCAGTCGCGCGCGAGTTGACGGCCCACGAAGAGGAGCAGCGCGAGATTGTGCTGCCCAGTCGCAACCACGCGGTGGTGCTGGTCGCGAATATGCACCTACCGACCCTGCGGGCGCTGTCCTACGCCCGGGCAATGCGCCCGGATGTGCTGGAGGCACTGACGGTAAACGTCGACGATGTCGAGACCCGCAAACTCACGGCCGAATGGGAGGCGAGTGAGGTCACCGTGCCATTGAAAGTCGTCGCCTCGCCCTACCGCGAGGTCACCGGTCCGGTGCTGGACTACGTCAGGCGGGTGAGCAAGGAGGCTCCGCGCACGGTGGTGACCGTCTTCGTCCCTGAATACGTCGTTGGCCACTGGTGGGAAGGCTTCCTGCACAACCAGAGTGCATTGCGAATCAAGACCCGACTTCTATTCCTCCCGAACGTGATGGTGACTTCTGTTCCGTGGCAGCTGAATTCGTCTGAGCGACTCAACCAACTTCAAGAACAGAGCGCGCCGGGCGATGTCCGGCGGGGCTTCGTGGAGTGACCGGCACGGAGCCGGAAGCGCTGGTGCTGCGCACCGGACCGGCGGCCAATGGCGGCAGTTGTGTTGCCCGCCACGATGGCCGGGTGGTATTCGTGCGTTATGCGTTGCCGGGCGAGTTGGTGCGGGCGCGAGTGACGTCAGAGCGCGGGGCCTACTGGCACGCTGAAGCGATCGAAGTGCTTGAGCCCTCGGACGATCGCCGAGTGCCGCTGTGTCCGATTGCCGGTGTGGATGGCGCCGGTTGCTGCGACATGTCTTTTGTCGATCCGGTGGCCGCGCGCAAGATCAAGGGCGAGGTGGTGGCCAATCAGCTTGGGCGGCTGGGGGATTACGCATGGGAAGGCGCTGCGGAGCCGATCGGCGACGCGCAAGGCTGGCGCACCCGGGTGCGCCTGGACATCGGTGCCGACGGTCGCGCCGGCTTCCACCGCTATCACAGCAGCGAGCTGGTTGCGGACCTGCGGTGCGGACAGTTACCCGAGGGCATGCTCGCGGACCTCGAGGGCCCGCGCTGGACGAGTGGCGACCACCTTCATGTGGTGCTCGACGACGACGACACCCGACACGTGGTGGCAACGTCCCGCGAACGGCGTGGCAGTACCGCGGTGGAAGGCTCCGGCGAATCCGTTCAGCGGGTGGGCCAGCGGGTCTGGCGGCTTCCCGTGACCGGTTTCTGGCAGTCCCATCGCGAGGCACCCGCGGTCTACAGTTCCCTGGTGAAACAGTGGGCGCAGGACTGTGGTGCGGTTCGGGCCTGGGATCTCTACGGCGGCGTCGGACTCTTCGCCGCGACGCTGGCTGATGTGGTCGGCGAGGGCGGGAAGGTGCTGACTGTGGACACCTCCCGGGCGGCATCGAACGTGGCGCGCACCGCACTGACTGATCTCCCGCAGGTTCAGGTCATCTCCGATTCGGTTCGCCGGGTCCTGTCCGCTTCGTCCGACGGTGCCGATATCGCAGTCCTTGATCCGCCACGCGCGGGAGCCGGCCGCCCCGTCATCGAACTGCTCGCGGGTGCCGGTGTGCCGCGGGTCATCCACATCGGTTGTGAGGCAGCGGCTTTCGCGCGTGATATCGGCCTATACCGCCAACATGGCTACCACGTGGAAGATATCCGGGTATTCGACGCGTTCCCGCTCACCCATCATGTCGAATGCATCGCCCTGTTGACGAAGTCAGACCGTGAGTGATTCGGCGCGCGACGGCGGGTCGCTGTCGAGGCGACTATTCACCCGCGGATCATGGCCCGAGACCCACCGCATCATCACGATCCTGCATAAGGAGACCGTGGGTGGCGCGATCCTGCTGGCCGCCGCGGCAATCGCGCTGATCTGGGCGAACTCGCCGTGGGCGCCCTCGTATCACGCGCTGAACGATGTGCGGGTGGGCAGCGATGACTTCGGTCTGCACCTGAACCTGAGCCTCGGCGGTTGGGCCGCCGACGGATTGCTGGCGATCTTCTTCTTCGTCGTCGGACTGGAACTCAAACGCGAGTTCGTCGCCGGGGATCTGCGCGATCCTGGCAGAGCCGCCCTGCCGATCGCCGCGGCAGTGGGCGGCATGATCGTTCCCGCGCTGATCTTTCTGGTCTTCACCGTCGGCGGCACCGACGGCGCCTCTGATGGGTGGGCCATCCCGACCGCAACCGATATCGCGTTCGCGGTGGCGGTGCTCGCGGTGATCTCCACGCACCTGCCGGCGGCATTGCGCACCTTCCTGCTGACCTTGGCCGTGGTCGACGATCTGCTTGCGATCACCGTGATCGCGGTGTTCTATACCGCGAAAATCAACCTCGGCGCGCTGCTGGGTGCGCTTATCCCACTGGCGGTGTTCGCGTTTCTTGTACAACGCCGAATAAGTTCCTGGTGGCTGTTGATTCCACTGGCGGCGCTCACTTGGGCGTTCGTCCACGAGTCCGGCGTGCACGCCACCGTCGCGGGGGTGCTGCTCGGGTTCACCGTTCCGGTACGACCCAGCAAGACGGGCGGCGAAGGCCTGGCCGAACGGTTCGAACACGTGATGCGGCCCATCTCCGCCGGGTTCGCGATTCCGGTGTTTGCCTTCTTCGCCGCAGGCGTGGGCTTCGGCGGCTATGACGGTTTTGTGACAGCTCTGCAGGACCCGATCGCCGTCGGTGTCATCGCCGGACTCGTCGTCGGCAAGACCCTCGGGGTGTTCGGCACCACCCGACTGATCGCAGCGGTAACCCACGCCAGCCTGGACGCGTCACTGCGGTGGATCGACGTCCTCGGCGTCTCCATGCTCGCCGGTATCGGATTCACGGTATCGCTGCTGATCGGGGACTTGGCGTACGGCTCGGACCCATCGCGTCTGGCGGTCATGAAGGTCGCGGTCCTCACCGGATCGGTGCTGGCGGCGATTCTGGCCGGGATCCTGCTGCGCATCCGCAACCGCCACTACCGCTCGGTGTTCGAGCTGGAAACCGCCGATCCGGACTGCGACGGGGTGCCGGACGTCTATCTGGCTGGGCAGGAAGCATCCGCTAACGATGGGTAGACTGCGGGGATGCTTGAACAGGTCCGCGGCCCCGCTGATCTGCAGCACCTTTCGCAAGACCAGCTGACAGAGCTGGCGGTGGAAATCCGCCAGTTCCTGATCCACAAGGTCGCCGCCACCGGCGGCCACCTGGGGCCCAATCTCGGTGTGGTGGAACTCACCCTTGCGGTGCACCGCGTTTTCGACTCGCCGCACGACCCGATCATCTTCGATACCGGCCATCAGGCTTATGTGCACAAGATGCTGACCGGGCGTGCTGGCGACTTCGACACCCTCCGCTCCAAGGGTGGTTTGTCGGGTTACCCCTCGCGTGCCGAGAGCGACCACGACTGGGTCGAGTCCAGTCACGCCTCGGCTGCACTGTCCTACGCCGACGGTATGGCCAAGGCTTTCGAACTGACCGGTCAACGCAACCGCCATGTGGTTGCCGTTGTCGGCGACGGCGCTCTCACCGGTGGCATGTGCTGGGAGGCGCTCAATAACATCGCAGCGGCCAAACGTCCGGTTGTGATCGTTGTCAACGACAACGGCCGCAGCTATGCGCCGACCATCGGTGGTTTCGCCGATCACCTCGCCGGCCTTCGGCTGCAGCCGGGTTACGAGCGACTCCTGGAACGCGGCCGGGAAGCCCTGCGCGGAGTGCCGGTGATCGGCGAGGCCTGCTATCACGCGGTGCACAGCGTCAAGGCCGGACTCAAAGATGCGATCTCGCCGCAGGTGATGTTCACCGATCTGGGGATCAAGTACGTCGGCCCGATCGATGGCCACGATGAGCACGCAGTGGAGAACGCACTGCGTCACGCCCGTGGTTTCAACGCCCCGGTGATCGTTCATGTGGTGACCCGCAAGGGAATGGGGTATCCGCCGGCTGAGAATGACGAGGCCGAACTGATGCACGCCTGCGGCGTCATCGACCCGCACACCGGACTGGCCACCACGGCCTCGGCGCCTGGGTGGACGTCGGTGTTCTCCGACGCGCTGATCGCCTATGCGACCAAGCGCCGCGATATCGTGGCGATCACGGCCGCGATGCCGGGACCGACCGGCTTGACGGCCTTCGGTGAGCAGTTCAAAGACCGGCTCTTCGATGTCGGTATCGCCGAACAGCATGCGATGACCTCTGCGGCCGGGCTGGCCATGGGCGGCCTGCACCCGGTGGTGGCGATCTACTCCACATTCCTGAACCGGGCATTCGATCAGGTCTTGATGGACGTCGCCCTGCATA
This sequence comes from Mycobacteriaceae bacterium, assembly GCA_037138615.1. GTDB lineage: Bacteria > Actinomycetota > Actinomycetes > Mycobacteriales > Mycobacteriaceae > Mycobacterium. Next base: position 22,684 of record JBAXIA010000019.1, on the reverse strand, counting down.
AGTTGCCGGTCACCATTGTCCTGGACCGAGCCGGGATCACTGGAAATGACGGCGCCAGCCATAACGGCATGTGGGATCTGTCGGTGCTCAATATCGTGCCTGGCATCCGTGTTGCCGCTCCTCGCGACGGTGCCCGGTTGCGTGAGGAACTTGGCGAAGCACTAGATATCCACGATGGACCGACGGCGATCCGTTTCCCCAAAGGTGAAGTCGGCCAGAATATCCCGGCAATCGAGCAGATTAACGGGATCGACATTCTGGCTCGGCCCACCGAGGGTCTCGGCGATGACGTTCTGATGGTCGCGGTGGGATCTTTCGCAGGGATGGCGCTCAAGGTCTCCGAACGACTCCGCAAGCAGGGCATCGGTGTGACCGTTGTGGATCCGCGGTGGGTGTTGCCGGTTCCGGATGCGCTGGGCGCATTCGCGCAGGGGCACAAACTGGTGGTCACTCTGGAGGATGGCGGGGTGCGCGGGGGAGTCGGTTCTGCGGTTTCGGGGGCATTGCGGGCCGCCGACATCGATGTGCCGTGCCGTGATCTCGGTGTCCCGCAGCGCTTCCTGGACCATGCCGCCCGCAGTGAGGTGCTCGCCGAGGCGGGGCTGACTGAACAGAACATCGCCCGCCAGGTCACCGGTTGGGTGGCAGCACTGGGCGCCCGCGACGAATCAATTGCCGAGCCGATCGACTGACCCGTCGTCGTCGCGTGTCAGGGCCCTGGAGAGCGCCCCGGACAGTGCGGGCACCACCAATTCCCGCTGCCAGTTGCGCGCCCCGCCGATGCTCAGGAATTCCGCGATGGCGCCGCTGACGTCGGCGGTGTCGGTCCAGTCCCAGCACAATCTGCGCACCAGGTCCGGGGTCACCAGGTTCTCGGTCGGCACCCCGACCCGCTGTGACAGCTCACCCAGAGCCGAACGGGCCGCGTCCAGGTACACCACCGCCTCCGGTTTGCGCTTGGCCCACCGAACGGGCGGCGGGGGTCCGGTCACGGCTTCGGCGGCTTCCGGCGGATCGTCGTTGCTGCGGGCCGCCTCCAAGGCATCCAGCCACACCCCGGCGCTACGGCGCTGTTTGGGGCCGCTGAAAATCGGCAGTGTGGTGAGTTCGTCCACGGTCTTGGGGTCTGCCAGGGCGGCGGCAATGATCGCCGAGTCGGGAAGGATACGGCCGGGGGCGATATCGCGGTTGCGCGCGATCCGGTCCCGGGCGGTCCACAATTCGCGCACTGCGGTAAGTCCCTGAGTGGTTCGAATCTTGTTGAGTCCCGATGTCCGGCGCCAGCGATCGCGGCGCGTCGGCGTGCTCTCGGCGCCGCGCAGATATTCGAATTCCTCTGCAGCCCAATCGGTTTTGTTCTGATCTGCCAGGACGGCGGCGACTTCGGAGCGCAACTCAATCAATACCTCGACGTCGAGTGCCGCATAGTTCAGCCATGCCTCGGGCAGTGGACGTTTCGACCAGTCGGCCGCCCCATGGCCTTTGGCCAGACCCAGCCCGAGCAGACGCTGCACCATGGCGGCGAGGTTCACCCGGTCGAAGCCGGCCAGTCGACCCGCCAATTCGGTGTCATAGAGCGCTGGCGGGCGCAGGCCGACTTCAGCCAGACAGGGCAGGTCCTGGTCGGCGGCGTGCAGAATCCACTCGTCTGTTGCCAGCACATCAGCCAGTGGTCTGAGGACGTCGAGCGGGCTGCCGCCATGATTGACCGGGTCGATCAGCACCGTTCCGGCACCGGCGCGCCGGATCTGGATGAGATATGCGCGGTTGGAATACCGAAAGCCCGAAGCCCGCTCCGCGTCCACGGCGAATGGGCCGGTGCCCGTGTCCAATTTCTCGGCAGCCCTTGCGATCTCAAGAGCACTGACCGATAACGCGGGTACGCCCCCAGACGGGCGGGCCAGCGGGGTGGGTTCGGGTTCAGCCGGTGCGCCGTCTTCGGTGGCGATGTCGGGATCGTCGCGTTCAGACATCTCAGGCGCGGGAGCGGGAGCTCAGATCGGTCACCCCGGTCGGCGGCAGCCCCGCCGCGTGTTCGAGAACCTCGCAGAACGCCTCGACGTGAATCCCCAGTGCCAGCGTGGTGGCAGTCCACGAGGCCCGTATCTCCAACTGATGGGCGCGCGGCGGCCCGGAGATATCGCCGTAACGTACCGAGGTGGTGGCGGTGACCGTTCCGCCCAGTGCGGTGACATGTTCGGCCCGCGATTCCAAGGCGTCAACCAACCAGCTCCAGGCGACCTCGGGCAGCAGTGGGTCGACGGCTTCGGCCGGGTCCAGATCGGCCTGGATGAAGGCGACCAGTCGCATGGTGCCGTCCCAGGCTTCGGCACCGTCGGGGTCGTGCAGCAGGATCAGGCGGCCGAACGCGTCTCCGTCGGAGCTCTCGGGGACGACCTCGCCCTCTGGACGGCGGACCTCCGCACCCAGTGCATAGCTGAACGGCGCGAGGCGCTGAGGTGGGCGGATCGGGCCGAGTTCGATCTCTGACCGGACCTCAGCGGCGTTCATCGCCGCCACCGCTTCGCGGAACTGTGTCGGCTCCGCACTGGTCACGTCGACTGACGCTAGCCCCCTTGGGGTGAGGGCGCAGGCAGGCGCGCCGTGGGTGGTGAGCGGGCCGCGGGAGCCGTGGCAGCATTGTTGCGGTGAGCACCCGCCGCCATCTGCCCGAGGCGCCCTACCTGGCCGCCGCCACCGGCCGGGCACCCAGCCGAGCACCGGTCTGGTTCATGCGCCAGGCCGGTCGGTCATTGCCGGAGTACCGCGCGCTGCGGGCAAAAAACACCATGATGGAGGCGTGTTTCGACGCGGACTTGATCTGCGAGATCACCCTGCAGCCGGTTCGTCGGCACGGTGTCGATGCGGCGATACTGTTCTCCGACATCGTTGTCCCGTTGCGTGGTGCGGGCATCGATCTGGATATCGTCCCCGATGTGGGACCGGTGATCACGCATCCGATCCGGTCCGAGGCGGACATCAAGTCCATCACAACCCTTGATCTGCAGCGGATTAGCGCAGTCGCGGAGGCCGTGCGGATGCTCGTCGCGGAGTTGGGTGAGATTCCCCTCATCGGCTTCGCCGGCGCACCATTCACCCTGGCGTCGTACCTGGTGGAGGGCGGACCGAGCAAGCTTCATGAGCGCACCAAGACGATGATGCTCGCGGAGCCTTCCATGTGGCACTCGTTGATGCAGGCGCTGACCGATGTCACCATCGAATTCCTTCGGGTCCAGTTGGATGCCGGGGTGGATGCCGTCCAGCTCTTCGACTCCTGGGCGGGAACCTTGTCGCTGGCTGACTACCGGACCTACGTGTTGCCGCATAGCGCGCGCGTGTTCGCCGCACTGGCCGACTTCGGTGTGCCGATGACCCATTTCGGGGTCGGCACCGCCGAACTGCTGGGTGCGATGTCTGAAGCGGTTTCTGGCCACGGCGCTCCGGCTGTGGTCGGCGTCGATTGGCGTACCTCACTCGTCGACGCAACCGGGCGGGTGGGTGCCGGAAAAGCCTTGCAGGGCAATCTCGATCCGGTCGTCCTGCTGGCCGGGTGGGCGGCCGTCGAGAAGGCTGCGCGATCCGTGGTCGATGACGGTCGCCGCGCCGTGAATGCCGGTGCCGGTGGGCATATCTTCAATCTGGGTCACGGCGTGCTCCCGGCGACAGACCCTGAACTGCTGACCGACCTGGCGGCCCTGGTGCATTCGTTGTGAGACCTGGTCGGCAGGGCTCGAAGCTGCGCTACTGCGTTGTGGGCGGGGGCATTTCGGGCCTGGTGACCGCCTATCGGATTCGGAGTGCTCTCGGCGACGATGCCGATATCACCGTTTTCGATCCGGCGGACCGACTGGGTGGCGTTCTGCGCACCGAACACCTCGCCGGTGTGCCGGTGGATATCGGTGCCGAGGCGTTCATCGCCCGTCGGCCTGAGGTACCCGCTCTGCTCGCCGAACTCGGTCTGGCAGACCGGCAGATCGGCACCACGGGGGTGCAGACCACGATCTACAGCCAAGGGCGGTTGCATCCTCTGCCGACCGGCACCTTCACCGGCATCCCGACCTCGGCGGCGTCGATGGCAGGACTGGTCGATGAGGCCACCTGCGGCCAGATCGCCGCCGAGTCAGACCGACCGCTGCGCTGGCGACCCGGCGCGGACCCGGCACTCGGCGAACTGGTGGCTGACCGCTACGGCGAGCAGGTGGTGGCCCGCTCGGTCGATCCACTGGTGACCGGTGTGTACGCCGGATCGGCGGCCGGTATCGGCACCCGTTCGGCGGTACCCACGCTGGCGGCCGCCCTGGATGCCGGCGCGACGAGTGTGACCGCGGCCGCTCGGCGGGTGATGCCGGGCGCCGGCGCCGGGCCGGTTTTCGGTGCCATCGCCGGCGGATATCAGGTGCTGGTCGACGAACTCGTCGCCCGCGCCGGAGCGCAGTGGGTCCAGGCTCCGGTTGGCCGGCTCATAGCGCAGGGCACAGGCTGGAACCTCGCAGATGACACGGGCCGAACCTGGCAGGCCGATGCGGTCGTGCTCGCGGTACCTGCCCCGCACGCGGCGGTATTACTCGGCGAGCCGGCGCCGCGGGCGGCGGCGGCGGCGGCACGCATCCGGGTTGCCTCCGCTGCTGTGCTGGCGATGGCTGTCGGGGCTGCAACTCCCTTTCCGCCACAGTCCGGGGTGCTGGTGGCGACTGGAGAAAGCCTGCGCGCCAAGGCGATCACACTGTCGACGCGTAAGTGGGGCGTACTCGGCGACGCCGAACTGGTGCGGATGTCATTCGGCCGGTTCGGTGACGATATCGCCCGCGTCACGTCCGATCACGACCTGCAGGCGTGGGCGGTTTCAGACCTGGCAACGGTGTTCGGTATCACCGTCGACCCTATCGACGTTGTCGTGCACCGCTGGATCGACGCGCTTCCGCAGTATGCTCCCGGCCACGGCGATCTGGTTACCGAGATACGGGCCGATATGCCACCCACCCTTGCGATCGCGGGCAATTACCTCGATGGCGTCGGGGTGCCGGCGTGTGTGGCCGCGGCCGGTCGCGCAGCCGCGGCGGTGGTCGCCTCCACCGCATAGGACCGGCGGCGATCGCCCGTGGCACCATGGAGACCATGGCGAAACTGGACTACAACACACTCAACGCCACGATCCGCTACGTCATGTTCTCGGCGTTCGCGGTGCAGCCCGGTGTCCTGGGCTACGACGAGGGTGCCCGGGCCGAGGTGATCGACGAGACCGCCACATTCCTCAAGCAGCAGGAGGACAACGGTGTGGTGGTCCGCGGTCTTTACGACGTGGCCGGAATGCGGGCCGATGCCGACTTCATGATCTGGACACACGCCGAGCGCCTCGAGTCACTGCAGGCGACCTACAGCGACTTCCGGCGCACCACCACCCTGGGGCGCGCCGCCAAACCCGTCTGGAGCAGCGTCGCCCTGCATCGGCCGGCCGAGTTCAACAAGAGCCACGTCCCGGCGTTCCTGGCGGGCGAGGAGCCGGGAAACTACGTCTGCGTTTATCCATTCGTGCGCTCGCTGGAGTGGTACCTGCTACCCGACGAGGACCGCCGCAAGATGCTGGCCGACCACGGTATGGCCGCCCGCAGCTACAAAGACGTCCGCGCCAACACCGTGCCAGCCTTCGCGCTGGGCGACTACGAGTGGATCCTGGCCTTTGAGGCCCAAGAACTACACCGCATCGTGGATCTGATGCGCGATCTACGGGCCACCGAGGCCCGCCTGCATGTCCGCGAGGAGATCCCCTTCTTCACCGGTCCGCGGGTCGGCGTCGAGGAACTCGTCACCAGCCTGCCCTGATGGCCGGAGCGTTACTCGCTAGCCGGAACCAGCTTCAGTGAGATCGAGTTGATGCAGTAGCGCTGGTCGGTCGGGGTCGGGTAGCCCTCTCCGGTGAAGACGTGGCCGAGGTGGCCGTGGCAGTTCGCGCAGATCACCTCGACTCGCCGCATACCCAGGGTGTCGTCGGTCCGCAGGATCACCGCGTCGGAGTCCGCCGGGTCGAAGAACGACGGCCAGCCGCAGTGGGATTCGAATTTTTCGGTGCTGCGGAACAGTTCGGTGCCGCAGCCGCGGCACTGGTACACACCTTCGGTCTTGGTGTCGGTGTACTCACCGGTGAAGGCGCGTTCGGTGCCGGCCTTGCGCAGCACCTGATACTCCTCGGCATTGAGCCGTTTGCGCCATTCGTCGTCGGTTAACTGCAGCTTGGGATGAGGAATCGAACTCATGCGACCACGGTAGCGCGGCCGGACTTCGGCGTCATCCACTCCGGGTCGATACCGTCGTCAAGACGCCGGTCTTCCTTGGCATCGAGATAGCGGAAGTACAGCACGCAGAACACCACGATCAGCATCAGCGACCAGCCATAGGTGATTTTCATGTACTCCAGGAAGCGTCCGGTCGTCGGCCAGCGCCACATCAGCCAGCGGTCCATGGTGAGAAATCCATACGTCGCCAGCCAGGCCGGCCAGTTGCGCAGCACCGAGTTTCTCAGCACCACCGTCATCAGGAACGGGAACAGCATCATCGAGTAGTAACCCTGCGCCAGCGACAGCACCAGCCAGGAGGCGATCAGCAGCACTCCCGATGAGGTCAGCATCCAGAACAGCGGATCGCGGGTGCGGTAGTAACGGGTGAGTAGCCACAGGCTGAGCGCGGCCAGTACGACGAAGCCGACCCGCAGTGTGGTGATGAGCCACATCGGCAGCCCGTAGTACACGCCATTGCCTAACACCGAGCTGTTGAAGTAGTCGCGTGTGGACAGGATGTAGGGCAGGGTCCGGTGGATGAAGTTCATCCGGTCGTTCACCAGTGGCCAGGCCACCACGTTGAATGCCAGTGGTACCGCGACGGCCGCGATCAGGGTGCGCCACTGCCGGTTGAGCAGAGGGAGCAGTAGCAGCACCGCCAGTACCGGCTTGACCACGAGCGAGAGACCAATCGCGATGCCTGCCAACCATTGTCGGCTCACCCGGCCGTCCAGCATCCAGCGCAGGAATAGCACCTCGGCCAACAGGATGCACCCGTTGATATTGGTGAACACGAGGGTGTTGGTGACCGACTCGGTGACGAACATCGCCACCAGCAAGGCCGGAAGCGCGACCGAGGTCAGCGCGAACCTGAACAGCCGCACCAGCAGGCAGGCGGCCAGGATGATGGCCAGGGTGTTGATGAGGATGAACCAGTTTCGCGCGGCGAACTCGCTGTCGATGTAGCCGAACGGCGCCATCAGCAGGGTGCCGCCCGGCGGGTACAGATAGTGCGGGTCGACCTGGTCGAAATGCTCGTTATAGATGGCGACGCCGGCCCGGAAGTTGCGGGCGGCACGGTAGACCGGCACCCAGTCGTCGGTGATATAGCCGTTGGACGTCAGCACATAGCTGCGGTGGATGATGGACATGATCGCGATCGGCCAGAGCGCTGTGCGCACGACCGCCGCCGTGCTGGGGGGGCTGGTGCGCGGACGAAACGCGGTCAGCAGACGAGAGGGCACTGCCACGTCCGCACGGTACACCGGTCGGATCGTTCGGTCCGTGAGGCTCTCAGGCAGGGCAGAAGGTGTCGGTCGGCGGGAGCTTGCCGGTTTCGAGGTAACCCAGAACCGGCGGCAGCGCACACGCCGAGTAGATGCTGGCGCCGTGTCCGATTCCCTGCCACATCACCCGCTTGCTGGTCGCCCCGGCGTTGATGACGGTGGCCGCCGTCGCCGGCACCCCCTGAGCGCCCACGATCGGATCATTTTGCACGCCGAGCAGTAGCACGTTGGTTTTGAGGCCCTTGGGGTCCTTGGGCGGGGAGCCACTCGGCCAGTTGAGGCACTTGACCATGTTCAGCGCGGCGACGGTGCCGAACTGTGGGTAGAGCTTGCCCCAGGCGACGACGAGCTCGCGCACCCGATCCGGGGTGGGGCGGCTGAGCGCGTCGCTGCAGGTATTCACGAACTGTCCGTCGGTACCGCGGATGGCGTCGGCCTGGTTGATCAGGCTGTTGAGCTGGTTGGTGTCACCGGTGCGGGCGGCGGCAAGGGTGTTGGCCAGCTTGACGGTGCTACCGACGCGATCACCACTCGGGTAGCCCAGCGCGGTGATGATGGCGTTGGCCAGGACCGCAACCGACGCGCCCCCCGGGCCGCGGCCGGCGCGCGCGCTGCTCAATAGCGCGTCGACGGCGCCCTTCGGGTCGGGTCCTAGCGCACAGTTGACCGCGACGCATTGGACGGCAAAGGCGTCCAGCGCCCCCTGTTGGGCCTTCGCCTGGTCCTCGGCAGCAGCTTCGGCTGCCACCGCGGGCGGAATGGGGGAGTCGAGCACCAGTCGCACCACCTTCTCGGGGTGCGAGCCGGCGTAGGCCAACGCCACTTGCGCGCCGTTGCCGACACCCAGCAGCGCCAGCCCGGGCACGTCCCAGGTGCTGCGCAATCTCTCGAGGTCCTCGGCTGCGCGAGCGTTGTCATACGCCGAGTCGCCAGGGGCGATCACATCGGTGCACCCGGTGGTGGCCGTCGTCGTGATCGCGCCCAAACTGGCCACCGGGTCGTCGCCGGAGGTGAACTGTGCCTGTTCGCGCATCTCCTGACGGTCGAATTCATCCCGGCAATCGATCGGACTCGACATCCCCATTCCGCGTCGGTCCACCGCCACGACGGGCCGGGTTTTGAGAACGTCGGCACCGGAACGCGAGAGCCAGATCGGCAGCTGCAGTGATGACGGCAGATCGGTCCCGGTGGTGAACACCAGTGGGCCCGCGTCCGGTGGAGTCTGCACCGATCGGGCCCGCACGACACCGATGCTCAGGGTGCCGGTCGCCCCGCTGACCGGGTCGAGATCAGCGTCGTAATCGGCGCACTCCAGCACCACCCCAGGAATCGCCGGGGTGCCGGCATCCCCGAATTCCTTGGCGGTGCAGTCCTTCCACACCAGATCGTGTTTGGGGGCAATGATCTGGGTTGGCCCATCGGCCCCCGTGCTGGTGGTGGGACCGGCACCCGGATTTCGAGCCGAATCACTGGCGAACTGTGGATTGGCCGCCAGCCACGGCGCGCATCCGCTCAGCAAACCCGACATCACGGTACCTACGGCAACCGCGGCTGTGACCCGAGGATGCCGACGCATGAACACCACAGTAGCGACCCGGCACACGCGCTCAGTTGGCGCGGATGTAGCGCGTGTACAGATAACCGTCGGCGTCGGCGATCACATGTGCGCGGCGCATACGTATAAGCACGTTGGCGGCTCCGCCGGTGATGCGCACCGCACCCCCGCCCACGACCATCGGAGCCGACGTCAGGCACATCTCATCGAGCAGATCCGCCTCGACGAAGGCACCCAGCAGAGTGGGTCCGCCCTCGTTGAGGACCCGCCGCAGACCCCGCTCAGCCAGCCTGGTCAGGGCGACGGCCAGGTCGACGCTGTTCGGGTCGGCACCGGAGCACTCGATGACCTGGGCGGCGGATCCCAGGCGTGCGCGAGCATTGCCCGCATTGCCGGTGCAGGTGAGGACCAACGGTGGAACTTCCGACAGGGTCAGTACCGGCAGATCGTGTTCTACGACACCGGAGCGGGTGACCAGTGCGATGGGAGGGACCTCTGATTGGCCGCGACGTTGCCGTCGCTGACGCTGGGGTGCGGTCATCCGTGCGCCTCCGTAGTTCTCCGCTCTGGCGGTACCGGCCCCGACCACGATCACGTCGGCCAGTTCCCGCTGCACGGCGAACAGGCGCCGATCGCCTGCCCCGCCGAGACCGCCGGAAGTGCCGTCGGTGGTGGCGCCGCCGTCGAGGCTGCTGATCGCATTGCCGCGCACCAGTGAGTGGTGTGACTCGGGGTAGGCGTACAGCTGATACAGCCGCTCGTCATCCACTGGCGCACCGTCACCAAGCAGCGTGAAGCGTGTCCCGTCGGCGTCATCCATGCCGATGATTGCAGCACGTCCTCCCGAGTCGCGTCGATACAGTGCCAGCTATGCCGCCAGCTATGCCGCCAGCTATGCCGCCAGCTATGACATCGCCGGCGACCGGGCATCTGGTGGACCGTCACCCCACGGTGTCGCCGGAGCGACTGATCGCCCAACTCGTGCCGCCACCGACTTTCATCGACGTCAGCTTCGCCAGCTACCGGCCCGATCCCACCGAACCCACCCAGGCCGCGGCCCTGGCGTCCTGCCGCGCCTTCTGCGCGGAGGCGATCCTTCGCCGGGCCGGCCGCCAGAAGCTGTTCGGCCGCCGCGAGACACTGGCCGGTGTCGGTCTGTATCTCGACGGCGGATTCGGGGTCGGAAAAACGCACCTGCTGGCGTCGGCCTACCGTAGCGTTCCCGGCTCCCACCTCAAGGCGTTCGCCACCTTCGGTGAACTGACCCAACTGGCAGGGGTTTTCGGATTCGCCGAGTGCATCGAGTTGCTGGCCGACTACACGATGGTGTGTATCGACGAATTCGAACTCGACGATCCGGGCAACACCACGCTGATCTCGCGGCTACTGTCCCAACTGGTGCAGCGCGGTGTTTCGATCGCGGCGACGTCGAACACCCTGCCCGAACAACTCGGCGAGGGGCGATTCGCCGCGCAGGACTTCCTGCGTGAAATCAACACGCTGGCAAGCATTTTCACCACTGTTCGGATCGAAGGTCCGGACTACCGACACCGTGACCTGCCCCCGGCACCCGAGCCGCTGTCCGATGACGAGGTGAGATCGCGGGCCGCGCGGGTCCCCGGCGCGACACTCGACGACTTCGACGCTCTGTGCGCCCACCTGGCCACAATGCACCCCTCTCGGTACCTGACTCTCATCGAGGGGGTGTCCGTTGTGCACGTCACCGGTGTGCACCCGATCGATGATCAGAACGTCGCGCTGCGACTGGTCTCGCTGACCGATCGGCTCTACGACGCCGGCATCCCGATGGTGTCCTCAGGAGCCAAACTCGACACCATCTTCTCGGCGGAGATGCTTGCGGGCGGATATCGCAAGAAGTACCTTCGGGCCACCTCGAGGCTGTTGGCCCTGACAAATATGACCTAGATCGCGCGCACCATGATGAAGTCGCTCTCCAGTGCCGTGCCCACCTGGAACGCACGCGTGCCGGTGATTTCGAAACCATGCTTCCGGTAGAAGCGCTGCGCGCGAGGGTTGTTCTGGTTTACCCCCAGCCACAGGGCTCGCATCTGCTGCGCGCAGGCCCAGGAGATCCCGGCTTCCATCAGCTCTCCCGCTGCACCGCGGCGATGCCACTCGGGAAGCACATACATCTTGGACACTTCCACCGCGGGCCGGGACTCGACGAAGTCTGCGATATCGGCACTGATGCGGCGGATCAGCATGGCGTAGCCGATGATGCGCTCCTCGTCGACGGCCGTGAGCACCCGACAGTCGGGATCGGCCAGATACTCGCCAAAGCGCTGCGGCGAAAGGTTCGCGGCGATGAAGGCCTCGATATCTCCGACGGCGACTGACGGGGGACAGGCCAGGGGAAAGGTGATTGCGGCGATGTCGGCCAACGCGGCAGCGTCGGTATTCATAGCGACGTCAACCCGCACCGGCATGTGTCCTCCTGTTTCCATCATGATCGGGCTGATAGGACCAGGTCAAACGGTATGTATCGGTTGAATCACCGTTCGGCGCGGCTGCCGGGAAACCGTGTTCAGCGACGTTACGGTGCAGGTCAGCGGACAGATCGGAGGGATGATGGGAATACAGAGCCACGGCAGATTCTGGGTGGCCATGTGCGGTGCTGCGCTTGGCGCGGGAGCACTACTCGTCGGTGTCCCGGCGGCCCCGGTCCGCGCCGGCCAGACCTGCCCCGTCGGGCAGATCGAGGATGCCTCCACCCCGGGCTTCCAATGCATATCGTCCTGCCCGACCGGCATGCTGGTCGACGCGGTGACGCGCACATGTGTGGCCGCTCCGGGTTTGCCGCCACCGCCGCTTCCCTGAGGCTGAGTCCCTGTTTGGCGATCCGCCACACCGACCCTGCTTGGGTTTCATAGACTCAAACCATGGCAGGCCTGCGCAATACCCAAGAACGGCTCAACACCGGCACGATCGACCGTCGGGCGCCGTCGGTTCCCCGCATGTTCCTCGACCGTGTCGCGGCCACCCCGGCCGCCGAGGCGTTCCGGTATCCCGAGAACGGCGGATGGACCAGCGTGACCTGGCAGCAGGTCGGCGACCGGGTCGAGCTGATTGCCGCGGGCCTGATCTCACTGGGCATCAAGCCCGAAGAGCGGGTCGCCCTGGCTTCGGGCACCCGGTACGAGTGGGTCGTCGTCGACTTCGGCATCCTGGCGGCAGGGGCGGCGACCACCACCGTGTACCCGACCACCCATGCCGAGGATGTCTCGTTCATCGTGGCGAACTCCGGCAGCCGGATCGTCGTTGCGGAGGATCAGAAGCAGGTCGATAAGCTCATTGCCCACCGAGCCGAGCTGGCCGCCGTGGACAAGGTCGTGGTGATCGACGGTGCCGGCGACGGTGACTGGGTGATCACTCTTGACGAGCTTGAGCAGCGAGGTAAGCAGCTGCTCGCCGACTCACCGTCGGTGGTGACCGATCGCATCGCCGCGATTCGCCCCGATCAGCTGGCTACGCTGATCTACACCTCCGGCACCACCGGAAAACCCAAGGGCGTGCGGCTGACCCAGGACTCCTGGACCTACACCGCTGCCGCCATGGATGCCCTTGGCGTGCTCTCCGATAAAGACCTGAACTATCTGTGGCTGCCACTGGCGCATGCCTTCGGCAAAGTCATGCTGTCGTTGCCGCTCGCGATCGGATTCACCACCGTCATCGACGGACGGGTGGACAAAATCATCGAGAACCTCACTGTTATCAGGCCGACCATCATGGGCGCGGTGCCACGCATCTTTGAGAAGGTCCACGGCCGTATCAATGAGATGGTGGCCAAGGAGGGCGGTTTCAAGAAACGCCTCTTCGACTGGGCAACCGGTGTGGGCGTGCAGATGTCGCGGGTAAGACAGGCCGGCGAGCGTCCGTCGCCGTTGCTGGTGGCGCAGCACAAACTTGCCGATCGCCTGGTGTTGTCGACCATCCGAGATCGTTTTGGCGGTCGGATGCGGTTCTTCATCTCCGGTTCGGCCGCGCTCGACCGAGAGATTGCCCAGTGGTTCGACGCCGTCGGCGTCATCGTGCTCGAGGGCTACGGTTTGACCGAGACGTCGGCCGCCTCCACGATCAATCGGCCCGCCGCCTACCGGTTCGGCACCGTCGGGTGGACGCTCCCGCAGACCGACGTCAAGATCGCCGAGGACGGCGAGATCTTGTTGAAGGGTCCCGGCGTGATGAACGGTTACCACGACCTACCGGAGGCAACCGCTGAGGCCATCGATGCTCAGGGCTGGTTCCACACCGGCGACATTGGCGAGCTTGATGCCGAGGGCTTCCTGCGGATTACCGACCGCAAGAAGGACATGTTCAAGACCTCGCAGGGTAAGTACGTCGCCCCGTCGGCCATCTCGGCGAACTTCAAGGCGGTTTGCCCGTACGCCAGCGAGATCATCGTCTATGGCGAGGGCAAGCCGTACTGCGTTGCGCTGGTCAGCTTGGAGGCCGAGGCGATTAAGGAGTGGGCCGCCGACAATGGACTGGGCGGCAAGTCATTCAGCGAGATCGCCCACGACGAGAAGACCCGCGAGATGGTCGACGGCTATGTCGAGCAACTCAACAAGCACCTCAACCGCTGGGAGCAGGTTAAAAAGTTCTCGATCATCGACCGGGAACTGACCGTCGAGGCCGGCGACCTGACGCCCAGCCTCAAGCTCAAGCGCAAGTCGGTCGTGGACAACTTCCACGACAGCATCGACAAGCTGTACGCCTAGCCCTGCCCGGAGGCTTCCGGTCTTTGCGGCGGCATCGTATTGTCGATACGCACGAGGTTGACGTGGCAGTTGGGAAATACGTGGTTAAACGGAATCGCACCGTGGTTTCGGCCCTTGCGGCCGTCGGGGTCGCACTTTCGCCCGCGGTCGCCCACGCGGATGTGATCACGCCCGAGCTGGAAGTTCCGTGCTCGGCTGATCTGGCCGACGTTATGACACTGCTACCCGACGGGCAGACCTATGCGGTCTGCCAGGAGGAGATCGGCTCCAATTTCGCCTGGCAGGCGGCGCCGGTGCCGTTCGAGCCGAACACCAGGTGGCTCAGTTACGGGCCGGGAATCAATCTGCACGGTCAGGCAATGCGCAACCCCAATCTGACCTCAGGTCAATGGACCGCCACCCCTGAGGGTCCTGAGACCGCATGCCGCGCCCAGCAGCAGACCGTGGTTGCAGCCGGGGTGCTGGCTGCACCGCAGGTTTTCCAGGGCGAGCCGGGCCAGGCGATGTCGGTGGAGATGCTGCCGCAGCTGTTCTACGTCGAACTCTCCGGCCAATGCCTCTGGACCAAGGACTGACCCCGGCAGGATTTGTCGGCCGCGGTAACTTTCACACCTACCGAAAGGACGCGCGGATGACCGATGATGCGGCACGCTTCGGCGATCCCCGGATTCCGGCTGAGACGATCACCTCTCAATCGCACCTGTTTCATCTCAGCGCCGTTTCCCCGACTCTCTATGACGGCGGTTCGTTGCAACAGGCACACGAGGACAACTTCCCGATCCTCAAAGGCCAAGAGGCCAGTATCCAGTTGATCACGTTGCAGCCCGGGGGTATTCGAGAGCCGCACTGGCATCCCAGCGCGTGGGAGATCAATCTGGTCACCAGTGGAGTCGCTACCTGGGTGCTCATCGACGGCAACGGCAACAACGAGAGTTTCGAAGCCCACGTCGAGGATGTCGTGTTCGCTCCACAGGGTTCGTTCCACTATTTCGAGAATCGCGGCACCGAAGACCTCAACGTTCTGATCATCCAAAACACCAGCGCGCCTGAGGACAAGGACAATATCGGCATTGGTCAATCCCTGAGCACGATCCCACCGCGGGTGCTGTCGGCCATCTTCGGTATTCCCGCCGAGACGTTCGCCTCGTTGAAGAAAATCAACGATGCGGTCGTCATCCTGCGATCAACCTAAGCGAGAGGGTGATTCCACGAATGTCGATCAATCGGCGCAAGGTACTGGGTGGAGCTGGTGTCGTCGGCGCGGCCGCTGCCACCGGGGCCGGTATTGACCGGCTACTCATCGGCAGCCCCGAGAGCTATCGCACCGGACAGGGGGAGTCCCTCGCCGACGACGCGGCACGCTTTGCTAATCCGCGCATTCCGGCTGAGACGATCACCTCGCAGTCCCACCTGTTCCATCTCGGGGCTGAGCCGCCCGTAAAGCACGACGGCGGCTCGTTTCGGCAGGCCTCCCAGGACAATTTCCCGATCCTGAAAGGCCAGGAGGCAAGCATCGTATTGCTCACGTTGCAACCCGGTGGAATACGCGAGCCGCACTGGCATCCCAGCGCCTGGGAGCTCAACATCGTCACAAGCGGCGTCGCGGCCTGGGTCGTGATCGATGGCAACGGCAACCATGAGAGCTTCGACCAACATGTCGGCGATGTCGTGTTCGCCCCGCAGGGTTCATTCCACTATTTCGAGAACCGCGGCCCGGCCGACATGAAGATCGTGATCATCCAGAACACCAGTGCCCCCGAAGACAAGGACAACATCGGCATCGGTGAATCTCTGAGCAGGCTTCCACCCAGGGTGTTGTCGGCTGTCTTCGGTGTTCCCGCTGAAACCTTCGACTCCTTCAAAAAAATCGACAAGTCGATCGTGATCCTGCGCGCACCATAGGCCGCCGGTCCCGTTAGCCCTATCAGGGAGCGGTATCGGAATAGAACTGGTCGTTGTCTTTACACATCGCAACCCACTCCTCGGGAGTGAAGGCCACCAGGCCGGCTGCGCGGCCATGATCAGGGAGGACACCCGGACGCTGCTTTCCATGAGGATGTTTGCCTCAGCAGTGGCGGGGCGACGTACGGCACTGGTCTCACCGGTGTCGCCGAAGTACACAGACTCGGGGTAACTCGTTAACAGATGCCAGTCGGGGTCGCAGCGATTACGATCACCGCAGCAGAATCACGGAGATGTGT
The DNA here is from genome assembly GCA_037138615.1 of Mycobacteriaceae bacterium. Taxonomy (GTDB): domain Bacteria; phylum Actinomycetota; class Actinomycetes; order Mycobacteriales; family Mycobacteriaceae; genus Mycobacterium. The sequence goes on along the minus strand of JBAXIA010000019.1, from coordinate 6,631 downwards.
AGTGATCGCCGTGCAGGTATCCCTCAGGAGGTATGGATGAGCAGCAATCTCGAGGACAGCCCGGGTGCCGTCCCCGGTGACCATCGGCCCACGGAGCGCGACAGCGCGAAGTTGAAGGCCGGCGCCGTCGGCTTGTTCGGCGTGCTGTTCATGGCGGTGGCCAATGCGGCACCCATCACGGCGATGAGCTTCAACGTCCCGATCGCCGTCGGCTACGGCAACGGAATCGCCGTCTCGGGCGGCTATCTGTTCGCCACGATCGTCCTGACCATCTTCACCCTCGGCTTCGTGGCGATGGCACGCCACGTCACGACGGCCGGCGCCTTCTACGGCTTCATCTCCCAGGGGCTCGGCCAGATCTGGGGCATGGCGTCCGGGCTACTCGCCACGGTCGCCTACGTCATCTTCGAGGCATCCTTGATCGGCGGCTTCGCCTACTTCGCGGCACAGTACGTCTTCCAGCCGCTGGGGATAACGGTCAACTGGCTGATCATTGGGATTGTCGCGGCTGTCGTCATCGCGCTTTTGACCTACTACTCGATCACCCTGGCCGCCGGGTTGCTCAGTGTCACCCTGGTGGCAGAGGTGCTATTGCTCTTCGCATTGGGCGTGTCGGTCCTCTTCAAGGGCGGTCCCGATGGCTTCGCGGCGGGCAAGACGGTGAACCCGGCAGCGGGCTTCAACAACCTTTCGGAGAATGCGTTCGGCAGTGGCGTCACCGCAGGCGTCGCCGCCATTGGCATCTTCTTCGCCTTCTGGTCCTGGATCGGCTACGAGACGACCGCCGTGTATGGCGAGGAGTCGAAGAACCCAAAGCGCAACGTTCCGCGAGCCACGATTATCGCCGTAGTGGGCCTCGGCCTGTTCTATACGTTCATGTCGTGGATGGTTGTGGTGGGCAATGGTTTTCAGCAGTCTGTCACGGTCTCGGCCGGCACCACCCCGATCGACCTGTGGCTCAATCTCGTCCACGCGAACCTGGGCGGGCTGCTGGAGAACGTCTACAAGCTGCTGGTTGTTGTCGGATCTTTCGCGTGTGCCATGGCGTTCCACAACGCCGCGAGCCGCTACATCTACGCGATGGGCCGGGAGAGCATGACACCCTTCGTGCGGACGTCACTTGGCGCAGTCAATGCCAAGCACGGCTCTCCCGCTAACGCCTCACTAGTGCAGACCTTGATCACCATCGTGCTGATGACTCTGTTCGCCTTCTTCACCAACGTGTATGTACCCGACGACAGTGGCACCCCGGTGGCCACGCCGGATCTAATTCCCTACGTCAACGTCTATGGACTGCTGGCACTTATCGGCACCGCGATGGTTCTGATCGTGCAGACCATCACATGCTTCGCGGTGATTTGGTACTTCTGGGTCAAGAAGGTCCACCAGGGCAACGTCATCACGTCGCTGATCGCCCCGATCATCGGCGCGGCCGGCATGATCTACGCGCTGTACCTGCTGTGGTCCAATCGCAACTTTGCCGCGGGCTTAGCGGCCGACAGCCAGGTGTTCCAGTTGATGCCGTATTACGTCATCGGAATCCTGGTCATCGGTGTGGTCTACGCGCTCGTGGTGCGAGCCAAGGCGCCGGATCTCTACGCAGAGATTGGCCGGACCACCGTTGCGGAGGCCCACGAACGCGTCTGACCGACTCATGACTGAACAACTGCGCTGGGAACCGGACGCCGACGCCGATCCGGCGACGTACACCTACACCTTCGGGGGCGTGGCTCCGGTCGCCTCGGTGCGTCCCGGCACTGTCCTTTCCACCTGGACTTTCGACTGCTTCGGCGGACGCGTCCGGTCCACCACGGATATGGCCAGCCAGGTGTGCGACCCGCGAATGCTCAATCCGCAGTCCGGTCCCTTTTACGTCGAAGGTGCCCGGCCCGGGGACACCCTCGCGGTGCACTTCATTTCGATCCAACCCCGGGAGGCCTGGGGTGTGAGCAGCACGGTGCCGTTCTTCGGCTCGCTGACCGCCACCCCCACCACCGCGATGCTGCATGAGTCGCTGCTGGAACGCACTTGGATCTACGAGATTGATCGCGCGGACTCGGTGGTCCGATACGCCGCCGCCGACACCGACTTCACCGCCGCTCTTCCGTTAGATCCGATGCACGGCACTGTCGGCGTCGCCCCCGCACTCGGTGAGGTGCGGTCCTCCCTCACGCCGGGGGACTGGGGCGGCAATATGGACACCCCGGAGATGCGCGCCGGCGTGACGTGTTATCTCGGCGTCAATGTTGAAGGCGCGATGTTCAGCCTCGGCGACGGCCACGCCCGCCAGGGTGAGGGCGAAACCTGCGGGGTCGCCGTGGAGTGCGCCATGGACACGACCCTGGTTCTCGATCTGATTCCGGCCACACCCACCGCGTGGCCGCGTCTGGAGAACGATGAGTTCATCATGACGACGGGCTCAGCTCGGCCGCTGGAGGACGCATTCCGGATTGCGCATCAGCAGATGGTCCTGTGGGTTGCCGAACTGACCGGGCAGTCGGTGATCGATGCCTATCAACTGGTTTCGCAAACGGCGCTGACACCGATCGCCAATGTCGTCGACACCAACTACACCGTGGTCTGCAAGGTGCCCAAGGCGATTCTCGGACCGGTGCAACCAATGAACGGTATGCACACCAGGTTGCGAAAGATCAGTGGTTCAAGCCCTCGGTGATCTGCTCGAAGACCACCAGATCGACTTTGCGTCGGAGTTCGGCGATGCGGTCCGGGTCAGGTGCGGCGACATTGACGAACGCCTGCAGGAGCTGGACCATCCGCGGCGGGTCACTGGACATCGCGTCGGCATAGACCGCCGCCACCTTCGCGGTGTTGCGTTCGGCGACGGCCTCGGCGAGTTCCAGCGCGGCAAGCCAATCGCGAACTTCCGGTTCGATGTTCATGTGCTCCACCCGAGGATCGAATCAGTTGGCTCGTTAACGCTGGGCGTGGCTCTGAGGGCGGGGACCTGGTTGCCCTCGTCGACGGCGAATAGAGCCGCGGTGCTGCCGGCCATCAGCTAATAATCCACCATGTGGCCGCGGATGTATGGAAGGCGGCCCCGGCGCGTCGGCGCTGGGTCTGATGGTCAGTAGTAGTGGCTGCGGCCGCCGACGGCGTGGCCCATGGCACCCAGCACCATGAACACCGCACCGATTACCAGCAGCACGATCCCGCGACTGCCTGATGGCGACTAGTGCCAATAGGCCTCCGGTTTACGCCGGGGTCTTGTGACTCTGATGTGCAAACGGCACGGGGGAGAGGCAGACACTGTGACCATCGAAAACAAGGCGCACAACAAGATCGACGAGGTTGGCGGCAAGCTCAAGGAAGTGGTCGGCAAATTCACCGGCGACGAGAACGCGGAAAACGAGGGCAAGTTCGACCAGATGAAGGCCAATCTCAGAGACGCCGGCGAGAAGGTCAAGGACGCTTTCAAGGAGTAGGAGGCACAGCGGTCCCGCTGTGAATTCGCTGCAGGTTGACTGTGACGGGATGCTAAATCCGCCCGCGCGGTTGACACTTGGATCGAGACCGGACGCCACCGGAAACCCAACTTAGCCGGGTCGTCCAGTTTCAAGAACGGCCGCTACGAAATTCCGCTCGGAGGAGTCCATGACATCCGGTGCGTGCGTGGCGGCCGTTCGTTTATCCAGCTAGCGCAACGCTAGCTACCGAATCCGGCGACTGACCGAGGTCGTTGCCTAATTCCAGCGGCGGCCGTCGTGCTCCGCTCGAAATAGATCGCGTGATTCCCGGTCAGCCCATCTCTGTACTTCCGGGCTTGCCGGAATCGCCTTGCCGGCCGGGTGGCGCAGTTTGGCCGCCAGAATGGCTGCCTGCCGCTTACTCATTGGGATCTGCTCATCGTGATCATCCCTGACCTGTTCAGGCGCATCGGATTGTCCGACTCTGAGGTGTGACCAGTCGATGGCCACTGCGTCTGCCCTCAGCATCGGCCACGCCGCCGCGCGGTAACAGGGCCTTTAGATCTGCGACGGCAGAGCCTTTCGGCCCCAGTCCGCGGAACCGACGGATTCATCGAATTTGTGGGACTTGTCGGTGCTCGCTGGGAGCATGGCCTGAACGAGATCTAGAGAGGGAAGGGAGATGACCGGTAGTGGGACGTAAACCTAGTGATGACTACGACTATGGCGAGCCGGGTAAATGGGGCGAGCCCTACGAGATGATCGACGAAGTAGAGGGAGATGGGGACGATGATGATGACGCCTGATCCCACCATCGACTGGGAGGACGAGGGCCGCGACGAGGATGAGGATCGCGGGTTCGATGAACAAGAGATTGGCTGAACACCCGAGGTGTCACAAACCCTTCGTCATCGCGAACTGGTGAACTAGCGCCGCTCCTGCCGGAGTATCACCAGCGCACGTTACGCCTCGGAGATCAGCTGATCGTCGGGAATGGTGCCGCCGTACTCACGGAGCCGCCGTGTAAGGCCAACCCTTGAGCGTGTAAGGCCAGCCTTTGAATGTGGCACCGGGGTGGTGTGCCGCTTTGGTTCCTGAGCCAGATGCTCGACCTGGTCGCTGGCATGACCGCGTTGGCGACCACGCTGATCCAGATGCGTAATGAGGAGACCGGCATGGCATCCGAAGTGACGGTGGCGGAGGTGGGGCGGCGGATTCAGGAATTGTTGCCTGGTTGCGACGAGAGCTCCGGATTGTTGTTTGCGATTGACCGTTGTCTAGTCCATCAATCAATCCGTTCATCCGCCGGGAACAACAGAATTCGTTCATGCTCAACGTCGAATGTGTGTAGCTTCATCCGTAGTTACCCGCCGACCGTGAAATCATCCGGCGTTCATGGTTGCCCGATTTTTTGGCTTTGGGCTCAATCTTTGGGGGATTTTGGCGCGTCCAGGTTTGTTCGCACCCCGCCCCACACCTCTGTGCAGCCCCATCGGCTGTCATCGTCGGCCGCCATTTACCTGCTCTCTGAGTCAGCTGACGCCGCCTTCACGCCGCCCGGACGCACCTGCCGGTCGGACAACTGCTGCCGCCGGATGATGTCCGTGGAGGGAGTTACTATTTGGCGGGACTCGTCCCGGTAGGTGGAATCAGCAGCCGGGGAAAAGGAGCGGGGGCAGGTATGGCGGGGCGCAGTAATGATTCGGGTGTAGGTTTCGCCGTTCTGGTTGTTGTTGGCGGCGTTATTTGGGTGATTACTCACATTCCTAAGGAAGTTTGGATCACCTTGGCAATCACCGCCTTCATCGGGCTTGTCGTCTGGCTCAGCTCTATAGGGTGGGCGGCCTACGAGCGTCGCCGTGCGGCGGCGCGGGAGCTGGCGCGCCAGCGGGAACAGGCCGAGGCCGCCATGGCAAAGAAACAGCGCGAGGAGAATGCGCGCAGAGCCAAACAACAGCTCATCAACGATGTCGGCCCAGAGAATGCCGCGCTCATCGAGTCGGTACGAGCTGCTGTGAAACGAGTAGCGGCTTCGGAAGCCGCTCGCGCGGGTTGGCTCGGGGACGTTGACTTCACCACTGATCTACTCGCGATTACGAGTAACTTCAAGAAAGTCAAGGCGCTACGCAACGTAGCGGACGAGTTATCCACGCTGGACAAGCCCGGCCCTGATGACCAGAAGATCATCGCGGAGGGCCGCAGCACTGCCGACGCCATGGGCCAAGCGGCTATCGAATGGGTGAACCTCATCAAGAAATGCGAGGCCGAGGCCAAGCTTGTTGACGAATCCCTCCAAGCCGAGCGCAAGGACGCGAAAACCGCGGAACAGCGCGCAGCGTTGCACGCGAAGCTAAGCTCAATGCTCTACGGGATAGAGGCCGCGCCAAGTTCCACCCCCGAAGACTCTGCAGCCGACGCGGTGATGGCACGAGTCCAAGCGTATCGCGAGATCAAGAATCAGATTCAGCAGTCCCGCGACGGCTGATCAGAACCTAAAGGCCACTGGTCGCCCCGCGAGCCGTTACAGAACTGGCAAATGGCACTCTAGCTAGCAGGGTGGCTCGAGCTCCGACGGCAGGAGGGTTTGACGGGGCAGTCAGCGTTGCCCCTGCACGGACACCAGAAGCTTCGCGGATTTGCGTGAGACCTTCATCCCGGCCCCCCTTCTCACCCAAGTTTTCACGACCTTAATCCATTCCTGCGACTTAGTGGGTCGCACCGAGATGGTGGTCTCATATCGACAGGTCTAGGGATGGACGTGCGACAGCTGATTGAGGCAACAGCAACAGCCGGGATGGTTCTCCAGGGTTGTGCCGGCGCGGTGCCGTGTTTGTGATTTCTTCTGAGATTACAACTGATGAGTATTCAGGCCGGAGATTCCGATCAGGCGCGCCCTCGGTCAGCGACTCGGTGGACTCGTGGGACAGCGGTGTTCGGGACTCTTCGGAATACTCGTGATCGCCCGGTGGAGGTGCGCAACATGCGACCGTGCCGATCGGCGCTCGACGAATGGGATAGTCCGGTAGACCATTGTTTAGTGCACCGATCCCCGACGCTCAGCTGATCTCCGAAGCATCACTGGCGCTGGCGATCCTCCGGCGGGGCTGGCGCTTGTCTGGCGCGGTTCTTCTCCGTATGCGCTACCGAAGTGGCCGCACGTGCTAGACATGCGTTGGAATTCGTTCCGACTAGCCGACGACCGTGCA
>JBAXIA010000018.1:0-30392 GCA_037138615.1 Mycobacteriaceae bacterium | reverse complement strand
CTGCCACGGCGAAGCCGTGCAATGCCGGATACCACTCGATGATGTGCTCGACGCCTGCCTGGGTCAGCGCTGCGTCCAGGATCTCGGACTGCTCGCGCGTATAGGACGCATCGTCTGCTGCGGCACCCACGTAGACCGCCGCGGTGATCTTCGGTGCCAGCAGATGCGGGCTGTCGGCGTCATCGGCGACCAGTCCGCCGCCGTGGAATGACATCGCCGCGGCCACCCGGTCCGGTACCCGCCCGGCGACCATCAGCGAAGTGCGCCCGCCCATGCAGTATCCGGTTGTGCCGAACCGCTGCCCGGACACTTCGGGCCGCGCCGCCAGATAGTCGAAGAACTCACCCGCGTCGGCGGTCATCACCGCCGGGGTGATCGCCTTCATCATGGCGAACAACCGGTTGCGTTCGCCGGCGTCGCCGAATACTCCCGCCATATCGAACGGTGCCCAGTCGCCGCTTCGGTAGTACACGTCGGGCACCAGGACCGCGTAACCCAGCGCGGCCAGCCGGGTGGCCATCTCCCGGAATACCGGTCGCGCACCCCCGGCGTCGGGGTACATCACGATCCCCGGCCACGCGCCGGGCCCGTCCGGAGTGGCGAAGGTGATCGGGCAGGTCCCGTCCGGCGTGGTGATGGAGTCGGCGATGGTCGGCATGGCACCGTTTCTACTCCTCGGGCCCGGACGTAAACTGACCGCCGTGCCCATCCCCACCCCGTACGAGGATCTTCTGCGACTGGTCCTGGAGACCGGCACACCGAAATCCGACCGCACTGGCACCGGCACCCGCAGTCTGTTCGGCCACCAGTTGCGCTACGACCTCTCGGCCGGCTTCCCGCTGATCACCACCAAGAAGGTGCACCTGAAATCGGTGGTGTACGAGCTGCTGTGGTTCCTGCGCGGGGACTCCAACGTCGCGTGGCTGCAGGAACACGGTGTCACCATATGGGACGAATGGGCCTCTACCACCGGCGATCTCGGGCCGGTTTATGGCGTGCAGTGGCGGTCCTGGCCGACGCCGACCGGTGAACACATCGACCAGATCAGTGCCGCACTGGAGCAGTTGCGTACCGACCCTGATTCCCGGCGCATCATCGTCTCGGCCTGGAACGTCGCTGACATCCCTCGAATGGCGCTGGCGCCGTGCCACGCGTTCTTCCAGTTCTATGTCGCCGGCGGCAAACTGAGCTGCCAGCTGTATCAACGCAGCGCGGACCTATTCCTCGGGGTGCCGTTCAACATCGCCAGCTACGCCCTGCTGACCCACATGATGGCTGCCCAGGCCGGCCTGGGAGTGGGTGACTTCATCTGGACCGGCGGCGACTGTCACATTTACGATAACCACGTCGCGCAGGTCACTGAACAGCTCAGCCGTGACCCGCGTCCGTACCCGGAACTTGTTCTGGGCCAGCGGGATTCGATCTTTGACTACACCTACGACGATATTGAGATCCGCAATTACAACCCGCACCCGGCCATCAAAGCCCCGGTCGCGGTCTAGGAAACAGCCGTGACCGTCGGCCTGATCTGGGCCCAGTCGACCTCCGGCGTGATCGGCCGCGACGGCGGCATCCCCTGGCATCTGCCCGAGGATCTGGCCCGCTTCAAGAAAGTGACCGTGGGCCACACCGTGGTGATGGGCCGGCGCACCTGGGACTCGCTGCCCGCGCGCTTCCGGCCACTGCCTCAGCGGCGCAATATCGTCCTCACCCGCAACAGCGGCTTTGACGCCCCCGGTGCCGAGGTCGTCGGCTCCATCGATGCGGTGAACACCGACGAGCAGACCTGGGTGATCGGCGGGTCGGAGATCTATCACCTCGCACTTCCCGCGGCCACTCGCTGCGAGGTGACCGAGGTCGAGATCGACCTGCGCGTCGAGGATGACGATGCCCTGGCTCCGGTGCTCGACGAGTCCTGGATCGGCACCTGCGGCCAGTGGCATGACAGCACCTCGGGTCTGCGCTACCGGTTCCACAGCTTCCTGCGCTCGTGAGACTCAGCGCCGCCCAGGCCCGCCGGGTCGCGGTGGCCGCTCAGGGTTTCCACGAACCCCGCCCTTCCGGTCCGGTGAGCCGCGCGCACCTGCGCCGCCTTATCGGCCGGATCCAGGTGCTGCAACTGGACTCGGTATCGGTGGCGGTACGTGCGCACTACGCGCCGATGTTCAGTCGCCTCGGCCCCTACGACCGTGATCTGCTCGACGCCGCCGCATGGAGTCACAGCGCCCGATCACCTCGGCTGCTGGTGGAGTACTGGGCACACGAGGCGGCGCTGATGGCTGTCGAGGACTGGCCGCTGCTGCGCTGGCGGATGCGCGAATACACCGGTGGCCGCTGGGGTGTCGATGTCGTCGAGAAAAACCCCCGACTTGTCGACGATGTAGTAACCGCCGTCGCCGAACTCGGCCCGAGCACCGCCGGCCAGATCGAGGCGCACCTTGAGAGCGGCATCAGGCGAGGCAAGGGCACCTGGTGGAACCGCAGTGATACCAAATGGGTGGCCGAGGCGCTGTTCGCCTCCGGGGTGCTCACAACCGCGCACCGCATTGGATTCGCCCGCCACTACGACCTCGTCGAGCGGGTGCTGCCTGCCGAGGTGGTGGAGCGCGAGGTCGATGACGCCGAGGCGGTGCGGGCTTTGACGTTGCGTGCGGCGACCGCACTGGGCGTGGCCACCGAGGCCGATATCCGCGATTACTTCCGGCTGCGGCCCGACCAGTCCAAGCCCGCGGTCGCCGATCTAGTAGCCGCGCGCGAACTTGAACCCACCGAGGTCGACGGTTGGACTGCCCCGGCCTACCTGCGGGCCGGTCAGCCTGTACCGCGCGCCGATCGGGGAACCGCGCTGCTGTGCCCGTTCGACCCGCTGATCTTCTTCCGGCCCCGGATCGAGCGACTATTTGGGTTCCACTACCGCATCGAGATCTACACCCCGGCTGCCAAACGTCAGTACGGGTACTACGTGTGGCCGCTGCTCCTCGACGGTGAACTGGTGGCCCGGGTGGATCTCAAGGCCGACCGGCCCGGGGGCGTGCTGCAGGTGATCGGTGCCTTCGCCGAGCCGGGTCAGGACGCGCGTCGGGTTGGCGCCGCCATGGCCGGGGAGTTACAGACGATGGCGGGATGGCTGGGATTGGGCACGGTGGCGGTTGGTGAGCGCGGCGATCTGGCCAGGCCCCTGCGCCGGGCGCTGTGAGAAGCCCGCGCCGCCGCTGACCTCTGTGATCCAGCGGGTAATCTGATTGCCCGTGAGCAGCAGCGGATTCGATGCCCGCGCCCGGTTGGGCACGGTGCTAACCGCGATGGCAACACCGTTCACCGCCGATGGTGCGCTGGACACCGCAACCGCCGCCCGCCTGGCCATCCGTCTGGTCGACTCCGGGTGTGACGGCCTGGTGCTGTCGGGAACCACCGGCGAGTCGCCGACCACCACCGATGACGAGAAACTCACCCTGCTCCGCGCTGTGCTCGACGCAGTCGGAGACCGTGCCCGCATCATCGCCGGTGCCGGAACCTATGACACCGCGCACAGCGTGCGCCTGGCCAAGGCCTGCGCGGCCGAGGGTGCCCACGGTCTGCTGGTGGTCACGCCGTACTACTCCCGGCCTCCGCAGAGCGGACTGGTGGCGCACTTCAGCGCCGTCGCCGACGCGACAGAGTTGCCGATCGTGCTCTACGACATTCCGCCGCGCTCAATGGTGCCGATTGAATGGGACACCATGCGAACGCTGGCGCGCCACCCCAATATCGTGGCCGTCAAGGACGCCAAGGCCGACCTGAATGGCGCCGCACACGTGATGGCCGAGACCGGCCTCACCTACTACTCGGGCGACGATGCACTGAACCTGCCCTGGCTTGCCGTAGGTGCGGTCGGATTCATCAGCGTCTGGGGACATGTCGCGGCAAGTGCACTGCGAGATATGTTGACTGCCTTCAACTCCGGCGATCTCGCCACCGCCCGCAAAATCGCTATCACGCTCAGTCCGCTGAACGGTGCGCAGACCCGGCTCGGTGGAGTCACCCTTGCCAAGGCCGGACTGCGATTGCAGGGCTTCGAGGCAGGCGAGCCCCGGCTGCCACAGATGCCCGCCACTGCGACACAACTCGATGAGCTCGCTGCCGAGATGCGCGCGGCAGCAGTGCTGCGATGACCCAACCGACGCTTCCGCCGCCACCGCTGGCAGCAGGCGCGCTGCGCGTGACAGCGCTCGGCGGCATCGGCGAAATCGGCCGCAATATGACGGTTTTCGAGCATCTTGGCCGGCTACTCATCATCGACTGCGGAGTGCTGTTCCCGGGCCACGACGAGCCCGGTGTCGACCTGATCCTGCCCGATATCCGCCATGTCGAAGACCGGCTCGACGATATCGAGGCGCTTGTACTGACCCATGCCCACGAGGACCATATCGGCGCGATTCCGTACCTTCTCAAGCTGCGTGGTGATATCCCGGTGGTCGGCTCCAAGTTCACCCTTGCCCTGGTGGCCGCGAAATGCCGTGAGCACCGCATTAAACCGAAGTTCGTCGAAGTGGCTGAGGGACAGCGCAGTACGCACGGGGTATTCGAGTGCCAATACTTCGCGGTCAACCACTCGATACCCGACGCGTTGGCGATCGCGATCCACACCGGAGCCGGAACGGTACTGCACACCGGCGATATCAAGCTCGACCAACTGCCCCCTGACGGGCGGCCCACCGACCTGCCTGGAATGTCACGCCTCGGCGATGCCGGTGTGGACCTGTTCCTGTGCGATTCAACCAATGCCGAGATCCCCGGTGTCGGGCCGTCGGAGAGCGAGGTCGGTCCGACCCTGCACCGGCTCATCAGGGGCGCAGATGGGCGCCGGGTCATCGTGGCCTGCTTCGCCTCCAACGTCGACCGGGTCCAGCAGATCATCGACGCCGCGGTGGCACTGGGTCGGCAGGTCTCGTTCGTCGGCCGATCGATGGTCCGGAATATGGGGATCGCCAAAGAACTGGGATTCCTTAACGTCGCCGACGATGACCTCATCGACATTGCTGCCGCCGAAATGATGGCTCCCGAGCGGCTGGTGCTCATTACCACCGGCACCCAGGGCGAGCCGCTGTCGGCGCTGTCGCGGATGTCGCGTGGGGAGCATCGCAGCATTTCGATAACCGCCGATGACCTGATCATTCTGTCCTCATCATTGATCCCCGGCAATGAAGAGGCTGTATACGGCGTCATCGATGCACTATCGAAAATCGGTGCGCGAGTGGTCACGAATCAACAAGCGCGCGTCCATGTTTCAGGTCACGCCTATGCCGGCGAATTGTTGTTCCTCTATAACGCGGTGCGTCCGCGCAACGTCATGCCCGTCCACGGCACCTGGCGGCATCTGCGGGCCAATGCCAAGCTGGCGGTCCGGACCGGAGTGCTGGAGGACTCGATCATGCTGGCTGAGAACGGGGTCAGCGTGGACCTGATGGCCGGCGTCGCCAACATCGCTGGTTCGGTGCCGGTGGGCAAGGTGTTCATCGACGGTCTGGTCTCCGGCGATGTTGGTGAGGCAACGCTCGGTGAGCGGCTTGTGCTGAGTTCGGGCTTCATTGCGGTGACGGTGGCGGTGCATCGGGGAAGTGCCAGGGTCGCGGCACCGCCGCACCTGTACTCGCGTGGATTCTCCGAGGATCCCAAGGCGCTGGAACCGGTTGTCCAAAAAGTCGCCGACGAACTGGAATCGCTGGCCGCCAACCAGGTGACTGATCCGTTGCGAATTGCCCAGGCGGTGCGGCGCACGGTCGGTAAATGGATCGGCGAGGTCTACCGCCGCCAGCCGATGATTGTGCCGACGGTGCTGGAGATCTAGCGCTTATTGACGAATCCGGCATCCACCGGCAGTGCGACCCCGGTGACATAGCGCGCGGCATCCGATACCAGCCAGAAGACGGCGTTGGCGATATCTTCAGGCTCCAGCGTCTGCACTGGAAGCGCGTTGGTCATATCCGGTCCGGCGTGTTCCAACTGGGCCATGCCCTCCAGCCACGATCGGGTGAACTCGTTGTCGATCATGGGTGTGTTGACTCCCGCCGGGTGGACGGAATTGACCCGGATGTTGTATGCGGCAAGGAAATTGGCGTAGGCCCGCATCAGGCCGACGACACCGTGTTTGGCCACGGTATATCCCAGCGAACCACCCATCGGAGCACCGACGCCGACCAGTCCTACCACTGAACTGGTGAGCACCACTGATCCGCCGTCACCCTGCTTGATCAGTGGGCGCATCGCTACGTCGACGGTGTTATAGACGCCGGTGAGGTTGACGTCGAGGACATCCTGCCAGGCGTTCGCATCAGTCATCGGGGCAATTCCGGCGTTGGCGATCACGATGTCGAGCCTGCCCAGTTCGGCAATACCTTCGGCTAGCGCCGTTTTCATTCCCGCGCGATCTCGGACATCCGCTTGCCGGGCAACGATTCGCGCCCCGGTGTCCTCTACGAGTTTGACCGTCGCGGCGAGATCATCGGGTGTGGACAACGGGTAAGGGACGCTGGCGATCTGATCGCACAGATCGACCGCGATGATGTCGGCGCCCTCGCCAGCCAACTTGACCGCGTGGGCGCGTCCCTGACCGCGGGCCGCCCCGGTGATGAATGCAACTTTCCCCTTCAGGGCGCCCATCAGCTCAGGCGCGCAACTGGCCCTTGGCCGGGTCGCCGGCCGGGAGGGGCTCGAGCATCTTCACATCCGGTGCGCCGGCCAGGTGCTCGCCGATCGCCCCGAACAGCACGCCGATGGCGGGCGCGGTGCCGTGGGTCTTGAGTGCCTCGGCGTCGGCCCACTGCTCGATGAACACGAAGGTGTCACCGGTCTGGTGCAGCGAGTACAGCTGACAACCCGGCTCGTCGTGGACTGCTGCAACAGCCTTCAGGCAGGCTGAGCGGACTGCATCGGCGGATTCCGGCTTGGCGGTGAATGACGCGACGACCACAACGGGCATCTGCTGACTCCTCGGCTTGATCAGGATTGAGACGTGCGGGATCGGACAGTTAACCGTAGAGCCATGGCGCTGCTGACACACAATGGTCCCAGAGGACAGGGAGCCCAGAGGACAGGGAGCCCAGAAGGAGGTATCGCCCATGGAAGATCACTCCGACCGGAAGTCGCTGTACATGAGTGTGCTGATGACGCCGGACATGGCGAATTTCACCGGCAAGGTCCACGGCGGCACGCTATTGAAATTTCTCGACCAGGTGGCGTACTCGTGTGCCAGTCGCTATGCGCGCACCTACGTGGTGACACTTTCGGTGGATCGCGTGCTGTTCCGAGACGCCATCCTGGTGGGGGAGCTGGTGTCATTCTCGGCCACCGTGAACTACACCGGTCGGACCTCTCTGGAGGTGGGTATCCGGGTCGACACCGAGAACATCCGGGACGGCTCTCGCCGGCACACCAACAGTTCGTACTTCACGATGGTGGCCGTCGACGACGCCGGGAACCCGGTTGCGGTGCCGCCACTGGTCCCGACCACGGCACTAGAGCGCACTCGCTACGATGCCGCGGTGACGCGCCGGACAGCGCTGAAGTCGGCATTCGCCGATTGATTGCGGTCTGGCAACGGCGTGCCGTGTGACCCGTGTTGCCTATGGTGCAGATGGGACTCTAGGGACTAATCTTCCCGCATGGCAAATAAGACGGCCGCTCGCTCTGGCGTGCGAACGACCAGTTCAAAGAGCAAATCCAAACCGGCGAAGCCGGCTTCGGCAGGCCGCAAATCACCCGCCAGAAAGGGCCCGGTCAAGAAAGGCCCGTCGAACTTCGCCGTCGCGTCGGCGGCTGGGGGCCGGGCCGCCCGCGCCACCTGGTTCATGATGGCCCGGGGCGCCGGATCGACCGCTCGCTCGGTCGGTCGGGCCCGCGAAATCGAGCCCGGGCATCGTCGTGACGGTATCGCCCTGGGGTTGCTGGCGCTTGCCGTGATCATCGCCGCGGCGTCCTGGTTTGATGCTGCCCGGCCGGTGGGGGGGTGGATCGACTCGGGCTTGAGGACCTTTATCGGCGCCGCGGTGACCCTGCTGCCGATACTGATCGTCGCCGTCGCGGTGATACTGATGCGCACCGAACCGGATCCGGAGACCCGCCCACGACTGGTGTTGGGTTCGGCGATGATCGGCCTACCCGTATTAGGCCTGTGGCACCTATGGTCGGGCTCTCCCACCGACCCGGCTGCCCGCCAACGCGCGGGCGGTTTCATCGGATTCGCCATGGGCGGACCACTGTCTGACGGGTTGACGGGGTGGATCGCCGCACCGCTGCTGATTGGCGCGGCGGTATTCGGCGTGCTGCTGATCACCGGCACCACCATCCGTGAGGTTCCCGAGACGCTCTACGCCATGTTCGCCGCTCGGGCCCGCTACGGCTACGACGACGACCAAGACGACTACCCGGACGACTACCAGGACGAGTACGACGACGTCGCGCCGGCTCGATCCGTTGTCACTCAGGATGCGATCGAAGACCCCTCGGATGGTTACTACGACGATCCGCGTGCCTATAGCGCCGACGAGCTGCCGGGCGGGGCAGGCCCGATGGGCACGCCCTATGACAACTACCCACTCGATGAACCGGTGCCCGGGGCGGCAAACCTCACCGAGCCGATCAAACCCCGCCGTAAGAAGATTGCTCGACCCAAGCAGGAAACCACCTCGATCGACCGGGCGGTGGACGGTCCCTACTCGCTGCCGCCGCTGGATCTACTCATCGCAGGTGACCCGCCCAAGCGGCGCAGTGCGGCAAACGACCAGATGGTGGACTCCATCACCTCGGTCCTCCAACAGTTCAAGGTGGACGCCACGGTCACCGGATGCACCCGTGGGCCGACCGTCACCCGCTATGAGGTAGAACTCGGTCCCGGAGTCAAGGTCGAGAAAATCACTGCGCTGCAACGCAATATCGCCTACGCGGTGGCTACTGAGAGTGTGCGGATGCTGGCGCCCATTCCGGGCAAGTCCGCGGTGGGTATCGAGGTGCCCAACACCGATCGTGAAATGGTCCGACTTGCCGATGTGCTGAATGCGGCCTCGACGCGACGAGACCACCACCCGTTGGTCATCGGGCTGGGCAAGAACATCGAGGGCGATTTCATCTCGGCCAACCTGGCCAAGATGCCGCATCTTCTGGTGGCCGGCTCCACCGGTTCGGGCAAGTCCAGCTTCGTCAACTCCATGCTGATCTCGCTGCTGGCCCGCGCCACTCCCGAGGAAGTGCGGATGATCCTCATCGACCCCAAGATGGTGGAACTGACTCCGTATGAAGGCATTCCGCATCTGATCACCCCGATCATCACCCAGCCGAAGAAGGCGGCCGCCGCACTCACCTGGCTCGTGGAGGAGATGGAACAGCGTTATCAGGACATGCAGGCCTCCCGGGTGCGTCACATTGACGACTTCAATTCCAAAGTGCGTTCCGGGGAGATCACCACTCCACTGGGCAGCCAGCGGGTGTACAAGCCCTACCCCTACATCGTCGCGATTGTCGACGAGTTGGCCGACCTGATGATGACTGCGCCGCGCGACGTGGAGGATGCGATCGTTCGGATCACCCAGAAGGCGCGCGCGGCCGGCATCCATCTGGTGCTGGCCACCCAGCGGCCGTCGGTGGATGTCGTCACCGGTCTGATCAAGACCAACGTGCCGTCTCGGCTGTCCTTCGCCACGTCGTCGCTGACCGACAGCCGGGTGATCCTGGATCAGCCGGGCGCGGAGAAGTTAATCGGTATGGGCGACGCGCTCTTTCTGCCGATGGGCTCGAACAAGACGATCCGACTGCAGGGTGCCTACATCAGCGACGAAGAGATCTACGCCGTGGTGCAGGCCTGTAAGGAGCAGGCTGAACCTGAGTACACCGAGGGCGTCACCGCGGCCAAGCCCGGTGGTGAGCGCGCTGACGTGGACCCGAATATCGGCGACGATATGGACCTGCTGCTGCAGGCCGTCGAACTGGTCGTGTCCAGTCAGTTCGGGTCCACCTCGATGCTGCAGCGCAAGCTGCGGGTCGGATTCGCCAAAGCCGGCCGGTTGATGGACCTGATGGAAAACCAGGGCATCGTCGGACGATCCGAGGGCTCCAAGGCCCGCGAGGTCCTGATCAAGCCCGACGAACTGGCGGCGACGCTGGGAGCGATCCGCGGTGACGGCGCGGGCGACGACGGCAGCGACGACGACTACGACGACGGAGTGCCCGAGGACTTCTGAGTCACAGCACCAGCAGCATCCTGGTGTTGCCGAGGATGTTCGGTTTGACGTAGCTCAGGTCGAGGAACTCTGCCACACCGACGTCGTAGGAGCGGCGCATCTCCTCGTACACCGCGGCGTCGACCGGGGTGCCCTCGATCTCGGTGAATCCGTGTCGGCCGAAGAACCCGGTCTCGAAGGTCAAGACGAATAACCGCCGCAGTTGGAGTTCACGCGCCACCGTCAGGAGCCGGTCCACGATCGCGTATCCGATGCCCTGGCCTTTCACGCTCGGATCCACGGCCACGGTGCGCACCTCGCCGAGGTCGGCCCACAACACATGCAGCGCCCCGCAGCCGAGCATCTGACCGGCGGCTTCGGCGACCCAGAACTCCTGAACCGACTCGTACAGCGTGACGAGGTTCTTCTCCAGCAGGATCTTCCCGGCGTAGATATCGACCAGCCGTTTGATCTCGGGCACGTCGGAGGTACGGGCGCGCCGGATGACGACATCGTGGCGGTGTCCGGCCGCCGACGGGGCCCCGGGCGAGGAGTCGAGCACGGCGCAACCATATCGGTCGCGGGTTGAAGGAGCTCGTACCGATATTCTGATGGTCGTGTCGGGCCAACCCACAACTCCGCCGGCTGCCCAGGGTGCTCGGGTTGCCAATATCGCCAACCTGCTGACCGCGGTGCGGCTGGTTCTGGTCCCGATCTTTTTGCTTTTCCTGTTTGCCGGCAACGGGCATCAGACGCCAAGCCGGATCGCCGCCTTCGTCATCTTTGCTGTGGCCGTGCTGACCGACCGGCTCGACGGTGCGCTGGCGCGTAGCTACGGCCTGGAAACCGACTTCGGCAAGCTGGCCGATCCCATCGCGGACAAGATGCTGATCGGCGCCGCTCTGCTCGGCTTGTCCATGCTCGGCGATCTTCCCTGGTGGGTGACGGTGGTGATCCTGGTGCGTGAGATAGGGATCACAGTGCTGCGGTTCGCGGTACTCAGCCGGGGAGTCATCCCGGCAAGTCGGGGTGGCAAGCTCAAAACGCTCGTCCAGTCCATTGCTATCGGTTTGTTCATCCTTCCCCTCAACAGCTGGTCAGGGCCGTGGTTGACAGTGGCCTGGTGGGTACTGGGTGCCGCGATCGTGCTGACGGTAGTGACCGGAGTCGACTACCTGGTCTCGGCGTTCAGTCCGACGCACCTCGACCCCTGAGCTATCCGCCGGGAACCTGGCGGGGAACTCGGGCGTTGCAGTAGGTAATGCGACGACTCAAGGAGGATGCGCCATGGCGGCTGTAGTGCTGCGAGAAGTTATCGGTGATGTGTTGCGGCGTGCTCGCACGTCACAGGGGCGCACCTTGCGCGAGGTGTCTGATTCGGCCCGGGTGAGCCTGGGCTACCTTTCCGAGGTCGAGCGGGGCCGCAAGGAGGCCTCCAGCGAATTGCTGAGCGCTATTTGCGCGGCCCTGGACCTCCCGCTGTCGCGGGTGCTGTGTGATGCCGGCACGGAGATGGCCTGCCAGGAAGCCGTCGAACGCGGCGGGGCTCTCGCGGTTGCCGCCCCGTCCACGGTCGTCATCGGTCATCCGGCAGCCAGGGCGGTCGCCTGAATCCGCTGATTTGCCAGATTTCGGTGACGGAGTTTGGAACCGGGGTGTGGGTAGGGCGCCCGAACCGATAAATTGGGCGTCGACTCTGATAAAGCGGCACTCACTCGAAGGCGGGGCAACACACATGGCCAATCCGTTCGTCAAAGCGTGGAAGTACCTGATGGCGCTGTTCGGCTCCAAGGTCGACGAGTACGCCGACCCCAAGGTGCAGATCCAGCAGGCGATTGAGGATGCTCAACGGCAGCACCAGGGGCTGACCCAGCAGGCGGCTCAGGTCATCGGCAATCAGCGGCAGCTTGAGATGCGGCTCAACCGTCAGCTCGCCGATATCGAGAAGCTCCAGGCCAACGTGCGCCAAGCGCTGACACTGGCAGACCAGGCCACCGCTGCCGGCGACGCGGCCAAGGCCACCGAGTACACCAACGCCGCCGAGGCGTTCGCCGCGCAGTTGGTGACCGCCGAGCAGAGCGTTGAGGATCTCAAGACCCTGCACGACCAAGCACTGCAGGCCGCGATGCAGGCCAAGAAGGCCGTCGAACAGAACGCGATGGTGCTCCAGCAGAAGATCGCCGAACGCACCAAGCTGCTCAGCCAGCTGGAGCAGGCAAAGATGCAGGAACAGGTCAGCGCCTCACTGCGGTCGATGAGCGAGATCGCAGCACCCGGCAGCACCCCCAGCCTCGATGAGGTCCGCGAGAAGATCGAGCGCCGCTACGCCAACGCCATGGGGTCGGCGGAGCTTGCGCAGAACTCGGTTCAGGGCCGGATGATGGAAGTTCAGCAGGCCAGCGTGCAGATGGCCGGACACTCCCGGCTCGAGCAGATCCGGGCCTCGATGCGCGGTGACGCGCTGCCGTCCGGCGGCGCCGCCACCCAGACACCGGCCACCCCGGCCAGCACGGCTGAGCCCGAGCAACCGCTCGGCCAGTAGGCGTCTTCCTAAGGAGGCGGGCTCTCGATGGCGGTGAAATCCGAGCATCGGGGATCGGCGTCGCGGCAGTTGCGTTCCACGCTGCAGCGGGGGATCGATGCCGCCGCCGAGTACGCCGACGTGGCGGCGCAGAAACTCAGCGCCGCCGCCGACCCGCGGGCACGACTGCTGCGAAAGCGACGCTGGGCACTGCGATTGGGACTGTTCTTCGGGATCGCATCAGCCTTCTGGATCCTGGTGACCGGTCTACTTGCGGCGTGGAGCACGCCGGTGTGGGGCCTGCTGATCACCGGGCTGATCGCCGCCGGCGCGGCCGCACCAGCAACATTGCTGCTGTTGCGCTACCGGTGGCTGCGGGGTGAAACGTTACCGCCGCTCCGTGCGGCCAGTGCGCGTCGGCTGCCGCCGTTCGGGTCAGCTGCCCGGCCGGCCATCTCGGCGCTGGGGGCTTCGGAGCGTGGGCTGCACTCCCTGCTGGGTGTGATGGAGCGTGGAAACATGTTGCCGTCCAACGAGATTCGCGAACTCACTGCCGCAGCTGGTCGATCTGCGGCAGCCATGTCGGCGACAGCAGCCGAGGTGGTGTCGATGGAACGTGCGGGTGGCGACAACCCGCAGGCGCGGGAGTATCTGACGCCAACGATCAACGCGTTAACCACCCAACTCAATAGCGGTGTCCGTCAGTACAACGCGATGGTCACTGCCGCAGCGCATCTGGTGTCATCGGTGAATTCCGATCCGATGACCACCGGCGTGTTCCAGCAGCGCTACCGGCATGAACTCACCGATGCCACCGACCGTCTGATCGGCTGGGCGCAGGCCTTTGAAGAACTTGGTCAGGCTCGCCGGGCGTAGTTTCCGGCCGGGTTAATCAAACGTCGGGTCAATCAAACCGGGGTCGAAGCGCCGGTACGACGGCGCCGAGTAATCCGCGTGCGATGGCTTTGGTGAAATCGAACATATCGAAATAGTCCCGCCATAGCGTGATCCGGCCATTGTGGACCTCGAAAACCCCGCACACCCAGAACTGCAGTCGCACCGGGCCGAACACCAGCACGTCGGTGCGCTCGGTCAGCACCGAGGAGCCGTTGACCGCGATGCGGTGGATCTTCACCTCGAAGCCGGCCCGGCCCTGCATACCTCGAAAGAGCTTCATGGTGCGCGCCCGTCCGCGGATGGTGGGGAACCCGACGTTCTGATAGACGAGATTCTCGTCGAGTACCGCGCCTGCGCCGTCGATGTCCTGGTCCTCCAGAGCGGTCAGGAAGATCTCGACGGTGTGCGCGTTGTCGACGCCAGCGCTGACGTTCGTGGTCTGCTCGGTCATACCGCCAGACTAGAGCGTTACCGGAGGCGATGCGCTGTGGCATGGTGGGGCGAATGCGGGTCGCTGTGGTCGCCGGACCGGAGGCAGGCCATGCCTTCCCCGCGATCGCGCTGTGTCTGCGGCTTGCCGCGGCCGGCGATGACCCGGTGCTGCTGACCGGCAGCGGATGGCTCGACACCGCGCGGTGCGCAGGCCTGGATGCGGTCGAACTGCTCGGCCTGGACCCCGACGACTCCGACGACGACACCGACGCAGGCGCCAAACTGCATCGTCGCGCCGCTCGGATGGCAGTGCTGAACCTGCCCGTGTTGCGCGATATTCGGCCCGATCTGGTGGTGTCCGATGTGATCACCGTGTGCGGCGGGATGGCGGCGGAACTTGCCGGCATCGGATGGATCGAACTCAGCCCGCACCCGCTGTACCTCCCGTCGAAGGGCCTGCCGCCGATCGGCAGCGGACTGGCGCCGGGCACCGGGGTTCGGGGCCGGTTACGCGACACCACCATGCGGGCGTTCACGGCTCGTTCGGTGCGTGTCGGGGAGCGCCAGCGTGCCCAGGCCCGCCGGGAGATCGGGCTGCCCGGTGCCGATCCCGGTCCGCTGCGCCGGCTCATCGCCACCCTTCCCGCCCTGGAGGTACCGCGCCCGGACTGGCCGGCCGAGGCAGTCGTCGTCGGCCCGTTGCACTTCGAGCCGACCGCCGCGGCCCTGACGGTTCCGCCCGGTGACGGGCCGGTGGTCGTGGTCGCACCCTCGACGGCCAGCACCGGCACGGTTGGGCTCGCCGAACTGGCACTGGCGAATCTGGTCCCGGGTGAGACCCTGCCGGCCGGGTCCCGGGTGGTGGTGTCACAGCTGGTGTCATCTCGATCCGGCGGCGACGACATCCCGGTGCCGCCATGGGCCGTGGTCGGACTGGGCCGCCAGGACGATCTGCTGCGTCAGGCCGATGTCGTGGTGTGCGGTGGCGGGCACGGCATGCTGTCCAAAACGCTGCTCGCCGGGGTGCCGATTGTAGTGGTTCCCGGTGGTGGCGATCAGTGGGAATTAGCGAATCGTGTTGTGCGACAGGGGAGTGCGCGTCTGATCCGGCCGCTGGCGGTTGACGCTCTGGTGGCGGAGGTCAAGGGCGTGCTGTCCTCGCCGTCCTACCGCCAGGCGGCGCGACGGGCTGCTGAGAGCCTGGTCGGGGTCACCGATCCGGTACGGGTGTGTCACGAGGCGGCCGATTAGGTTGATGGCGTGCGGCTGACCGAATTCCACGAACTCGTCGAGGCGCAGTTCGGCCCGGTGCGGGGTGCCTCGCTGCTGGTTGACCATGTGCTGAGCCGACTCGGCGGCCGGACCTCTGAGCAGGCCATTGAGGCCGGTATCGACCCCCGTGAGGTGTGGCGGGCGCTGTGCGCCGACTTCGATGTACCCCGTGACCAGTGGTAGGTGCCCGGTAATCCGACACGCCGCGCGCCTGCTTGCCATCGAACACATGTTCGCTATTGTGAGCGGTGTTCGACCGTCTCTTCCAGGTCAAACCGTTTTGTCAGAGGTCCTCTCTAACGTCACGGCAACTGACCGACACCGGTCGATCGGACACACCGGAAAGAACGGAGACACCCATGGCACAGCAAGCCCCCGACCGCGACAAGGCTCTCGAACTCGCGCTCGCGCAGATCGAGAAGAATCACGGCAAAGGCGCGGTGATGCGACTCGGCGACGAGGTTCGTCAGCCGATCTCAGTCATCCCCACCGGCTCCATCGCCCTTGACGTGGCGCTGGGTATCGGCGGGCTGCCGCGCGGCCGCATCATTGAGATCTACGGTCCGGAATCCTCCGGCAAGACGACCGTAGCCCTGCACGCGGTGGCCAACGCCCAGGCCGCCGGCGGTATCGCGGCGTTCATCGACGCCGAGCACGCGCTCGACCCTGAATACGCCAAGAACCTGGGCGTGGACACCGACGCCCTGCTGGTGAGCCAGCCTGACACCGGTGAGCAGGCACTCGAGATCGCCGACATGCTGATTCGGTCGGGAGCGATCGACATCCTGGTCATCGACTCGGTGGCCGCGCTGGTACCGCGTGCCGAGATCGAGGGTGAGATGGGCGACAGCCACGTCGGCCTGCAGGCCCGCCTGATGAGTCAGGCGTTGCGCAAGATCACCGGCGCACTGAGCAATTCGGGTACCACGATGATCTTCATCAACCAGTTGCGTGAGAAAATCGGTGTGATGTTCGGTTCACCCGAGACCACCACCGGTGGCAAGGCATTGAAGTTCTACGCCTCGGTGCGTCTGGATGTGCGGCGGATCGAGACCCTCAAGGACGGCACCGATGCGGTGGGCAACCGCACCCGCTGCAAGGTCGTCAAGAACAAGGTCTCGCCGCCGTTCAAGCAGGCCGAGTTCGACATCATCTATGGCAAGGGCATCAGCCGCGAGGGCTCGCTCATCGACATGGGTGTCGATCAGGGCTTCGTTCGCAAGTCGGGGTCGTGGTTCACCTACGAGGGTGAGCAGTTGGGCCAGGGCAAGGAAAATGCTCGTGCCTTCCTGGTCGAGAACCCGGACGTGGGCAACGAGATCGAGAAGAAGATCAAGGAGAAGCTCGGCATCGGAGCCGTGCTGACCGACGAACCCGTCGATGACGTCCTGCCCGCTCCCGTCGACTTCTGAAACCCGCGAGGAGCAGGCGCACGCACTGTGCTTGCGCCTGCTCACCGCGCGGGCCCGGAGTCGCGCGGAACTCATCGGGAAGATGGCCAAGCATGGCTATCCCGATGACGTAGTCGAGACGGTGCTGCGCCGGTTGGTCGCGGTTGGCCTGGTCGACGACGAGGATTTCGCCGCGCAATGGGTGCGGTCCCGGCAGACCTACTCCGGAAAAGGCAAGCGGGCATTAGCCGCCGAGCTTCGGACCAAGGGTCTCGATGCCGAGGTGATCGCTGCCGCACTGGACGGGATCGACGCCGGAGCCGAACGCGTTCGAGCCGAGCAACTTGTCGAACGCAAGCTGCGACGCGAGGTACTGGTCGATGGTGAGGATGCGAAGGTGATGCGTCGACTGGTCGGCATGCTGGCCCGCCGGGGATACGGCCAAAGTATGGCCGTCGCTGTGGTCACCGATGCGCTGGCAGCCGAACGGGAGCGCCGCCGGGTCTAGCCTTACGATCCGCGCATGCGGATTTCGGTCAAGCTGGCACCGACCTTCACCTACCCGGAACTCGAGGAGTTCTGGCTCACAGCCGATCGGCTGGGCTTTGACGCGGTATGGGACTACGACCATTTCTATGGTCTGGTCGACAATGCCGAACCCACCCACGAGGGCTGGACCACGCTTGCGGCCATGGCCGTGGTCATCAGGCGGGCCCGAGTCGGCTGCATGGTCACCGGGGTGACCTACCGGCATCCCGCGATCCTGGCCAAGATGGCCGTCACCGTCGACCACATCAGCGGTGGCCGCCTCGATTTCGGTATCGGCGCCGGCTGGCATGAAGCCGAGCACCGCGGATACGGGATCGAGTTCCCCGGTCCGGGCTCGCGGGTGGCGATGGTCGATGAGGCCCTGACGGTGATCCGGCGGCTGTGGACCGAGGATTCGGTCACCCATTCCGGTCGCTTCTTCACCCTGTCCGATGCGGTGTGCGAGCCCAAGTGCATCCAGCGTCCGCATCCGCCGATCATCGTGGGCGGTTCCCAGCCGAAGATGTTGCGAGTGATCGCCCGCCACGCCGATGAGTGGAACATGACCAGTCATCAGGGTGCCGCGGAGTGGGGAGAGGCCAACGTGGCACTTGATCAGGCCTGCGCCGAGGTTAGCCGCAACCCCGCCGATGTCCGCCGGTCGGTGCAACTGTTCCTGCACCCGCGCAAGCCCGGTCAGGTGGACGAACAACTCCGCCTGCTACCGGAGTATCAGCGGTTGGGTTGTGAGCACGCAGTGCTGTCCTTCTATCAGCCGCCGAGTACTGAGTTGCTGGAACGGTGCGCCGCGCTGACGTGAACGATCGGCTAGTCGCCGGGTTCAAACCGTGCGGAGGGGGCGCCGCCCAGCTCGAGCGCTTCGGCTTCCAGCGGTTGGGTTCCGCGCCGCGAGTTCCGGAGCCGACGCTCAAGCCGAGTCGCCGCCGCCGACAGCGCGAAGTTGACGCTGATCATCAAGACCGCGATCACAATCAGGGCCGAAACATAATTGCCGTACGTTGACCCGATCACCGTGCCTTGGCGCACCATTTCGACGAACGTGATCTGGTAGCCGATCGCCGTGTCCTTGAGCGCCACCACCAACTGCGACACCAGCACCGGCAACATCGAGGTGATGGCCTGGGGCAGCAGAATCGCGCGCATGACCTGCCCCCAACTCAAGCCCAGTGCGGCGGCGGCCTCATTCTGCCCGCGGGGGAGCGAACCGACGCCGGAGCGGACGATCTCGGCGATCACCGCGCCGTTGTAGAGCGTCAGTCCGGTCACCACTCCGGCCAGGGCGAGGTACTTGGACGGAAAGGTGTCGTAGAGCGCATAGAGGAAGTAGGCGAAGATCATCATGATCAGTACCGGGACGGCCCGTAAGAACTCTACGATCACCGCACACGGCCGTCGGATTGCTGCGATCGGTGACAGTCGAGCCACACCGAGCAGCAGTCCCAGGGCCAAGGCCAGCACGATGGACAACGCGGCCGCGGTCAACGTGCCCGCGATGCCCGGCAACACATAGGTCCGCCACAGGTCCGCGGTCAGAAACGGCTTCCACTTCGCCGCGGTCAGCTGTCCCTTGTTCGCCAGTTTGACGACTACGAGCGACCCTGCCAATGCAACGAATACGACAGTGATGGCCGAGATGATCTGATTGCGGAGCCGAGCCCGGGGTCCCGGGGCATCGAAGAGAACCGATGCATTCGTCATTGCCGGACCACCGCCAGACGCTTACTCAACCGACCGAATAGCAACCCCAGCGGCAGTGTGAGGAGCACGAAGCCGACGGCGAATATAGTGCCGACCAGGATCAAGGCCGCGGTGTTCTCGATCATCTCCTTCATGAGCAACGCCGCCTCGGCTACGCCGATGGCCGAGGCGATCGTCGTATTCTTGACCAACGCGATGACCACCGAACCGAGTGGGATGATCACCGCGCGGAATGCCTGGGGCAGCAACACGATCCGCAGATTCTGACTGAAGGTGAACCCCAGCGACCTGGCCGCTTCGGCTTGGCCGAGTGGCACGGTATTCACCCCGGACCGTACCGTCTCGCAGACGAATGAGGCGGTGTACAGCGTCAGTCCGAGCACGGCGAGCCGAAAGTTGCTGTCGACAATCGATGTGGTCGACTTCGGATCAACCAGTGACACACCCAGTGTTTGGGCCAAGCCGAACGAACAGAACAGGATGATCAGCGTCAGTGGAGTGTTGCGGACGACGTTGACGTAGGCAGTGCCCAGCCAGTTGAGCGTGGGCACGGGCGCAAGCCGCATCGCGGCCAGTGCGGTGCCGAGGATCAGGGCACCGATCGCCGATAGTGCCGTGAGCTGAATCGTCGTCCAGAATGCCTCGAAGATCTGGCCGCGATACTGCGTGAATACCTCCACCTCGGTGACCGGGGTGCCGAAGATTCGAGGTGCGCTAACTCAGTACCGGTCGATCGCCGGGGGAGTGGGAGCGGTGAGTCCGGCAGGGCCGAGGTTCTTGTCGAACGCCGTCTGCCAGGCGCCGTCCTTCTCCATCTTCTCCAGCGCGTCATTGATCTTTGTGCGCAGGTCGGTGTCATCCTTCTTCAGTCCGATGCCGTAGCGCTCCTCGGAGAATGGTTTGCCGACGATTTTGAACGCTCCCGGGGATTGTGCGGCGTAGCCGGCCAGGATCACCTCGTCGGTGGTTACGGCGTCGATGGCACCGTTCTTGAGCGCCTCAATGCACGCCGAGTAGGTGTCATACTGCTGAAGCTGCACGCCTGGGTATTTGTCCTTGATCCGCTGCGCAGGTGTGGATCCCGTCACGGAGCACAATTTCTTGTTGTCCTGCAACGACTCCGGTCCGGTGATATCGGTATTCCCGGCGGTTACCAGAAGGCTCTGCCCGGTGATCAGATACGGGCCGGCGAAGTCGACCTTCTCTTTGCGCTTGTCGGTGATCGAGTACGTGGCGACGATGTACTTCACCTGACCGTTCTGGATCAGCGTTTCGCGCTGGGCCGACGGTGACTCCTTCCACTCGATCTGGTCCTCGCTGTAGCCGAGTTCGGTGGCCACGTATTTGGCGACGTCCACGTCGAACCCGCTCATCGTGCCGTCCGGGTTCTTCAGGCCCAGACCGGGCTGATCGAACTTCGTTCCGATGACCAGCTTGTCGGCGCCGCCGCCGCCGCCACATGCGGTCGCTGTGAACGGCAAAGCGAACGCCAGAGCGGCGGCGCCGACGAGGCGCCATGAGATTGCGGGCATGAGATTTCCTTTCGCCCTAGTGGTTGAGAATCTTGCCGAGGAAATCCCTGGCTCGATCCGATCGTGGATTGTTGAAAAACTCGGCGGGAGTGGCGTCTTCGGCGATGGCACCGTCGTCCATGAACACCACCCGGTTGGCGGCACGGCGGGCGAATCCCATCTCGTGCGTCACCACCAGCATGGTCATTCCATCCCCGGCCAGCGCGGTCATCACGGCCAGCACCTCATTGATCATCTCCGGATCCAGCGCGCTGGTCGGTTCGTCGAAGAGCATGACCTTCGGATCCATTGCCAATGACCGTGCGATCGCCACCCTCTGCTGCTGGCCGCCGGAAAGCTGAGCAGGGTACTTGTTGGCCTGATTGGCCACTCCGACCCGGTCCAGCAGTGCCATCGCGCGCTCCCGGGCTTTCTCCACGGAGGCCTTGCGCACCTTCATCGGCGCCAATGTGACGTTCTCCAGAATCGTCTTGTGGGCGAAGAGGTTGAAGGATTGAAAGACCATGCCCACCTCGGACCGCAACTGCGCCAGCTTGCGACCTTCGACCGGCAGTCGAGCACCGTCGATCTCGATCGTGCCGGTGTCTATTGTCTCGAGGCGGTTGAGTGTGCGGCATAGCGTTGACTTCCCCGAACCCGAGGGCCCCAGCACCACGACCACCTGACCTCGGGCGATGTCGAGGTTGATGTCTTTGAGGACGTGCAGGTCACCGAAGTGTTTGTTGGCACCCCGGATAGAGATCATCGGGACCACCGCACTCCCCGCCATGTGCAGACCCTACCCAGCTGGGGAGAAGTCCGCCGGTGGATGCTGTGGTTTCTCGGCCTCGGCCGACCTCCGTACCATGAGGTCCGTGACATCGGTGCGCAACCAGAGCGAGACAGGCGATGAGGCCCCCTCGTCTGCCGGTCGCACCTACCAGGTCCGCACCTACGGTTGCCAGATGAATGTCCACGACTCCGAGCGGCTGGCCGGTCTGCTGGACGCCGCCGGCTACCGTCGCGCGCCAGAGGGGACCGACGCCGACGTGGTGGTGTTCAACACCTGCGCGGTCCGGGAGAACGCCGACAACAAGCTCTACGGCAATATCAGTCATCTGGTGCCACGCAAGCAGGCCAACCCGGATATGCAGATCGCCGTCGGCGGGTGCCTGGCCCAGAAGGACCGCGAGGGCGTGCTGCGCCGGGCGCCATGGGTGGACGTGGTGTTCGGCACCCACAACATCGGCTCACTGCCGGCCCTGCTCGATCGGGCCCGGCACAATCGGGTGGCGCAGGTCGAGATCGTCGAGGCGCTGCAGGAGTTCCCGTCCGCACTTCCGGCGGCCCGGGATTCCGCCTACGCGGCATGGGTGTCGATCTCAGTCGGCTGTAACAACACCTGCACGTTCTGCATCGTCCCGTCATTACGGGGGAAGGAATTAGACCGTAGGCCCGGCGACGTTCTAGCCGAGGTGAGGTCCCTGGTGGATCAGGGTGTCCTGGAAATCACCCTGCTCGGTCAGAACGTCAACGCCTACGGGATTTCCTTCGCCGACCCCCACACACCTCGTGATCGCGGCGCTTTCGCGTCGTTGTTGCGCGCGTGCGGACGAATCGAGGGATTGGAGCGTGTGCGATTCACCTCACCGCACCCGGCGGAATTCACCGATGACGTGATTGAGGCAATGGCCGCAACTTCGAATGTGTGTCCCGCACTGCACATGCCACTGCAGTCCGGATCCGATCGAGTGTTGAAGGCGATGCGCCGCTCCTACCGGGCTGATAAGTATCTCGGGATACTTCAACGGGTCCGGTCAGCCATGCCGCATGCAGCGATCACCACCGATGTCATCGTTGGATTTCCAGGCGAGACAGAGGATGACTTCGCCGCCACACTCGATGTGGTCCGCCAGGCCCGCTTCGCCGCCGCATACACGTTCCAGTATTCGAAACGGCCCGGCACCCCGGCTGCCGAGATGGACGGGCAACTGCCGAAAAGCCTGGTGCAGGAACGCTATCAACGCCTGATCGATGTCCAGGAAGCGATCTCCTTTGAGGAGAACCATGCTCTTATCGGCAGTACCGTCGAACTTCTGGTGGCCAGCGGTGAAGGCCGTAAAGATCTCGCCACATTGCGGATGACAGGTCGGGCCCGCGATGGCCGTCTGGTGCACTTCAGTCCCGGCAACCTCGAGGTGCGGCCCGGCGATGTCGTCACCACAACGGTGACCGGTGCGGCGCCGCATCATCTGATCGCCGACGGGTCACTGGCGTCGCATCGGCGAACCCGAGCGGGCGACGCCCATGCGGCCGGCCAACGACCGCGTACCGTCGGACTTGGCCTGCCACCGATCGGCGCCCCGCCGGTGGATGAGACGATCACCACAGGATGTCAGCAATGAGCGTGCCGGGATCAGCCGACGACTTCGAGTCCTACCGGGCGGACCTCGAAGCAGCCGAGCGCCGGGTGGCGGGCGAGATCGAGCCGGGCGCGAGGGGACTGGTAGTCGCGGTCCTGGTATTCGTGGTGATGGTGTCGTTCGTTCTGCCTCACACCGGGGCTGCCCGGGGTATCGACGTGCTGGTGGGTGACGACACAGCGATCGGGGTCGGAATCGCCCTGCCGTCACGGGTTTTCAGTTGGCTGAGCCTGGTGTTCAGTGTCGGATTCTCGATGCTGGCACTGATCACCCGGCGTTGGACACTGGCCTGGATCGCACTGGCCGGCTCTGCTGTTGCCAGCGCCATCGGCATGCTGGCGGTGTGGTCGCGACAGACCGCCCCCCACGGTCATCCCGGACCCGGGATAGGGCTCGTCGTGGGCTGGATCGCGGTGATTCTGCTGACGTTCCACTGGCTGCGGGTGGTGTGGACGCGTACTGCGGTGCAGCTGGCCGCCGAGTCCCAGCGTCGACAGGAGGCCGCCGACAACCAGGCGAAATCTCTGTTGGAAGGTCTCGACAATCGGGGCGGCCAGCAGCCCCGCGGGAATCCGGAGCAGTCTTAGCCACCCTGATCGTGGTGGCCGTTAACGCCTCTTGGTCAGGGCCGCGACAGCAGTATCAGCCCATTCCCGCCACTGCGCGGCGCTTGCCCGGGCCACTTCGGCATCCTTGGTCCGGCCGGCTGCGGCCGCCTTTTCCGCTTGGCGCTCAAACTGCTCAGCACGGGCCCGGAACTGCTCAGCGCGGGCCTGTGCCTCCGGGTCGGCGCGCTGTGATTCGCCTGCGTCGCGGATTTTCTTCTCCACTGCCCGCAGGCGTCGATCCAAATCGGCGGAGCGATCCTTTGGCGCGCTGCCGATCGCATCCCATTTGTCGGTAATGGTGCGTAACGCGGCGCGAGCGGCATCAAGGTCACCGGCGTCGATCTTCTCCGCTTCGGCCAGCAGCTTCTGCTTGGCCTCGCCGTTGGCCTGAAACTCGGCGTCACGTTCGGCACTGACTGCGTTACGCGCGGCGAAAAACAGGTCCTGGGCCGCCTTGAACCGCTGCCACATTGCTTCGTCGAGGTCCTTGGATGCGCGGCCCGCCGCTTTCCATTCGTTGAGCAGGTCGCGAAACTTCGCCGCGGTCGGGACCCAATCGGTCGAACCGGACAGTTCCTCGGCCCGCTCGCACAGTTTCTCCTTGGCCTCCTTGACGCCGACCCGTTCGCGGTCGAGTTCGGCGAAGTGCGCCCCGCGGCGTCGGTTGAAGCTGTCCCGGGCAGCCGAGTAGCGCTTCCACAGTGCGTCATCGGTCTTGCGGTCCAGGCCGGTGATCGTTCGCCACTCATCGACGATGGCGCGCATCCGGTCGCCGGCGGTCTTCCACTGCGTCGAGTTGGCCGCGATATCCTCAGCCTCGACGGCCAGTGCCTCCTTGCGGGCGGCCAGTTCGGCGCGCTGTTCGTCGCGGAGGGCCCGATCAGCTCTGACTGTCTCGGAGGCGTGATCGCTGATCGCGGAGAGCCGTCGGGCCAGCGCATCGATATCACCCAAAGCATTTGCGGTGGAAAGTGATTCGGCAAGTGTGGCAGCGGCAGCCTTGATTTTGCGGGCATCGGCTGTGCCGGAGGCCAGCCTGGTCTCCATCAACGTGACCTCGGTGGCGAGATCGTCGAAGCGACGTCCGAAGTGCGCGAACGCGGCGTCGGGATCACCAGCTTGCCAGGAGCCGACGACGCGCTCACCCGCGCCGGTGATCAGATAGACGGTTCCGTCATCGGCGACCCGGCCAAACTTGCGGGGGTCACTGACCGGCGGTGCCGGCAGGGGGTGCGAGGAGGCGCGCGTTCCGGGAACCGGCCGGGCGGGACCCGGGCGCGGGACGGGCTTGGGAACCGGGGGCGCAGACTCGGTCGCGGTCTCGGGGGACGGCTCGGCCGACAGGTCGGGAGACGGCTCAACAGACGGCTCAGCGGATTCGGGTGCCTGCGTGTCCTCGGTCGTCATGAGTCAGACCCACCTACCCTCCGCGCGGTATTCCCGCGCACCTGCCGCGCGAAGCGGCGCCGATACTGCCCTGAGGGCCGACACCTTCACTGACGGCCTCGAAGGTATTGAACCAGTTCCGGGCTCCGTATGCCCATGTGTTGGGTGTGAGTGCTTGCCTGCCGAGCAGGCCTTGATGTAGCGGACGCTAGCGTTGGGTCCGTGTTGGCAGCCATTGCACTGACCCCATCTGCGCCAGTTCTGGTGCCTGAACTCGCCGGTGCCGCTGCTGGCGAGGTGGCCCCGTTCCACGCCGCCGCACTGGCGGCCGCCTCGACATTGCCGAATCGGTGGATTGCCATCGGTGTCGGCCAGACCGATCAGATCGTCGAACCCGCTACCCGCGGCACTTTCGCCGGGTACGGCGTCGATGTGCCGGTGCTGCTGTCATCGGACGCCCCGCAGATGATCAGCGACCTACCGTTGTGTGCGCTGATCGCCGGTTGGCTGCGCGGACAGGCCAACCCGACGGCTCGGGTCCAGGTGCGGGTGTACGGCGCGGATCACGATGTCGACGCAGCGCTGGCCCGTGGCCGAGCGCTGCGGGCGGCGATAGACGAGGCCGCCGATGCAATCGGGGTCCTGGTGGTGGCAGACGGAGCCAACACGCTGACCCAGGGCGCGCCCGGCGGTTTCGACCCTGATGCCGAGCCGGTGCAGGTCGCCCTCGATGATGCGCTCGCCACCGGAGATGCGGCCGCCCTGACCCGGCTACCCAGCGGAATCATCGGGAGGGTTGCGTATCAGGTGCTCGCGGGGCTCACCGAACCGAAACCGAAGGGTGCCAACGAACTTGTTCGCGGCGCGCCCTACGGTGTCGGATATTTCGTCGGCACCTGGACGCCAGGCACGTGGACCCCCGAGGAGAGCGCAGCGACCCGGGACACCCCCTAGTGCCCCGGCCCATCGCCGTCATCGGGCCCACCGGCACCGGAAAGTCACACCTCGCACTGCAGATCGCCGAACAACTCGGCGGCGAGATCGTCAATGCCGACGCCATGCAGCAGTACCGCGGTATGGATATCGGCACCGCCAAAGTCGATCCGGCTGGCCGCCATGGCATCCCACATCATCAACTCGACGTCCTCGATGTCACCGATACCGCCACCGTCGCGCGTTACCAACAGGCCGCCGTCGCCGACGTCGAATCCATCACCGCTCGCGGTGCGGTGCCGATCATCGTCGGCGGTTCAATGATGTACATCCAATCGCTGCTGGACGATTGGGTGTTCCCGGCGACCGACACTCAGGTGCGATCGCGATGGGAAGCGCGCCTGGCCGAAATCGGGACAGCCGCACTGCATTCTGAACTGGCCGATCAGGATCCGGTCGCGGCTGAGACGATCTTGAACACCGACGGCCGCCGAATCGTACGTGCTCTCGAGGTGATCGAGTTGACAGGTCAACCCTTCGCCGCGTCGTCTCCGCAGATCGGACCGCCACGATGGGATACCGCGATCATCGGATTGGA
The DNA here is from genome assembly GCA_037138615.1 of Mycobacteriaceae bacterium. Classification (GTDB taxonomy): domain Bacteria; phylum Actinomycetota; class Actinomycetes; order Mycobacteriales; family Mycobacteriaceae; genus Mycobacterium. Next base: position 3,983 of record JBAXIA010000018.1, on the reverse strand, counting down.
TTGGGAAACAGAAGCTTTAGACACCAGATTGGCGGTGCGTACCGATGCCATGTTCGCAGCCGGTCTGGTTGATGAGGTGCGCGCGCTGTTGGGCCGGGGTCTGCGTGACGGCGTCACCGCCGGGCGTGCGCTGGGTTACGCCCAAGTGATCGACGCGCTCGATGACGGCGCAACAGCGGCTGATATCGAGCAGGCCCGTGAGCTGACCTTCATCGGCACTCGTCGCTATGTGCGTCGGCAACGGTCGTGGTTCCGGCGTGACGAGCGTATCCATTGGCTGGACGGTTCGACGGACGTGCTACTCGACGAGGCGTTGGCGCACTGGCGCCACGTATCCTGAGAAGGTGATTTTCGCCAAGGGCCACGGCACGCAGAACGATTTCATCGTGCTGCCCGACCTCTCGGCGGGACTGGAGTTGGCTCCCGGTGCGGTGGCCGCGCTGTGCGACCGTCGCCGCGGACTGGGCGCAGACGGGGTATTGCGCCTCACTACTGCGGGGGCCGCCGTTAACGCCGGAGTGCTAGACCGCCTTCCCGACGGTGTGAACGCCGGTGACTGGTTCATGGACTACCGCAACGCCGATGGTTCGAGGGCGCAGATGTGCGGCAATGGCGTGCGGGTGTTCGCCCACTATCTGCGAACCAGCGGCCTGGAACAGCGCGACGAGTTCGTGATCGGATCCGTGGCCGGACCGCGGCCGGTCGTCGTGCACCACGCCGACGATGTCCATGCCGATGTCACCGTTGAGATGGGCCCCGTCATCCGGACCGGAACCGGTGCCGCAACCGTCGGCGGACGACGCGTGACCGGGGTGGCCATCGACGTCGGCAACCCGCATCTGGCCTGTCTGGTCCCGGGCCTGACCATCGACGAACTGAACGCACTTGACGTCGGCGGAGCCATCGAGTTCGACCGGGCCCAGTTCCCTGACGGGGTCAACATCGAAGTTCTCACCGCCCCGGAGGGCGGCAACGTGTCGATGCGAGTCCACGAACGCGGGGTGGGGGAGACCCGGTCATGCGGCACCGGAACGGTAGCCGCCGCGCTGGCCGCACTGACATATGAGGGAATCGACACCGGCACCGTGGGTGTCCGGGTCCCCGGCGGTGAGATCAGCGTGGAGGTCACCCACACGTCCAGCTTCCTGCGGGGGCCGTCGGTTCTGCTGGCGCGCGGGGAACTCTCCGACGCCTGGTGGGATGCGCGGTGCTGATCTCGGGCGGATCTGCGGGGACGTTATTCGGATGCGCGACGTTGTACCCGCGTGACACGATCGACCACGTATGACTGACTTTGACCCCAACGCCTCCACCGCCGACCCCAGCGTCGGCGAACTCGCCCTCGAGGATCGTGCCGCGCTGCGGCGCGTGGCGGGGCTGTCCACCGAACTCGCCGACGTTTCCGAGGTCGAATACCGGCAGTTGCGATTGGAACGTGTGGTCTTGGTGGGGGTATGGATGGACGGAACCGCCGCCGACGCCGACGCCAGCCTCGCCGAACTTGCCGCCCTGGCCGAGACCGCCGGCTCGGAAGTCCTTGAGGGCATCATCCAGCGGCGCGACAAACCCGACCCGGCAACCTATATCGGCTCCGGAAAGGCCATCGAGTTGCGCGATATCGTCACCGCAACCGGTGCCGACACGGTGATCTGTGACGGCGAACTCAGTCCGGCGCAACTGAATGCCCTGGAAAAAGTGGTGAAGGTCAAGGTCGTCGACCGCACCGCGCTGATCCTGGACATCTTCGCCCAGCACGCCACCAGCCGCGAGGGTAAGGCCCAGGTGGAACTTGCCCAGATGCAGTACATGCTGCCGAGGCTGCGCGGTTGGGGTGAGTCGATGTCCCGCCAAGGCGGTGGCGCCGGCGGCAGCGGTGGTGGCGTGGGCACTCGCGGACCCGGCGAGACCAAGATCGAGACCGACCGTCGCCGGATACGCGAGCGGATGTCGAAGCTGCGCCGCGAAATCAAGGACATGAAACAGGTTCGCGATACCCAGCGCAGCAGGCGCCTGCATAGCGATGTGCCCTCCATCGCGATCGTCGGCTACACCAACGCCGGTAAATCCAGTCTGCTCAACGCCCTGACCGGGGCCGGAGTGCTGGTGGAGAACGCGCTGTTCGCCACGCTGGAGCCCACCACCCGCCGCGGGCAGTTCGACGACGGCCGGCCGGTGGTTCTCACCGATACCGTCGGATTCGTCCGGCACCTGCCGACCCAACTCGTCGAGGCCTTCCGTTCGACGCTGGAGGAGGTTATCGACGCCGAACTGCTGGTGCACGTCGTCGACGGATCTGATGTCAACCCGCTGGCTCAGATCGAGGCGGTGCACACGGTCATACGCGAGGTGCAGAACGATCACCATGCTGCTCCTGCACCAGAGTTGTTGGTAGTCAATAAGATTGACGTGGCTGACGATCTCACGCTTGCGCAGCTGCGACGGGCGCTGCCCGGAGCGGTGTTCGTCTCGGCCCACACCGGCGAGGGTCTGGATCGGCTGCGCACCCGACTCGGCGAGTTGGTCGAACCCCGAGAGGTCACCGTCGATGTGACGATTCCGTACGACCGCGGCGATCTGGTCGCCCGACTGCACAGCGACGGCAGGGTCGACGCCACCGAGCACACCGAGCACGGCACGCGGGTGAAGGCCCGAGTGCCGGCCGCACTGGCCGCCGGCCTGGCGGCCTACGGAACCTCGTAGACGCGCGGGAGCCAGATTTGGCGCCCAACCATCCGGTTGGTCTATTCTCGGGGCAAGCACAAAATCCCTACCCGGAGGTCATCGTGGCCAAGGCCGTCAACTACTCCCGCACCCTGTTCGAACCCGAGCACGAGTTGTTCCGGGAGTCTTACCGGGCGTTCCTGGACAAGCACGTCGCGCCGTTCCACGCCCAGTGGGAGAAGGACAAGATCGTCGACCGCGGGGTGTGGCTGGAGGCCGGCAAGCAGGGTTACCTGAGCATGGCGGTTCCGGAGGAGTACGGCGGCGGTGGCAACCCCGACTTCCGCTACAACACCATCGTCTGCGAAGAGACTGTGGCAGGCGGATACAGCGGTCTCGGTTTCGCCCTGCACAACGATGTCATCGCGCCCTACCTGCTCAACCTGACCACCCGGGAGCAGAAGGAGCGCTGGCTGCCGCAGTTCGCCACCGGCGAGATGATCACCGCGATCGCCATGACTGAGCCTGGCACCGGCAGCGACCTGCAGGGCATCAAGACGCGCGCGGTCAGGGAGGGTGACCACTACATCCTCAACGGTTCGAAGACGTTCATCACCAACGGGATCAATGCCGACCTGGTGATCGTGGTGGCGCAGACTGACCCGAACAAGGGCGCGCAGGGCTTCTCCCTACTGGCCGTGGAGCGGGGCATGCCGGGCTTCGAACGTGGACGTCACCTCGACAAGGTCGGCCTGGACGCGCAGGACACCGCCGAATTGTCGTTCACCGATGTCAAAGTGCCCGTCGAGAACCTGATCGGTGAAGAGGGCATGGGTTTTATCTATCTCATGCAAAACCTGCCGCAGGAACGAATTTCGCTTGCGGTCATGGCGGCGGCCGCAATGGAGTCGGTACTTGAGGACACCATTTCCTACGTCAAGGAACGCAAGGCGTTCGGCAAGTCGATCGGATCGTTCCAGAACAGCCGTTTCCTGCTTGCCGAATTGTCGACCGAAGCCACCGCGGTGCGAATCATGGTGGACGAATTCATCAAACTTCACCTCGACGACAAACTGACCGCCGAACAGGCTGCGATGGCCAAATGGTGGACCACCGAGGCCCAGGTGCGTCTGGTCGACCGTTGCGTGCAACTGCATGGTGGCTACGGATACATGCGCGAATACAAGGTCGCTAAGGCGTTCCTCGATGCCCGTGTGCAGACCATTTACGGCGGCACCACCGAGATCATGAAGGAGATCGTGGGCCGCAGTCTCGGGCTTTAGCGCTGAGACCATTGGATCCAGTCTCGGGCTTTAGCGCTG